>CAZAKQ010000006.1:0-40600 GCA_964486155.1 uncultured Candidatus Saccharibacteria bacterium | reverse complement strand
CTGGGTGAGGGGTAATACTTAGCATGCCACAAGTTGAAATTTTGACCAAAGTCAAAATTTCAACTTGTGGGCTAAGTATGCACCTCTACTAGAGAACCTTTTCTCCCAGCAACAGCTCCTTTAACCAATAATTGATTATTTTTCTTATCTATTTGAATTATTTTTAAATTCTTTAAAGAAACTCTATCTGTTCCCATTCTTCCTGCCATTCTTGTTCCTTTAAATACTCTTTGTGGTCCAGTAGCTCCAATTGATCCAGGCTTTCTCTCTTGATGTTTATTTCCGTGGCTTCTAGGTCCTCCCGCAAAATTATATCTTTTAACTACTCCTTGAAAACCTTTACCTTTGCTAACTGAACTTACGATTACTTTATCTTCTGCTTCAAAAGAAGAAATATCAATCTTGTCCCCCACCTTATATTCTCCAATATCTTTTAATCTAAATTCTTTTAGATATCTAAAATTTCCTAAATCTTTAAACTGACCTTTTTGGGCTTTATTAATATTCTTTTCTTTCTTTTCTCTAAACCCAACTTGCACAGCAACATAACCGTCTTTATCAACATCTTTAATTTGAGTTATCACTACAGGTCCTGCTTGCAAAACAGTCACTGGTTGAACCAACCCGTTTTCATCAAAAACCTGAGTCATTTTTTCTTTTGTTGCTAATATAAATTTCATTATAGATTATCTTAATTAATTTTTGAGTAAAACGAAATAAATTCATTCCTGCCGACAGGCAGATTAGAGAATCTTAACCCCTCACCCAGTAAGTATTATACATATTTTTTATAAAAAAACTACTTTTATTTTCACTTTTCTTTAAAATACACCCTTCTGGGTGAGGGGTAATTAATTCACAAACCACCAATTGAAAATTGAAAAAATCAATTCTCAATTGGTGGGTGAATTAGATTACATTAATTTTACGTCAATATCTACTCCTGATGGTAAATTTAGATTAGTCAAAGCCTCAATCACTTTTTGAGAAGGACTAATAATATCAATCAATCTTTTATGAACTCTCATTTCAAATTGTTCTCTAGCATCTTTAAAGATGAAAGAAGAACGATTAACAGTATATTTACTAATAGCCGTTGGCAAAGGAACTGGTCCACGAACTTCTGCATCAAACTTAAAAGCAGTATCCATTATTTGCTTTACTGAAAGATCAAGAATTTTATGTTCATAGGCGGTTACCTTAATTCTCAATTTATTAATCACTGCTGCTTTTTTAGTAGCCTTCTTTTTTGTTTCTTTTTTAACTTCTTCACTCTTAGAAGTTGTTTTTTTAACAGTTTCTTTTTCTTTTACTACCATATAATTTTGATTAAAAGTCTTTTAATTAATAACTAATAGTTTTTAGGAAAAAATCGCTAACGCGATTTTTTCCTACCTAACTAGTAGCTAATTATTGTATTTAAGCAATAATCTTAGTTACTGCTCCAGCTCCAACAGTTCTACCTCCTTCACGGATAGCAAATCTTTGTTGTTCTTCCAAAGCAATAGGTGCTTGAAGTTTAACTTTAAATGTAGCAGTATCTCCAGGCATTACCATTTCTACTCCATCAGCTAAAGTAACATCTCCTGTTACATCTGTTGTTCTAATGTAGAATTGAGGCTTATAACCTGAGAAGAAAGGTGTATGTCTTCCTCCTTCTTCTTTCTTTAAGATATATACTTCTGCTTCAAATTCTGTATGAGGCACTACTGTTCCAGGATGAGCCAATACTTGACCTCTGTGAACATCTTCTTTTTTAACACCTCTAATCAAAATTCCAGCATTATCTCCAGCCATTCCTTCTTGTAGAGATTTATTGAACATTTCAACTCCTGTTACAGTAGTTTTTTCAGTATCTTTAATTCCTACAATTTCAACTTCTTCTCCAACCTTAACAACTCCTCTTTCAATTTTTCCAGTTACCACAGTTCCTCTTCCTTCAATTGAGAAAATATCTTCAATAGGCATTAAGAAAGGTTTGTCTGTATCTCTTTCTGGTACAGGAATATATTCATCAAGAGCTTTAGTTAATTCTAGAACTTTTTGAACTTCAGCATCATCTTTAGCTGTAGCATCCAAAGTTTTCAAAGCTGAACCTTTGATTACCGGAGCATTTTCTCCATCAAATTCGTATTTTGTTAGTAATTCTCTAACTTCTTCTTCAACCAAGTCAATCATTTCTGCATCATCAACCATATCGCATTTATTCAAAAATACAATAATTTTAGGAACACCTACTTGTTTAGCTAACAAGATATGTTCTCTTGTTTGAGGCATCACTCCGTCAGTTGCAGCTACTACTAAAATAGCTCCATCCATTTGAGCAGCACCTGTAATCATGTTTTTAATATAATCAGCATGACCAGGAGCATCAACATGAGCATAATGTCGCTCTGCTGTCTCATATTCTCCATGAGAAAGAGCAATGGTAATTCCTCTTTCTTTTTCTTCTGGAGCATTATCAATATCGTCAACCTTTTGCATTTTTACATTTTGTCCATCAAGACTCAAAGCATGCAAAATAGCCGCAGTAAGAGTAGTCTTACCATGGTCAACGTGACCGATTGTTCCCACATTTACGTGAGGCTTGTCTCTTTTAAATTCTTCAGCCATAGTATTTTAGGTTATTAGGTGTTAGGTATCCGCCAGCTGGCGGAAGGTTTTTAGGAACGAATGAAGGATTCGCCTTCATTCGTCTTCGCAAGCTTACGCTTGTCCGCCGATAAGGAGGGAAGTAATCCAGAAAAAATCTTCTACCTTTCACTTTTAACTTTCTAGTTAATAATAATTTTTAATTTGCAATACTAATAGTACTGCACACTTAAATACATAAGTTATGCTCATATACTATCAAATTTTAACAATTAGTCAACTGGAATATGTATCATGTATTAAGCATTAAGTATTAAGTATATGGGTTTTGGCTTCGCCAAAACCCATTACAAAAAAGCTTGATTTTTTGTCTCCACAAAATCGAAATCCAACTCCACCAACTGAAGGATTAACATATATAATCCTAACCTTTAGCCAATTGCATAAAAGCCCTCCGACTTCTTCATAAGCAACACCATAACATCAACTAATTACTCAAAGTTTAGTTAAATGAAGTCGAAGGACTAAAATTAAGATAATTGAGATCGAACTTCTTACTGAACCGAACTACGATCTCTAAACTAAAAATCAATAAAAATAAAAGAAAACCTTTTTCATTATTAAATTCTATAATTCTACAATTCTATAGAATTATAGAATACTTTATCTTTTTAATCCTAAAGTTAATAAGATAAATCTAAAACAAAAACTTATCCCTCCCAATCTACAATCAAAATCCCCTTGCCGTGTTTTTTCACAACAACTTTTTGATTATCTCTAAATCTCAAAGATTTCATTATGTCTTTCGGTATGGAAACAAGATAAGTTCCTTGATTATTTTTTTGTATTTTTCGAATATTTGTCATCTTATCTAATATTATACCAAAAAAACTATCGATAGGGTATCGAT
Source organism: uncultured Candidatus Saccharibacteria bacterium (assembly GCA_964486155.1). GTDB lineage: Bacteria > Patescibacteriota > Minisyncoccia > Phycocordibacterales > UBA12079 > JAHITU01. The sequence continues at coordinate 37,098 of CAZAKQ010000006.1, read as the reverse complement.
ACCCTATCGATACCTTATCGATACCCTATTGATACTTTTTAACTCTAAAATTCCATAATTTCCATTATGTTATTATGCATAATAACATAATGGAAATTGTTCTATTTTCATTAAAAAATTAACAAATAAATTAACACATAATTTAATCCCAAAGCAAATTCTAAAACTTAAAAAATTCCTCAAATAAAGATTCTTTACTTGAGGAATTTCCTATACTGTCAAATTTTCATTGAAGAAGGAGTAGTTAAAATAATTTCAGCAATAGTTCTCAAATCAATTATTTTTTTATTGTCTGAAGTTACTCTTCTTACTATAAGTAATTCAATAATCTTGGAATCAAATTCATAGATAGGATTTCCTCCAAGAATCTTATTTTTAAAACTTTCTTCTAGACAACTAATTTTCTCGTTTTTAAAAAAAGAAATAGATTTTATGTTTTTTACAGAAAATAATTCGACAAGCTTAAACCGTTGAAGTCTATGACGAATTTCGTGCCCTAGAATAGTCAAAATTAGCACATACTGCATTAATTGATTTGGATTATTAATGTTTTTAACTAAGTCTTCTAGGTATTTAGATAAACCTTTAGCAAAAATTCTATATCGTTCATCTGATTTATTTTTTCCAAAATTATAATGAAAATGATGCCTATTCCCTCTTTTATTTAATTTCGATTTATTTTGAATTAATTCAATTATTTTTATAGGATTATCAGGAATAGTCAACTTATCTAATATTACTAATAAGTTCCCTATTACACGGGCTAAATTTCTATCAGTGTCAGAAACCATTTAAACTCCTTTTATATTTATTATTTACAATTTACTTTCCTAAAATAGATATTATCATATTTAAAAAATTAATTAAACAACAACCCACACCAAAACCATCTAATTTCTTAAAATTAAATCTAGTATTTAGAATTACATGTTGAAGATTTAGTAAATCCAGCCTCTTCAGCTTCTTTTTCAGAACAAAAATATCTTTCTCCTCTTTCAGCATCAATTTTTATCTGAGCATAAGGTGCACAATTCGGCAAAAAATAAAATTTAGTTGGGTTTTCAGTTGAAATATTACCCTTAATTACACATTCCGGATTCTCAATCGGCATATCAGTAGTATCTCCAAAATATTTAGGTAATTCTTTACAATTTCCCCACACTCCCAATTTTTCAGAAATAGCAATATTCTCTCTTTGAGCTAAATATCTTTTATATTCGAAATCAGGAGCAGTCGGAATAGCTTTAGCAAAACCATTCTCCACCATATACTGAGCTACTAAAATATCATCCTCATCTTCAGTTCCAGAAGGAACAAAAACATGTCTTAATAATCTCCCAAATTTATCCACTCCAGAAACATCTTTCCTCAATTTCACTTCCCTCTCTTCAATTAATTTTTTCAAAGCATCCCGAGATTCTTCAAAATAACATTCCCCTTTGTCAGGAGCCGCAATATTCAAAATCCGCACCGAAACTTCCTCCGACTCTTCTCCATCTTGATCTTCTCTGCGAGCTTGCGAAGTAGTCCACCCTTCTACAATAAAAGTATCCCCATCCACCACTTCTACTACCTTATGTAAATTCTCCTCTATCCCTCCATAATTAGTAGTCTTCACCACTTTATACCCACCCAACCCAAGAGCAGATAACAAAGCCACAACCACCGCAATTTTCTTTTTAGTCCCCATACATAAATTTAATTAATTGTTAATTCCTAATCCAACCTATAAAACCACTTATCTTGAAGTTCTTTTTCAATATCAATTCCTTCTTCTTTAGCAAACAAAAGCAAAAAACCAAAAACATCTGCAAACTCTCGAAAGAATATCTTTTTTATTTCTTCTTTATTTTTATTCTTTTGTCTACCTCTATCTGTATACATTAAATAAGCTTGCATACATTCACCCCATTCTTCAGTTACTTTAAACGGAAAATAATCCCGATCTACCTTTATTTCAGGAAATTCCTCTTTATATTTTTCCATTACCAATTTTGCCTTCTTCGCTAACTCATCAACTTGTGTTTTCTTTTTCATCCCGTTAGAGATAATCTATTTTTAATAGATAACCCCAGTTAAATTTTTAATTCTTTATCCTCCCAAATAAAAGACTTCTCATTTTAAATCTCTAACGAGATTCATAATTAAATTATATCACACCCCACCCTACAATTGTTATTATGGTTTTATCAATAAAACCATAATAACAAATTAATGTTTTTAATATCTTATTATCTTTTACAAGCTAAACGAATAATATAAATATTCTTATTATCTTTTCATTTCCTCCCTCCATAATTAGTAGTCTTCACCACTTTATACCCACCCAACCCAAGAGCAGATAACAAAGCCACAACCACCGCAATTTTTTTCTTAGTCCTCATATATTTTTTTAATTAATTATTAAACTTATTTATCCACGACTTTGTTTGACATGCTACTATCATAGGTATATACTTTAAATATAAAAAAGTGTGTCCCAGGTGTGGGTGCCCGCTTTTTTTGTTTGTCTAAAAAATCTTGACTAACAAACTACTTTTAATAACTTTCTTTAAATCTGTATTTCTTTTTGTAAAATAATCTTTAATTGCTCCACTTACCAAATCTGACATTTGCATCGCGTTAACATACTCTGAATCCACATGAGTAATATGTTTTATTCTTTCTATTGTTTTTGTATTTACTCTCTTTTTTAAATATTTATCACAATTTTCAAAATTACCATCTAATAATCTCCTATCTGCTCTATCAATTACCACTTCAGTATTAAGAAATTTTGATTTTCTTATTGCTAAGTTGACTAATTTAACTAAATTATATTCATCAAAAACATTGTGATTTTTTCTACCATCCGCAGCAAATTTTCCTTTGTATTTTTTCTTATCAACTAGTCTATAATAAATTTTAATATTAAGTTGATTAAGTATATCTAAAAGCTCTTTATATAAACCTAAAGAAATATCTGTACTTTTTATTTCTTTCTTGTAGCCAAACTTGTTTTTTGCTTCCATTATCTTATCTTCCAATAAAAACAGCTGTTCGGAATTAACACAAACAGCAGAAAGAATGTAATAAAGACTAGCTCCTGTTGGGATCTTGTTTCCTTGAGAATCTTTTTTAAAAGGTTTCCCGGGGTCACCCGATTCATCAACAAATATATAATTGCGTGTATTACTACTATTCATAATTTCATAATTAAATTATACCACACCCCACCCTACAATTGTTATTATGGTTTTATCAATAAAACCATAATAACAAATTAATGTTTTTAATATCTATTATCTTATTATTGATAATAACATAATAGATATTTTAATATTTAAAGGTAAAAGAATAATCATACCCATAACCCCATCTCCAAGGAGCAGGAACCAAAGGATGTCCAAAAACTCTAATTCCCAAATACATCAAAGTCCCCACAGGATACAATATTTCATTAACTTCTTTTTTCAATTCCAAATCAGAAAGCTTCCTAGCTTCAGCATCTCCCCCTGCCCAATATTGCATATCATGATTAATACAAATATCTGAAATATCAACTCCAAACAAATTATTAGGGAAAAGCGAACAAGCATCAGTTGTAAATTCATAAGGAGGCACAACCCCCACACCTTCAACCGCCCGCTCAACCAAAACATCCATCCCCTCCGCCTCAAACCCCTGATCCACAACCACACACCCAACAATTACAATAAAAACCAAAATAAAACCAACCAACCACCAATTCCCCCATTTTTTACTCTCCGTAATTTTCATATCTTTATTTTAAATTATTTTTTAGGTATAGGTAATCCTATTTTCTTAAGAGGTAAATAGTTAAAATAATACGAACAACCTTTTATAGAAATAATATAATCCAAGACATCTTTATATCCCACTGTATCAAACCAATCATTCAAAATATAAATATATTCTACTTCCACATTTAATTTTGATAATAGTTTTCTATATTGCTTTATTTTAAAATCACATGTTTGTAATTTTTCATCTGTAGAACCAGCAACTTCTTGAAATTTTATTTCTAGAATAAACATAGTGTTGTTTACAATAACAAAAATAGCATCATCAGGTAAAACTCTTTTGGAAATATGATCTAAATAATTAATACCTTCACTTTCAAGATATTTATATAAACCATATTTTTTAAAAGACATCGCTACTTTTTTGTCATTATAAAAAATATCATTTCCTTTAACCTTATATCCTTTTTGCTTTTTAATAAGAGTTAAAAAATCTACTTGATCTTCAAAATAAAGACCTGTTTTTGTATGAGCTCCGCCTATTCCTCCTTTTTTCATAATACTATTTACTTAAATCATTAAATCTTTTTTTTGATAAATTCAAATATTTTTTTTCTAAATCTATTCCAACAAACTTTCTGCCATTCATTACAGCAGCAAGACCTGTGGTTGAACTTCCTGTAAATGGATCAAGAACAATATCCCCTTTTTTCGTACTAGATAAAACTATCCTTCTTAATAAATCTAAAGGTTTTTGGGTTGGATGTTTACCAAATTTTTTTTCTCCATTTTTTGGTGTATTGATAGACCAAACAGATCTCATTTGTTTATTAGGAACTTTAAATTTATCTTCTGGCCAATCTCCTCCTCTCATTAAAGGATAGTCAAAAATATGTTTAGCTTTTTTATCTTTTCTTGCCCAAATTAGAGTCTCATGACTTGCAGTAAAAAAGCGGCAACTTAAATTAGGAGCAGCATTTGGCTTGAACCAAGAAATATCATTTAAAATATGGTATCCATTCTTTTGCAAAGAATAACCACATTGATATATAGAATGATAAGTTCCACTTATCCAAATAGTTCCGTGAGGTTTTAATACTCTTTTACAAGCATCAATCCATTTCATATGAAATTCTAAATCTTTATCAAAACCATTAGATTTATCCCAATCTCCTTTATTAACACTGACTCTTTTACCGGCATGAACACTAAACCCACCATTTGATAAATTATATGGGGGATCAGCAAAAATCATATCAATTGAATTTTCAGGTAATTGATTTAAAAAATTAATACTATCGTCTTTATACAAAACAAAATTATCTTTTTGGAAATATGGTTTTTCTTTCACCGAACTTAAAATTTTGTCTGATTTCATATAAATTATTATATCACATAACCAAGCTCTTTTTCCAAAAACTTAATAATATGATTTTCTACTGTATATTGTTCATTGAATCTCATGTTATTTTTTAGTTTTCTTTTTGTTCTTCTTTTCTAAAAACTTTTTCATACTATCAGCGAAATATTTATTTTCATCTTTTTCCTTTAAAATCCTTTTAATCAAAAAAGTTAAAGATTTTCTAACCGCATCAGCTAATTCTAAACAACCCTCATCTGTTTTAGTATGTAAACCTTCACTTAAAGAAGAATGTAAAATACCTAAGGGATTCATATCATTTGGTCGAAGAGATGTAGGAATTAGATCTTTAACTAAGTCAATTTTTTCCTGAGCAACTCTTGTTTTTTTGGTTTCTTCAAGGGCTTTTTTGTATTTTCCAAGATCCTCTTCTTTTAATAGCGGAACTATTGAATCAAGTAATTCGTCAATAATACTCTCTACTATTCTCCTAAAATATGCAAAAGCACCAACACCATAACCTTGCGATTCACAGATTAATCCTCTCTTGTAATATTCTTTATAATCTCCGAGTATTTGTCCTAATTCCTTGTCTATATTTATACTCCAAGCTGGAATTTGCCCAACCTTTTCAAAAATTATCTGTGTTTCACTATCATCAATTTTTTCTTGAGAAAAATAAACCATAAAATATATTGAACCTTTTTCACAAGCAGAACAAACATAATCTATTTTTTTAACCTTTCCGTTTATATTATCTGGACGGAGAGTAGAACAGTAATATTCATTTGACATATTAAAAGTCTGTGCGGAGTTACAAATATCACAATGCATATGTATTGCTGGTTTTGGAATATTGCTCTCAGAAATACCAGAAAAATTACTATGGTAATATCTTAAATCACTTTTAAATTTTTTATATAAAGGATATTCTTCTAAAAATTTTTTATCTGCCATAATTTTATATATTAACCCTAACTTCACCACTCAAAAGATCTTGCATTAAATCTTTTTTAAGTTGGGTTAGTTTTTCTTTTTGGTATTTAATTAGTTTTATATTACCTGTATTTTACCATAAATATATAATTTTTATTTATTTTCATTTTCACTATTAATTATTTTTAATCTCTCTAAACCGTTTTCAACAAACTCGTCTTCATATTTATCTATACATTCCATCAATTTTTCAAAATGTTCTTCCTTAGACATTTCTTTTCTTTCTCTCTCAAGATATTTTGCAAAAAAATCTCTTTTTCCTAATTCATCAGCAAGACTGTCCCAAAAAGCTTCTTCATCATACTCTTCATACAATCTTGATACTTCTGTATTAAAACCCTCCTCATCGTTATGTTCTAAATCATGCTCATAATGTTCAGAAAAACCAAACTCAGGAGCAAGTGAAAAAATATAATCGGAAATTTTATTATACTCCTCAAGTCTTTCATCTCCCTCTCTCCCAGTTCTATGCGCATTTGCCATCCAGTTGCCTAAATAAACGGTTTTTGCTAATGCTTGATATTGCTTTTTAGTTAAATTTATTTTCATTTTTTTTATTAACACTTTTAATTGTTGACTTTTAGCGACCGCTCGCTATAATTATAGGTACATATGACCTTCGGGTTCCGAGACTTTATCCGCGAGGATAAAGACCGTTACAAAAACATCTCTCTGAGATGTTTTTGTTTTTATAACATCTCTTTTATTTTATTTATAATATTTTCAAACTCATTTTCAGAAACAACTCCTGTTTTTCTTATCAACCTCTTACTACTCATTGCTTTTAATTGATTCAAAACTAATATCCCTTTTTTATCTTCTGAGAAAATATCACCCTCAATATTTTCAAAATAAGATTTGTAATCAAATTCCATTCTATAAACCCTATCTTTCTGCTTTGTTGTTAACGGAACCGCCCAAAACAAACTTTGTCCAAATTTTCTCAAAACCAAAACAGGTCTATCAAAATCCTTATTCTTCCCGTTTTGCTCAGAACCAACATTCAAACCTACATTTGCCCACCATATTTGCCTAACTTTGAAATCCAAAAACTCGTCTTCTTTTATATGTATTTTTGCCTTAACCTTGATCCAATCAACAAAAGGTCTTAAATATTCTTTCAATTTATCACTCATAATCAATATTTTAATTCTTTTAAATAACCCTCAACCTTTTTGTTTATCTGATCTCTTTCTTTTTCTAATTGGACTAACTCTTTTTTAACAACAGAAACATCAATTTCTTCTTCTTTTTCTCCATTTTCAATATAGCGACTTACATTTAAGTTAAAATCATTTCCTTCAATTTCTTTCAGGTCAACTACTCGAGCATAATTTTCAATTATACCCCAATCATACACCAATCTCCCCTATTTTTCTACAACCACCAACCCTCTCCACCCCTCATTATCATAATTTTTTTATTATATGATTATATATAATTATATAATGAAAAAACCACAACCTTCCACTCTCCAACAAACCAAACCTTATTCTAACATTCTATAGAATGTTAGAATGAAATAATAACCTTCAATAATTCCCCTCCAAACATTCAAACAAATATTTATTCCAATGTTCTCAAGAACTCCAGAACTTAATAATTAACAAAAATTTCTGTTTTATTTATATTTTATTTATATTTATAAACTATCAAAAACAAAATTTACCTTTTTTCAACGACCGTTGAAAAAAGGTAAAAACATTCTCCTTTTTCTTTCTCCTCCTCATCTCCAAACTAAATCAACATCCTTTATCTTTCCTTCTTTTTATTTCCTACATTCTCTCTAAAGTTCTTAAGAACTTTAGAATTAAAAAACAAACAAAAATTCATCAAAACCAAAAAGAGCGACAGGCTCCGCTTGTCACTCTCAATTTAAAACCTGCCTGCCGGTACTGCCGGCAGACAGGTCTAAATTCTAAAATTTAAAATCTAAAATTAAACTTTACTTAATTCTGTTTATTCTTTTTATAACAATCAATACAACTCAAATTAGCTTCTCCTTTTGGTTCAAATGGTAATTTTGTAATAGGACAACCACAACCACTACATTTCCAATCTCCTTCAAACATCTTTCTTTCCCCTCCATTTTGTTTAGGAGCTACTTTGCCTGAAGCATAACATTCCCGACAAGTTAAATTATTAGTTACTTTTGGTTCAAATGGTAATTCTGTGATAGCTTTTCCACAACCACAACATTTCCAATCCCCCTTATGCATTTCTCTTTCCATAAAATTAGTTTATAAAGTTGAAAGCTTATAAAATTTTTTCTTTTTAACTTTTAACTTGATGATTATCTTTTAATAATCATTATTATATCACAAAAATAAATAAACCAACAAAATCTTTATTCTAGTGTTCTACAGAACAATAGAATAAATTAAAATAAAAAAACAACCGATAATTCGTACATCGTACGAATTATCGGTTACAAATTAACTCTTTAACTCTACAGAAAAGGTTTGATTTCTTCAATTTTTTCTAATTCTTTAGCCAAAATTTTAGAAAGATTTTTATATTCTATTTTTAATTCAGTAAAATAACCTTTCAGCAAATCTTTTACAGAAACTTTAATAAGTATCCTTATCTGAGAGTCAGTCATCTTTAACAAAGTAACATCTGACGGAAGATCAATTGATCCTACTTTAATATGAAAATCAAAGTAGCTTACGATTCCAACCAAAATAACTAAAAAATTACGAGGGATTCCAACATAAAATCTAAACTTCCCTTTAAAAGTCATTTCTTTAAGAATTTCAACAATCCTTTTTTGCAAGTCTTTATTCTTTGTTGTATCTACAAATTCAACAATAGGGCTAACTCCATTCTTGTTATTTTCATTCATTTTATTCTCCTACCAAAATTATTTATTAGTTTTTTGATTATTGTCAAAACCTACATATTCTTTCTTCACCATACCTCAAACCTATATAAAAATCAATAAAAAGAACGGCTCATCAAGATGAGCCGTTCTTTTTATTTTAATTCTATATTCTAGGAGGAGCCGTATATCTCTTATTATTCTTTTTATATTTATTTTCTAGCTTTTCCAAACGTAAATCAGATGAGGGTTTTTCAATATCACAAAAAATTTCATACGCACTAATTAAATTTCTCATACTAGCAGACCATTCTCTAGGTTCTTTTTTAAAAATCTCTTTAGCATGTTTTACAATATGCCTAGTAATAGAAAGCCTTGTCTCATCTTTAATAGTTTCACCTAACCATTTTCTTAAGTATGTTCTTTTTTTATTTTCTGAAAATTTTCGCCACATATTTTTTATGATCTTTTCTCCACAATTTCTTTAGCCACATTTTGTGGTACAACTGCATAATGATCAAATTCCATTGAATTAGTTCCTCGCCCTTCAGTCATTGATCTTAAAGTAGTTGTATAACCAAACATTTCTGACAAAGGCACTTTCGCATTCACAACTTTCATTTCTCCTCTTTCTTCCATTCCTTCAATTTGCCCTCGTTTAGAACTCAAATTTCCTGTGATGTCTCCCATGAATTCGTCTGGAATAACAATTTCAACTTTCATAACTGGTTCTAATAATACTGGATTAGCTCTCTTGGCTGCATCTTGAAAGGCTTTAGAAGCCGCAATTTTGAAGGCAATTTCAGATGAGTCCACATCATGGAAAGAACCATCATATAGATCACAAGAAATATCCACCATCTTATAACCAGCTACAATTCCTCGACTCATTCCTTCTATAATTCCCTTCTCTACAGCAGGAATATATTCTTGTGGAATTACCCCACCTTTAATATTATTTATAAATTCAAAACCTTCTTCTCGTTTTGTGTTTTTAGGAATTTTTGCATCTTCAGCAATTTCTTCCATCGGTTTAATTTTGATTTTGACATGACCATATTGACCACGACCTCCTGATTGTTTTGCATATTTACATTCCGCCTCAGCTTCCATTTGAATAGTTTCTCGATAAGCCACTTGAGGAGTTCCAATATTAGCATCAACATTAAATTCTCTTTTCATCCTATCTACTAGAACTTCTAAATGCAATTCTCCCATTCCTGAAATAATAGTTTCTGCAGTTTCTTCGTCTGAAGTAATTGTAAAAGTAGGATCTTCATCAGAAAGCTTTTTCAAAGCAATTCCCATTTTTTCCTGATCAGCTTTAGTCTTAGGTTCAATTCGAACAGACACCACCGGTTTCATAAATTCAATCTTTTCTAAAATAACAGGATTATTTTCATCACATAAAGTATCTGAGGTTTTAGTTTCTTTCAAACCAACTGCTGCAGCAATTTCTCCAGCATAAACCACTTTTACTTCTTCTCTATCGTTTGAATGCATCCTTAAAATTCTTCCAATTCTTTCTTTCTTACCAGTTGAAGCATTATATACATAGGAACCTGATTCTAATTTTCCTGAGTAAACCCTAAAGAATGTTAATTGTCCTACAAAAGGATCGGCTTGTAATTTAAAGGCTAAAGCTGAAAACGGCTCATTATCATCAGCTTTTCTTTCAACTTCTTCTTCTGTTTTAGGATCAATTCCTTTTACAGCCGGAATATCTAAAGGCGATGGAAGATAATCTACCACAGCATCTAATACCAACTGCACTCCTTTATTTTTCAGAGCTGAACCAGTAAATACAGGAATAATTTCATTAGCAATTACAGCTTTTCTTAATAAAGCTTTTAAATCAGTCAAGGGAATATCTTTTCCTTCAAGATAATCATTCATCAAAGCTTCGTCATTTTCTACTATTTTTTCAATTAATTCTCCATGATATTTTTCAGCATCTGCTTTCAAATTTTCTGGAATTTCAACTTCCTTAACATCAGCTCCCATTTCTCCTTCAAATAAATAAGCTTTCATTTTTAACAAGTCAACAGCTCCTTTATGATTTTCTTCTTCACCAATTGGAATTTGCATTCGCACTGCTTTTTTAGTTAAACGATTTAAAATAGACTGATAAGATCTTTCAAAAGAAGCTCCTGTTCTATCTAATTTATTTATAAAACAAACCCTTGGTACATTATATTTATCAGCTTGTCGCCATACTGTTTCAGATTGAGATTCTACTCCAGCTACTCCATCAAATACAACTACCCCACCATCCAAAACTTTCAAAGATCGTTCTACTTCAGCTGTGAAGTCTACGTGACCAGGAGTATCAATAATATTAAAACGATGTTTTAAGTCTGTATTTTCTGGATCATAAGTTGGAGTCCAAAAACATGTAGTCGCTGCTGAGGTAATAGTAATTCCTCTTTCTTGCTCTTGTTCCATCCAATCCATAGTCGCTTCACCTTCGTGCACTTCACCGATTTTATGAGAAACACCAGTATAGAAAAGCACCCGTTCACTCACGGTAGTTTTCCCTGCATCAATATGTGCAATAATTCCAATGTTTCTAACTTTTTCTAATGGGTAATCTCGTGACATAATTTTTTAATTTTTAATTTTTAATTTTTAAATAAATATAAATTTTTAATTCCAAAAATAAAAAACCGTTTTACGATTTTTTATAATTTAAAATCTAAAATCTAAAATTTATAATTCTATCTATAAGATAGTCAATAATATACACTATTTTTATATTTAAAACAACAAAAATCACTTAGCACCCTAATTACTAAGTAATTAAATAAAAAACCAGCAATTTTGTGCTTTACTACAAAATTGCTGAAATTAATATTTAATCTTGAAAAATATCTTTCAAATTATTCTTCTTCTGAAAAAGCTTCTTTAATTTTTTTATAAACAGATTCAATGAGACTTTCATTTCTTCCAACAATAGGATCTCCAAGTTCTTCACAAATAAGATCCGCTATTTCTTCTGCTTCTTCTTTTGTAAAAGTAACTTTCCTTGTTATTTCATCCATTTTAAATCCCTTTCGTCTAAAAATTTATTATCAAATCTCCACAACCTACCCCCACAATACCTCAAACCCCTCCCAAAATCAACAAAATTGTCTTTAACCATTAGTCCTCCAAGGACGTCCTCCAAGCACGGCATAAATAAAAAATTTTTAATTTTCTAAATCTAAAGCTAATTTTGCTAACTTTACAGTTCCCTCTTTAGAATCAGCTACAGCAATGAATCTTTTATTATGGCAGAAAATTGCATCTGAAACTCCTGTTATTTTCTGTAATTCTTCATCTCTTTTACCTGCCCATTCTAAAGGTAAATCTTTCTTATTTTCAAAAGAATCAGCAGAAATTCTAATCGCCTTTAATTTCCATCCTCCACCCTCACTATTAGGATTAATAATAAAAAGGGGTTCAGAAAATTTATTTAGTGTTATGTCTATAACAAAATCATCATAACTTTTATCAAAAACAATCAATCTCTTATCTTCTGTTCTATTATAAATCTCTAAAATTTTTTTTCTTTGTTTTTCTTGTATAACAGCTCTCTCTATTTCTCTCAACAAAACATCTTCTGCTAAACCAACCATCTTTAAAAAATTCTGTTGAGGATTATTCCCGTTATACTCAGACAAAAAATTATAAGTTGAAACAAAATCACAGAATAAATAAGGAGTTACTTTAGGATTCTTTAAATCATACAAATCTTCTCCAACATCAATAGCATCAAGAAATTGCACCAATTTTTTATCTATAATTCTAGAAATTTCTGAAGAACCACAAATCTTTTCTCCAAATTCTTTCCAGACCAAACCAAAAGCAGCATAAGAAATACCATTTTCCCGTTCACCAGCTCCTCCGATTTGATGATGATCAAATATCAACTTTTCTGGATTATAATCTCCACCAACATCTAAAACATAATCCCCTTCTTGAATTAAACTTAAATCCCGGGTCCTTATAATCTCAAATTTTGGTTTAAAAAAATTCTTTTCATATTTCTTTTTCAAAAATATTTTTAAAGTAGCAATCGCAAAAGCTTCGTCTGAATGAAAAGTTCCACTATGAGTTATTATTCTTATTTTTTTAAACATATTTATTTTCTATTTTTATTGACGATTATTAATCCCAACATAACTATCAAAAACAAAAACCCTGTAATCGATAAAATCGTCTTATTTTGAAGTAATACAATATCATATCCGTAAGCAAAAACAAAAGAAAAAGGAATTACTCCGATAAACGAAGCTATCGAATATTTCAACAAGGAAATCCGACAAAATAATCCTACAGCATAACTTAAAATATCTACAGGAGTGATCATTCTTAAAAATATTAAATAAAAAAATTCTCCATTCTCAGGTATCTTATGTTCCCATTCATCTATTTTTTCTAAAGAAACATATCTAGCTAAAAAAGGTCTTCCATAATAACGAGCAATCATAAAAGCAATCATTGATCCAATAGTCCAGCCAATTACAGAGTAAATCATAGTTATAAAAGGACCCAAAATTACTCCAACAAATGGAATTAATACAAAAATAGTGATGGGAGGAATCACAGTACTTATAACCATCATAAAAATAAAAACTAATCCCCCTAAAATTTGATTTTGCAAAATAAATGATTTTATAACCTCAAATGGAATATTCCAAGCAATTACAAAAATTACCACCAACACTACTGATATTGAAATTATATCAAATATATATTTTTTCATATTAAATTTAAATTAAACCTCATTTATTGTTTTTCCTTCTCTAAAACTCTTAACATTTTCAATCGTAACATCAAAAATTCTTTCAATTGCTTCTTGAGTATTAAATGCGTTATGTGGAGTAATAATTACATTAGGATGTTCAATTAAATATTGATTATGCAAAACTGTATCTAAATCCTCTTCTCTAACATTTTCATCTCTTAATAAATCCAAAGTCTTTCCCATATAAATTTCTGACTCCAAAACGTCCAACCCAGCACCTAAAACTCTGCCGCTTTTCAAAGCATCCACCAAAGCGTAAGTTTCCATCACTCCTCCTCGTGAAGTATTGATAATCACCGCTCCTTCTTTCATTTTATCAAAAGATTCCCTATTTATAATATGATGCGTATGAGGGTTATAAGGTAAGTGCAAAGAGATCACATCTGATTGATTCAACAAATCATTAAAATCTACATACTTAAAATTCAACTGATTAGCTAACTTATCATCTTTATTTACATCAAAAGCAATTACTTTCATTCCAAATCCTTTTGCAATCTTTATCATATGCTGTCCAATTTTTCCTGTCCCGATTATTCCCAAAGTTTTTTCATTCAGATCAAAACCTCTTAGAGAATCTTTTTCAAAATTTCCTTGTTCTAAAATTTGGTTATAAGCTGGAAAAATTTTCCGAGACACTGACAACAACAAAGCCATAGTAAATTCCGCCACAGTCACTGAACCATATGCAGGTACGTTTGAAACTGCAACTCCTCTTTTTTTAGCTTCCTCAATATCAATATGATCAAAACCAGTTGACCGAGTAACTACATATTTTAAATTAGGAAATTTTTCAAATACCGAAGCATCTACATGAGAGCCCACAAACACTGATAAAATTTCAGCTTCATCATCTTTAAATTCAGGATGATCCTGTACTCGCCCTTTTAAAAATTCAACTTCAAAACCATCTCCAATCCCTTTTTGGAAATAATCCTTCTCCCATTCCTCATTGTAAAAAAATAGTATTTTCATGATATTGTTTTTGAGGTCCAACTCCGCCGGCCGGCGGATTAACTTGTAGAATCGTAACCTTTAGTAATTTATTTTGTTTTACTTTTTCTGAGATCGGACTTCTTAAAGCACCATTTCTGAGCCTGTCCGCCTCAGGATGAGTCGTACCTCTTATAATTTAATTCTTAATTTTACTTAATCCACAACATTTTTGTTGACAATAGCGACTGGTTGCTATATTATTACATTAACCGAAAGGTTAAAGAATTTTATAGCTTAGGGGCTCCGCAAGGAGTCCCTTTGGCATTTTATACTTCTTTAAGTTTGTCTTGAACACTTTGTGGTAAATGCTTATACCAGCAAACAAATTCTTTTATTTTCTTAACATCAAAAACATAAACTCTTGTGTTATCTAATTCTGGAGCAACACTTCCTGAAAAAGCAAAAATTATTGCCTTTTTCCCATCATCTCTAATCTGTTTTACTGGGTCTTCAAAATCACTATCTGTTGTCCATAAAATAAAATTTTCCGTTCCGTTAAATTCAAAATCTTTTAATAAATCTCTTCCCATTTCCACATCAAAATTACATTTTTCTTCTTCTATATATAAAGTTCCTTTTTTATTTAAATCAAAAAGTTTTTCATTTAAGAAAGTTATTGTTGATAAGTCTAACTTTTCCAATAAAGATTTTTTAATAAACTGCTGTAATAATGCAGGAGAATTATCAGAAATACTAGAAGTATCAATAGATAATTTCATTTTTTTAACAGGTTTTGTTGAAATATTATAACCCCAAGACATCAAGTCCAAAATATTATTTTCTGATTTTTCATTACCTCCTAAAGTTCCTGTATATATTTTTATATCCTTTATATTATCAAAAGAATCAAAAAATTGTTTCATTCTTTTTAAATCAAAATTCCATTTTAGTTTATTTTGCCAATGTATAACATTCTGCCAATCAATATAAATATTAGTTGGCTCATTAAAAATTTCCTCCAAATCCTCAATAATCTTTGGATATATTTTTGCAAGTTTTTCTATTCTTTTAGTTTTTGGCTTAAACATTTTTTAATTAACTTTAAAAACTACTCCTTCCAATCCTCAATCAAAATCCCCTTACCATGCTTTTTAACCACTACTTTTTGCCGTTCCTTAAATCGCAACTCTTTCATTAAGTCCTTTGGGATTGCAATATAATAAGTTCCCCGACCATTTTTAGTTATTTTTCTTATTTCTTTTTTCATTATATTAATTTTATCACAAAAACAAAAAAAGGTAACGGGAGGGTACCGTTACCCTCCCGTTACCCGTTACCTTTTTAAAAATAATTATTTTATTACTTCATCGCCAACCTCTACCATAATCTCATTTCGATTAAGCCAAGGTGCTGAAAAAGGAGAATTATACCCTGCATACTCCAAAAAACCTTTTACAGAAATACCATCTCTCTCCAACAAATCCAACAATTCTTGCTTTTTCTTTGCAACTCTTTTACTATTTCTAAACCAAGAAAATCTTAAAACCGCCACTTTTCGAGCTTCCTGAGCAACAATATCTATTTTAGAATTATTTGGTTTTGGAAGAGTTTCTAAAGTATATTTAAAAGGCATAACGAAAGAAATTGTTCTTAATTGGTTATCGCCACTCTCTATTACAGGAGCCGTCATATCAAGCTTCTCATTTTCTTTAATTAATACAGGTGCAGTCATATCCATTTTTTCATTATTTTCCAAACTTTCAGTTACAGGTGCTGTCATATCAATATTTTTCTGTTTAGTATTATTACCAAAGATATAATCAGCTAAAATACGAAATCCTTGATTAAGTGCTTCGTCATAAGAACCTGATATTTTTACTTGAGCTGTGATATAAGGTTTATAAGATCTTATTTCATAGCCATTGTTTTTCTGCACAACAGAATATTCAGGAGAATCAATTGAATTTTCAAAAACATAACTAAAAATAGTCCAACCTAAACATATTAGAACAATTACAATTAATATATACATACTTTTTTTCATAAAAATTTTTAATTAATATTAAATTATTATTTTTTAGATTTATCTAAATCAATAGAATTACATTTTTTACAATTGTTTTTCTTCTTAAATTTTTTATATAATTTAATAAAACCGGTAGCTCCTAATATAGTAGCTCCTACACAAATAGGACAAAACATAAATATTTTTTAATTAATTATTAATTTTTAATTATCTACATTTAATACAATTACATTCTTTTTCTAAATCATAATTTGATGTAATTTCTTCTCCTTTTTTTATATCTTTAATCGCAACATCACAACAATTATTTTTAGGTTTTGTATTAGAATCACAAGATCTGTTTACAAATCTTTCTGGAGGTTGTTGCAAAAAAAACATCTCCATCTATCTGAATTGTATAAGTTTTTTCTTTTTTAGAAAGTAATTTTAATTCTTCTGCATTCAACAATCTTGGTTTCCATTTCAATATAATCTCTCCTTTCTTAAAATCTTTTGTAGCAAAAACTCCCTTTCCATTTATTTTAGATTTTTTAATTATTATATCCTTTCTCATATTACCTCTAATTATAACAAATCCAAACCTTTTTATAAAATTTATTTTTACTCTCTCATCCCCCCAACATTCTAACATTCTGCAGAATGTTAGAATGTTCTTTTTCAAAAATCACTCAAAAAGAAGGTCGCTCGACATTCATCTATCTAAATGATTTTTTATCCTCCGCTCCAAATACCCCAAATATCTATTATGTTATTATCAATAATAACATAATAGATATACCCTAAAAATATCCAAAAATTATACCTCCACAAAAACAAAAAAACCAGCGTTAGGGTACCGTTACCCTAACGTTGGTTAATTTAAAACTGTTATTATGGTTTTATTGATAAAACCATAATAACAACTTAAATTTTTATTTTTTAATTTTTTTAACCTAATTCGTTCACTTCTCGTTCTATCTCCAAAAGTCGACCATATTTTTCTTTTCTTTCTGGTTGAAGCATGGTACCTGCTTTTAATCCATAAGCTCCTACTCCTACAGCCAAATCTGCAATAAAAGTGTCCATTGTTTCGCCTGAACGATGAGAAATAATAGTTTTTAATCCTGCTTGATGAGTTAATTCAATCGCTTTCAAAGTTTCAGTTACAGTTCCAATTTGATTAGGCTTTATCAAAACAGCATTTATCATTTTTTCTTCAATCGCCCGCTGAATCATTTCAGGATTAGTTGTAGTCAAATCATCCCCCACCACCAAAACTCCATCACTTGGCAATCCGATTGCCAAGTCTTTAAATCCGGTAAAATCATTTTCTGCAAACGGATCTTCAATGCTAATGATAGGGAATTTTTTGATTAAATTATTATAAACTTCTCCTAATCCCTCAGTAGAATATTCTTCTTCATTTACTTTATATCTCCCATCCTCGAAAAATTCCCCACCCGCTACATCAATCGCCAATTTATCATGTAATTCAGATAAAATTCTAAACGGTTCTTCAACATCATCAGATTCAAAAGAAAATCCCCCTTCATCCCCCATTATAAAATTTTTTCCTTCTGATTCTAATTTATTTTCTAATTGTTCAAATAAAGTCTGAAGTTGATTAATTGGCCCAGCCACATTTAATCCATTTCCTAACACAAACATATATTCCTGAAATGGCAACTTGAATCCTGCATGAACCCCTCCATTCAAAACATTCACAAACAACCTCGGAAACTCTCCCAACTTGGGGGTAGCACCCCCAAGTAATTGGATATATTGCCAAAGTAATTGCTTAGCAATTTTTGCTTCTAATTTTAAAACCGCAATACTCACTCCCAAAATTGCATTAGCTCCCAAATTAGATTTATCACTTGTTCCATCTAAACTCACCAACAAATCATCTATTTCAAAAACATTCACATCTTTACCAATTATTTGAGGAGTAATAATTTCATTAACATTTTGAATAGCTTGATCTACTGATAAAGCTACCGCCTCCCTAGAGCCAGTTGATTTTCCAGAAGGAACAGAAGCCCATACAGTATATTCTCCAGCAGAAATCTCAACCTCCAAAGTTTCTTCTCCTCGAGAATCTTTTATTTTATATGCGTTACATTTTTGAATTGTGTTCATTATTTATATTGTTTGTTAAATATTAACATATTTTCTTGACTTTTTTTTTCTATACGATATTATTATAGATAGCAACGCAACCCCGAGATTTATCTCGGGGGTTGTTTTTTTATAAAGAAATTAACTCTTTAATTTTATCTAAATATAAATGCCAACAATATTTTAATTCCCAAGCCATATTATTTTCATAACTCATAAAAATAATCTCTTTCTTCTTATCTTTAATTACATAATTTTTCAATTCTAAATAATCACTATCTCCACTCATTATTATAATCAAATCTAAATTATCAATATTTCTTACAACATCTAAAACTATTTCTACATCAACATCAGCTTTTTTAACAACCCTATCTTTTTTAGTTCCTACAGGAATATATTTTAAATCTTTCTTTTTTAAAACAATATCACCCTCTATTTTCTTCATAAACTTTTCAGTATTAGAAAAATCCTTATCATCTTCTGCAGGAATAGCTAAATGATAATTAACAAACTTTAAATCACAATGATCTAAAAATAACTTTTTCAATTTTTTAAAATCAACCCTCCAACCATTTTTTCTATAAGCATGAAATAAATTAGAATCATCAGCGAAAATACCAATTTTTTTACCTTTTAATTTATTCAATATTTTTTGAGTGTCCTTATTCATAAGTTATTTTTTATTAGCCATCTTAAATCTTCCATTACCTTTTTAATATTTCTCATACCTTGTCCTACAGGATAATAAACTGGATATACTTTAAATTTTTTTCGATCTAAAATTAAATTAAAACTCTTTTTTCTACATTTAGAAACTCTAATATCTTGCTCTAATAAAATAGAAGAAACTTGATTTCCAAAAGAAATAATAATTTTAGGATTTATTTCTGAAATTTCTTGTCTTAATAAATCTAAATATTCATTAAAAACTAAATTTGACAAAGGTCTAGCATCTTTTTGAGTAGCTTTAGATAAATTAGTAATATAAATCTTTTTCTTTTTTATATTTTGATAAACTTTTTCTGCAAACTTGTAATTCCAATCCTTTGGTTTTTTATTCAAAATATTTTTAAAAATATCTTTATTTAAAAAACCTAAATTAAAAAATAATTTCCAAACTTGTTTCGTTCCTAACCATTGTGCTTTTAAACCTTTCCATTTTTTATCTGTGGCTATGTTTCGAGCGGTTGGATTCATAAATATAAACATTATATCTGGTCTTTTTATACAACCCGCACCATAAACAGCATTCAACCTTTTATTTCCATATTTTTTCTGTAATTTATCAAATTCCTTATGTAATTTAGTTACTTGCATTATTTTTTAGTTAAATCTATTTCTAATTGATTTATAATTTTCAAATTACTTTTCAAAAAAATATTTTTTATTTTTTCATACTCTCTAGCCAAAAAATTTATATTATCATTTATAGAATAATTAAAATTTATTTGAAAAATATTTTCTTTCTTTACTTCATTTTTAAGATCTTTTAAATTATAATTTTCTAGAAAGTTTTTATCTCCATAGATTGAAAAATTAGAAAAATCTTTCAATAAATCGATTAAATTATTGTCATAAGAATTTGAGTAAAAACAAAAAGTAATGTAAACGATATTCTTGTAACTTCCTATTTCACAAAATTCAGTTACGATTGTTGGAATTTTTTCTTCAATCAAATTTCCATCGTCATCATAATTTCCAGAAGTAAATTCTATCTCACCAACCCTTTCGTTTTCTAACAAAAGATTTTTTATTTCTTCAATTTTATTTTTATTCATAAATTTAAATTTCTTTGTTGAAATTAGAAGTTTGACATCAGTATTGGTAAAACTATATTCGGCAACTAAAAATAACGTTAATCTTAATTAAGAGGTCAGACTTCACCTGTTGCTTTAATTATTTTTTCTTTAATTTTTGTTCTGTTTCATAAACAACTTGAGTACTTTTAATCACAGTATCTGGAGTCAAAGAAATACTATCAATTCCACATTCTACCAAAAACTTAACCATTTCTGGATAATCACTCGGAGCTTGCCCACAAATTCCAACTTTAGTTTTAGTTTTTCTAGCTTTCTTGATTAAATCTCGTAATAAAACCTTAACAGCTTCGTTATTTTCATTGGAAATTCCTTCTACATCAAAATTAGCACTTGAATCTCTATCAATTGCCAAAGTAAATTGTGTTAAATCATTTGAACCAATTGAAAATCCATCAAAAATTTCAGCAAATTGCTCAGCTAGAATAATATTAGCAGGCACTTCAGCCATCACATAAATCTCCAAACCTTCTTCTCCTCGCTTCAATCCATTTTTCTCCATTATTTGCAAAATCTTCTTTCCCTCTTCTACTGTTCTACAAATCGGCACCATTACTTTCAAGTTCTT
The DNA here is from genome assembly GCA_964486155.1 of uncultured Candidatus Saccharibacteria bacterium. GTDB lineage: Bacteria > Patescibacteriota > Minisyncoccia > Phycocordibacterales > UBA12079 > JAHITU01. The sequence goes on along the minus strand of CAZAKQ010000006.1, from coordinate 15,942 downwards.
CAATCCCATTTCATCTCTAACTTTTTTTAAAGCTGCACATTCCATTTCAAAAGCTGGTAAAAATTCTTTAGAATAATAACGGCTAGCCCCTCTCCATCCCATCATTGGATTAGCTTCAACTGGCTCATATTGTTCACCTCCAATTAAATTAGCATACTCATTCGTTTTAAAATCAGACAAACGTACTATTACTTCTTTTGGATAAAAAGCAGCACAAATTGTTCCTACTCCTTCAGCTAATTTATCTACAAAAAATTGTTTTTTGTCTTTATATCCCACAGTCAGCTCGTCAATTTCTTTTTTAATTCTTCCAATTTGTTTTTTATAATCAATCAAAGCTAAAGGATGAATTTTAATTGAATTATTTATTATAAATTCAAGACGAGCTAAACCTACTCCCTCATTTGGAATAAAAGAAGAGGCAAAAGCAAGAGAAGGATCTCCAATATGCATCATTACTTTAGTTTTAGGCTTTTTCAATCCTCTAATTTTAGTTGTTTTTACTTCAAAATCTAAAATTTTATCATAAACCCTTCCCCTTTCTCCTTCAGAACAAGAAACTGTCACTTTGTCTCCTGAATTTAATATCTTAGAAGCGTTATCAGTTCCCACAATACAAGGAATTCCTAATTCTCTAGAAATTATAGCAGCATGACAATTATTTACAATAACTGGGGTTAATTTTGAAGTAAAAACAAAATAATTATGATTATCCTCTACTGTTATATTGTAAACATTTTCTGTCCGTATTTTTTTACCATTAGTAACTCGGAGAGAAACAAAATTTGCTTTTAAAATATTTAACAAAATACTTTTTATATTTCCTTTAAGTAAAGGTATAATATTTTCTTCTATTTTCTCTTTATCTATCAATAAATTCTTATTTATATAAGGTTTAATTTTACCTCCTAAATTGACCATATCTACAATATCGTAAAATAATGACTTAGCTGAAAGTAATTTTGTTCCATTAACAACTCTTACGGATGTACCTTTTACTCTTTTTGTATATTTTAATAAATTATCAATTTTATCAACTATCTGAACATTATAAATATGTCTGTTGTTTGTCACTTGTGGCAAAATATTTAATTTAAGACAACTCACAACTACAGCTTGTAGCAAAGTGTCATTTGAAATAAAAATATTTATTCTATTTGATTTCTTATTAAATGTCCCATCACCATCTATCACCCCTGCTAAAAAATGTTGATTTATTTCTTTTGAACAATTTAACATATTAACAACCAAATCTTCTTTCCATGCTTTAAATTTTTTAGCTACTTCTTTACTATAACAACGAAAAGCTGTTGCAGAACCAACAACTTTCTTTCCTCTAATTATGCTATTGGTTTCTTTTTTAACACAAACTCCGATTTTCTTGTTAAACAACTCTTCAAAATACATAACTACTGTTTTTATAAGCTGTTCTTTTTCTTTAGTTTGTTTTTGTATAAACTGAACTTCTCCTTTTGTTTTTGAAAGGTAAACAGAACCATCTGTATAAATACACCCCCAAAGAAATGCTAATTTGGGTGATATCTTATTCTTAGTAAATTTACTTATTTTATCAACACCTAGAACAAAATTTTTATTTTTTAAAACGCTTTTAATTTCCTGATCAATCAATGTTCTATTATTTAATGTTATAAATTTATGATTAGGGGTTGAAAATAAATAATTATCTTTATGTCTACCAGTTTGAGAAATGTTAATCTTCATTGTTTCCGATTTTCTTACCATAGTATCTGTAATTTTTTTCCACTCATATTTAAGTGTATCTCTATTTAAAGATTGAGTATATATTCCTTTTTTAATTTTATCTTTGGTTATTTCTTTTATTTCTAAAAAACCTAGATTAGTTAAGATTTTTGTCTCTCCCGAGAAACAAGTCCTTCCACCTTTATCTGTTACAATAGCAGAGGCTATTTTCATAATTGGCTCCCAATCTGGATCAGTCATTGTAGTAACTAAAACTTCTCCTTTTTTAAATTTTTTAATTCCTTTAACATCTAAGATTCTATTAACCTTTCCCGTCCCTATTTTCCAACCTACCGATTGTCCTTCAACTAAAACTTGAGATTTTTGTTTTAATTTATACTCTTCAACAACATTTACATCTTTTTGACTTTGTACTGTTTCTGGTCTAGCTTGCACAATATATAATTTTCCATCTATTCCGTCTAAAGCCCATTCCATATCCATAGGCATTTTATAATGTTTTTCAATAATCACTCCCCAATCAGCCAATTGTAAAACCTGCTCATCAGTAATAGACTGTCTTTGCTGATCTTCTTTATTAACCGAAATATTCTTAACAGGATTGTCGGCATTTTTTTTAGGATTATAAACCATTCTTATTTTCTTTTTTCCTATCGATCGAGATAAAATAGTCCGCGTTGGTTTAAACACATAAAATTCATCAGGGTTTACTTTTCCTTGAACTATATTTTCTCCTAATCCATAAATAGAGTTTACCAAAACTACATTCTCAAAACCTGATTCAGTATCAATACTAAACATTACTCCTGAAGATCCTTTATCAGCTCTTACCATTTTTTGGATTCCCACAGATAAAGCAATTGAAAAATGATCAAATCCCTTATCTTGTCGATAAGAAATAGCTCTATTGGTAAATAAAGAAGCTACACATTTTTTAACTGCTAATAATAAATCTTCTTCTCCCTGAACATTTAAGAAAGTTTCTTGTTGTCCGGCAAAAGAAGCATCGGGAAGATCTTCAGCAGTAGCTGAAGATCTCACAGCTACACTTAAATTTTCCACACCACTTTCTGCAGATAATTTACGATAAGCTTTTTTAATATCATCTTCTAATTTTTTTGAAAATTCTGCTTTTAAAATTAATTCTCTTGCTTTTTTTCCTCTTTCCATCAAGTTTTCAATATTATGAGTATCTAAATCTTTAAAAATTACTTTGATTTGTTCTTTTAAACCAAATTCATCCATAAAATTATGATAAGCATGCGCAGTTGTAGCAAAACCATTTGGAATTAAAATTCCTTTTTTAGTTAATTTTTGATACATCTCACCTAGTGATGAGTTTTTTCCTCCTACCAAAGCCACATCATTCTTTCTTAATTGATTGAAAAACAAAATATTTTTTGATTTTTTAAACATTTTTCTCTTTTTTTAATTCCTGCCATCAGCAGACAAATTTAACTATTAATTAATTATTTATAATAATTATAACATATTAAAATAATCCCAACCTTCATTTTATCAATAAAATTTTGCTCAAAACCTTTACGCTCATTTTACCTGTTTCTTACGACCGTACAAAAAAGGTAAAAAATTTATTTAACTAAACCAAAAGTTTCTTTTAACCATTTATCATTTTCAATCTTATCTACTGTCATATATAGGACATCTTTTCCTACAAAAAGATCTGACTTTAACATTATAATTAATTCTTCACAATCATAAGGAAATATCCAAACACTATTTTGTAATTTTATAAAACCAAATCTATTCAAAACTGATCTTAACAAGTCTCGGGTTTCTCTTCTTTTTTCCTTTATATCGAAAATAACTATTCTCCATTTTTTATCCCACCGTCTAGGTCTCTTTATTCTCAAATCTCCTATTTTATATTTAACTAATTGATCTTCTCCTTTTTTAGTTAGACTAACAAATTTTTTTCCTTCACTATTAGTTTCAAGTTTTATATATCCATTTTTTAATAATTTCCCCAACGAACTTTTTATATAATTCTTTTTATTATAATTTTGTTTACCTGAAAATTGCTTGATCATCTGTAACGCATTTGGAGCTACCAAAGCCACACTTAAAATTCCAGCTGTAGCTATTGTAATTAAAATCATCTTTTTTATAGAAACTCTTTCCATAACTTATTAAATTTAATAAATTTATTAAATTTATTAAATTCTTTTTTAATATACACCTTTACCCTTTTTATACGACCGTTGTAAACAGGTAAACTATTTTAATTTTCTAAAATAATTATATTTAAATAGAATATTTAAATGAAATATATCTAAATTATTTCTTTAAAATTAAGTAAAAATCAGCTACATTTATTCCAGTTTTACCAGTTTTTATTTGAGTCTCCATTTTTTTAAAAAATTCATAAGAATTATTATCATCCAAATAATCTCTCCAATTTAGATTTTCTTTTTCCATTTTTTGAAATAATTCATAATCAACAAAAGCTCCTGCTACATCTGAATTATCTATTCCATCTGAAGCTACAGCCATGACTAAAATATTTGTTGATAAATTTTCTAAAGAAGCTAAAGCAAATTCTTGATTTCTACCTCCTTTTCCATTTCCTCTTATTTGAACTGTAGTTTCACCACCAAAAATTCTACAGGAATTAGACAAATAATCTTCGCCTGTTAATTTTGCACTTAATTCTCTAGCCTCACCTTGAACGTCAAAAGATTCTACCAAAGAATTATATCCTAATTCTTCAGCTTTTTTTTCCATAGCTTTCAAAGCAATCCGATTAGTAACTATCAAAATATTATCTACATTTTTAAAATATTTTTCATCTTTTTCAGTTTCTATTAAAAAAGACTGAACTTCATTTAAAATTGACCCCGAGTTCCCACCAGAATATGATTCTAAAATCATTTTAGCGTCTTCTTTAGTAGTCAAATCTCGAACAGTCGGTCCAGAAGCTACTACCGAAATATCATCTCTAGGAACATCAGAAAAAATAATAGAAATTAATTTAGCTGGATAAACTAATTTAGCTAAAGCACCTCCTTTAATTTCAGATAAATGTTTTCGAACGATATTAGTTTCTTCTATACCAACTCCTTTATTCATTAACTCTTGATTTATTTCTCCTAAAAATTTAGGATCTATTCCTTCCACCGGAGAACTAAGTAAGGCCGAACCTCCTCCTGAAACAAAGACCAAAACTAAATCATCTTTTTTTACTTTAATTAAAGTTTTTTTGATTAAGTCAGCTGCTTTAAAATTTTGATTTGAAGGCAATGGATGAGTTCCTTTTTCTGATTTTAATTTTTTAAATTTTTCTGATTTCACATCTAAAACAATTCCATCTGTAATCTTATCTCCAAGCAATTCTTCTATAAACAAAGCTGATTGATTTGAACATTTTCCAAAAGCTATTACAAATATCTTTTTATAATCTTTTAAATTATATTTTTTGTCTTTGATTTTTAAAGTTTCTCCCTTTAGAGAAATATTTTTAGTCAAAACATTTTCAGTCAAGACAGCTTGATAACCACTTTCTAAAATATCAAGAGCATCCTTTCTCAAAGGATTTGTAGAAAGCTCTTTTTTATTTTTTATAATATCTTTTTTCATTACTTACATTATCTCATTAAAATCAAAACTGTGAAAGCACAAAACAAACAAACGGACTTTGGTTCTGTCAAAATCCGTTTGTTTTAATGCTTGTCCGCCTTAGGAGGTTTCTAGTGTTTTAATATTTTAATGAATTTATTTAAAACAATCCACTTGGCTTACTTGGAATATCTGCTCCAATAGAGTTTAAAAGGATTTTTATAATCGCCCAAGCACTTACCATAATAAATATACCTATGATTCCCCACATCATATGATCCCGTCCTACTTTTCTAATTTCTTCATTTCCCGATCCACGAATATAATCAGCAACTCCCCAAAAAAAATATGCTAAAGAACCAACAAATAACAATAAAATAATCGGAGCGATTATCTGTTCATTAATTTTTCCAATTAAATTATTAATCATTTTTATATCTAAATTAACTTGTTACTTCCCAATTAACATCAGGAACTGAATTATCTAAATCAACACTATCTCTCAAAATATTCACAAGACCCCAAACAGAAACCATTACAAATAAAATAACTATTCCCCAGATCATTTGTTCTCTAGCCTCTTCTTGAGCTTCACCGGCCTTTAACATATATTTAACCAAGGCATAAACAAAGAAAATTACAGCCAAACTTAATAGCAAAGGCATAACTAAACCAAGTAGATCTGAAATTTTTTTAAACAACCCCTCTAAACCTCCTATGGCAGCCATAGAAATTACAGGCATTAAAGCTAAAGTAGATAAACTTAATATTTTTTTCATATTTTTCTTAACGAGCAAAGCGAGTTTAGAAAAGTATGACCCCATGAATAAAAGATTTTAGTACTCTGACTACTGGACTTGTACTAACACGACTTTGACTAAAAGTTAAAACTTTTAACCTAAAGTAGTCGGAATATTTAAATCTTTTGCATTTGATTTTTTGTTAGAAAATCAAATGATATTTCACTGGGGTTATTTCACTAACCCATTACTCTTTCTTAATTAATAATTAATAATACTTATTGTTATAATAATAACAAATTTTGAAAAATAAAAACTCTTATCTGTGGAAAATTACCCAAATAAAGTTTTATCTAAAATATTCACAAGACCCCAAACAGAAACCATTACAAATAAAATAACTATTCCCCAGATCATTTGTTCTCTAGCTTCAGCTTGTTTTTCTCCAGCTTCTTTCATATACAACACTAAAGACCAAACAAAATAAATTACCGCCAAAGTCATCATTAAAGGCAATATTGCTTTAAATAACCCTTTTACCAAATCTATTAATCCCATAAGATCATTTACCCTTTGAGCAAATACAAAAACTGGTAAAAAAATATAAACTGCTAACAAATAATTTAAAATATTTTTTTTCTTTAACATAGAATTATAATTTTAATTAATAAATAATTTATTTTCCCCAATTCCATGGCAAAGCTTTTTTAAACCATTGAGGAATATGACTATTTTGTTCTTTATCTTCTTTTTTTATCAATCGAGCCTCTGTTTTTTTGAATTCTTGTTGTTTTTCTTTTCTTTCTTTTTCACTTTCTTTTAATATTTTTTCAACTCCTACTCCTGTTAAATAATCTTCAGCTCCTTTTAAATTTGGTTTTTTAGTGTCTGTTCCTAAAGTAGCCGATAAAATTCCTACAAAACTCCAAACAGCTGTCATTATAAAGAATCCAATCACTCCACTTATCATCATATGCTGAGCTTCTTCTCTATTTTCTCCTGTATTTTTTAAATATTTAGTCAATCCCCATACAAAATAAATAAAAGCTAATAAAATGATTACAGGTAAAATAGCTGTTATTAAATTAACAACAATCATTATAAGACTTTTTAAATTAGTAGGAGCTTCCACAGCATAAGTTAATATAGGAAAAACAGAAAAAGCCAACAATAAAAATTGCATTACATTAAATTTTTTAATTTGTCCAAATATATCCATTTATATTTATATAATAACAATAAAAAAAAGAATAAACCAACAAAAATGTGTATAAAAAAATGTGGAGTTTTGGAGACTTCACATTTTTTGTTTGATAAAATAAATAAGGAGATAAAGATGTTGTTTAGTCTTTATCTCCTTATTTGAAACGAGAACATAAAAACTATTGTTTTTTATTTTCTCGTTCCAAACGACTACGAAGAAATTCTCTCAAATGGGAATTATGTATCTCCATCATCATTTTCCCTGGAGTTTGAGAATTCAAGTTTCTAAGTCCTCGATGGTTTTCATTCGAAAACTTATCGTTAATTTCACCGCTTAAAATTTTAATCCGACGAGTATCCTCTCCTATATCAAGATTTAAGACGGCAGAAACTGAATTTAAAGTTGGGAAACTAAAGAGAAAAGAAATATCTCCTCTCATATTTTCCAGCTTCAGAGCATGGTTTTTTCGAGATTCAACTTCCCAACCTATTTGGTCAGAATCGACACCAGCTACAGTTATTGTTGCTTTTTCAGAAGTATGATTCTGAAAAATTACAATAATCGGATTATTATCAGATTCATCTCCAATCTTAATCCCATTATTAGAAAAAACCACTTTTGAAGATTGGGTATGAACCGATTTTCCACACCCAAAACACAAAACAACAGCCAAGACCAAAAAAACTAAAACTTTTTTCATCTTTTTCTCCTTTAAATTTAAATTACATTCATAGCTTGCCATATAGTACCACTATAACATCTATACTGTCAATACTGGCACATCGACCCAAATCACTAAGTTTTTTATTTCGCTTCGCTCATAAAAAACAAAGTGTTCGTGACCCCGACTCGGCTACAATTTGTTCACAAGCTCACAAATTGGCTTCGCGCCTCCGTCTTTCGAACCCTATCTGGCAAAGAAAACTAATCCAAATTTTTCTTTAATAGTTCTGATATCTTTTGAGGGTTACCAGAACCTTTAGAAATTTTCATTCCCTGCCCTACTAAAAATCCAAGGACAGCTTCTTTTCCTGATTTATATTCCTCTACTACCGATGAATTTTCATCAATTACCTTATCAATTATTTTTTGCAACTCTCCTTCGTCACTTTGTTGGAAAAGATTATTATCTCCAGCTATTTCCTCAGCTTCACCTCCTTTTTCATACATTATAGCTAAAATATCTTTAGCTCCCCGAGACGAAATTTTATCTTCTTTTACTAAATTAATTAACTCAACAAACGACCCAACTTCTACCCTTCCTAATCCTTCCATATTATTCTCTCCTCTTCGACGAGCAAGTTTTACCAATCCCATTAAATCAGAAGTTAGATAGTTGGAAGCTAATTTTATGATTTTTTGGTCTCCCAAAAAATGACTTCCCACAGCTTCAAACAATTCTGCTAACCTAGAATTCAAAATATAGGCTTCAATATCTTCTTCTTTAATTCCAAAATCTTTTTTGTATCTTTCTCTTTTTTCTTGTGGTAATTCAGGAATCTCTTTTCTTAATTCTGATTCTGTAAATTCAGAAATTTTGGAAAGTTTTAATTTAGGTAAATCAGGATCTGGAAAATACCTATAGTCATCTGAACCTTCTTTAATTCTTTGAGAAAAAGTAATTCCTTTATTTTCATCCCAACCTCTAGTTTCTTGAATAATCTTTTCTCCTTTATCTAAAGCTTTAATCTGCCTTTTAATTTCATAATCAATTGCTTTTTCTACTACCCTAAATGAATTTAGATTTTTAATTTCTACCTTAGTTCCTAATTCTTCAGTCTTAGATACAGAAATATTTGCTTCTACTCGCATTTCACCTTTTTCCATATTAGCTCTAGACACTCCTAAATATCGCAAAAGTAATTGTAATTCACGAGCAAAATCTCCAGCTTGTTTAGCTGTTTCAATTACTGGTTCTGTTACTAATTCCATCAAAGGCACTCCTGCTCGATTATAATTTATTAAAGAATAATTTCCTGAATGACTAGAGCTAGCTGTATCTTCTTCTAAATGAACTCTGGTAATCTCAACTCCATTTAATTTTCCTCCAGAAACTAAAGGATATTTATATTGAGAGATCTGATAACCTTTAGGAATATCTGGATAAAAATAATTTTTTCTATCAAACTCAGTAAAATCAGCTAATTGAGCATTTAAAGCCAATCCTACTTTCAAAACATTTTTTACAGCTTGTTTATTTATTACAGGTAAAGTCCCTGGATGCGCCATACATACAGGACAAATATTAAAATTTGGTTTTTCTTCATCAGAATTATTTTTACAATCACAGAACATTTTAGTATTAGTTTTTAATTCCGCATGAATTTCTAAACCGATAGTTGTTTTATATTCTTTATTCATTAAAAATGATTATATCAAAATAAAAGCTATAAAAAAAGAACCAGCCCAGCGAAAATATTTTCCGCTGGGCTGAAATTTAAAATCAAAAAAAAAAATTATTTTAAAAAAAACTTTTTAAAATTAATTTTATTTTTTTATAAGAAAATATACGAAATTAATACTAAGTAAAAATATTCCTAAAAATATTTGAAAAGAAACAAAATTTTCTGACAATTCAATAAAACAATTTAAACTTAGAGTTACTCCTATAATTATTCCTCCTAACAAAAACAAACAATTTTTTACAAGTAAGGAAAGGATTTTCTCAAAAAATTTACGGTGATAAAGATTTAAGTCTACCAAAAAACAACATAACCCTAAGAAGATACAAAGAAACTGGAAGGCGACAGTTCCTACCTTCCAATAAATTAAACTTCCTGCAATCACAAATAAAGTTCCTGCTATCCAAAACAAAGCATATTCTTTTTTCATAACTTCTCCTTATATTTTCAATTAAAATTACAATTTCTTTCTTTAAATTACTCTAAATCAACAAAAAAATCAATAGCAATGTTAATATAGCTGTTAAACTCAAACTACAATAAAAATGGAGAGGTCGGACCTCTCCATTTGTTATTTATAAATATCATGGCTTCCTACGGTTAAAAAAACTACTTCTTGCTTAGATACATATTTAAAAACAATTCTTATTTTATAACTTACAGAAAAACTGAGTTTATTTTTTAAACGGTCATGTAATTTATGAACTTTGAGTTGTTTATGATTTTCAATATTTTTAAATAATTCTATTTTCTCCCTTATCTCTCGTTTAAATTCAAAATCAAACTTATTATATTGTTTTATAAATTTAACAGTATAATTTATTTGCATATTTTTTTAGTTAATTCATCTAAGTCTCCCTTAAAAATTTTACCATCTCTAACTTCTTGCTCGGCCTCTAGAACATCCTGAACGGCTTTTTCTTCAGCTAAGTAAATTAATGCTTTACGAACAACCTCCGCTTTATTAGGAGCATATCCTTCTTTAACAAAGGAATTAACAATATTTTCTAATTTAGGAGTTAGTGGTACAGATAATGTAGTCATGATATTTATTATAATTATTTAATATATGATATTATCATATTATGTTATAGTACAATATGCAAGCAAAAAAATCACTACACTAAACTCACGACCGTGAGTAAAGTGTAGTGATTTTTTTCAGAGGTATCGATAGGGTATCGATACCCTATCGATATCTTTTTAATTCTCAGAAAATTTACTTTCTTGAGAAAGTTTTTTTATTAAAAAATCTGAAAATTCTTTAATTGTCTTATCATCATAAGCAGAAGTTACAATAATTTCTTTGTTTAATTTTTTCAATTTAGTAATTATTTTTTTGATTTCTTTTTCTTCAATCATATCCGATTTAGTCAAAACAATAATTTCTGGTTTTTCAAGCAAAGTTTTATCATACTCTTCCAATTCATCCCTGATCACTTTGTATTTTTTTACCATTTCTTCAGGAGAATTTTCTGGTTCTTCTAAAGATATACAATGAATTAACAACTTAGTTCTTCTAATATGTCGTAAAAATTTATGCCCCAAACCTTTTCCTTGAGCTGCTCCTTCAATTACTCCTGGAATGTCTGCCAAAATATATCCATAAAAATCTCCTAAATTAGGATCTAGAGTTGTAAAAGGATAATTCTTTACTTTAGCTTTAGAATGAGTTAATTCATTTAATAAAGTCGATTTCCCTATATTGGGCAGACCAATGAAACCAGCATCTCCTATAATTTCTAATTCAACAAAAAAATCTCCCTCTTCTCCGTCAGTTCCAGGAGTCCATTCTTTAGGAGTAGTATTTCGTGAACTTTTGAACATTTCATTTCCTAAACCTCCTTTTCCACCTTTTAAAATAAGTCTGGTTTCTCCTTCTTCTAATAACTGAAATTTTTTATCTGTTTTCAAATCAGTTACAACAGAACCAATGGGAATACTAATATATTTATCTATTCCATTTTTTCCAAATTTAGAATTTTTCATTCCATCTTGACCATCTTCAGCATAAAACTCTGGTTTTTGTTGATATTGATTTAGAACATTTAAATCTCGTACCGCCCGTACATAAACATCTCCTCCATTACCTCCATTCCCACCCGAAGGACCCGAGAATTCTTTTCCCTTTAAGTGAAGCCATCTCTCAACCCCATCGCCTCCATCACCAGCCTTAGCATAAATTTTTATTTCGTCTACAAACATGTTTTTCTTAATTTAGATTAAAACTAGTATAACTTATTTTGTATATATATCTAGCCCTCAAGAAACTTCGTTCCAAATTTTCAATTTTCAATTCACAATTTTCAAATTTAAAAAACAAAAAAACTAGAAGTATCAACTTTCATTAAAATTTATAAATATTACAGTCTACCTGCCGGTAGGCAGATAGACTGTGTATCGTTGATACTGAAGTGCGACCCCTAATTTTAACGAAGTCCCACCTAATAGGGGATTTGAAAGCAATCCAGAAAAACAAAAAATAGTGCAGTTAACCTGCCTACCGGCAGGTAGACTGCACCATTTACTTCAATACTCCAATCGATTGGAGTATTTGTATTTTGTTCATTACCATTTACTTCAATACTCCAATCGATTGGAGTATTTGTATTTTGTTCATTATATTATTATATATAATACTATAATAGATTTTAATCAAAGTATTTAAAACAAAAAACCCGTCAAATTTTTTCCTTTTACTGAAAAAATTTGACGGGTTGAAGACAAAAGAGTATACACCTAACTCTTTCTAGAATACTGCAGTTAACTGCAGTATTTACCTTAATACTCCATTTAAATGGAGTATTGAAATTTCAAGCTAACAAAGGACGAACCTTCGGTTCGCCCTCTTGAAAAACTGATTCTTTAATGCATCAAAATTGTTTGAAAATTAGAAATTGAAAATCCTTGATAAAAAACAATTAAAAAAATAAACGGGTCACTAGTGACCCGTTTATTTTTTTAATTGTTTTTTATTGTTTACCAACTAAAATGTGCAAACGCTTTATTGGCATCTGCCATTTTGTGAACATTCTCTCTCTTCTTAACAGCTTCTCCTTCATTTTTATTGGCTAACAATAATTCATCTGCTAATTTTTCAGCCATTGGTTTTCCTTTTCCTTTCTTAGCCACTTCAATAATCCATCGCATTGCCAAAATTAATCTTCTTTCAGGTCTAACTTCTCTAGGAATTTGATAATTAGCTCCACCCACTCTTCTAGAACGAACTTCCATAGTAGGTCCAGCGTTTTTTAAAGCATTATTAAAAGTTTCTATTGGGCTATCTTTCTTTTCTTTTTCTTTAATAATATCAAAAGCATCATAAACTATTTTTCTAGCTATATTTTTCTTTCCTCCAATCATAATGTAATTAATAAACTTAGCCACTTTAATGGAATTGTATACATTATCTGGTCTTAAAGGTTTTTTTGCTTTTAATTTTCTTCTCATACTAGATTTTTTTAATGAATTTTTGAGCAAAGCGAGATAAATTCATTTAGAGAATCTTAACCCCTCACCCAGGACTGATTATATAGATTTAATTTACATAATCAATCTTTTGCTTTTTCTTTTGTTAATATCCTATCCTCACTCTGGGTGAGGGGTAATATTTCGCATTTCGCGAATTGAGAATTGAATAAATTCAATTCTCAATTCGCGAGCGAAATAATCAATTATTTTTCTTTCTTAGCTCCATAACGACTTCTACTTTGTTTTCTATTAGCTACTCCCTCAGCATCTAATTTTCCTCTTACCACAGTATATCTAACTCCAATATCTTTTACTTTTCCTCCTCTTAGCAATACAACTGAGTGCTCTTGTAAATTATGTCCCATGCCAGGGATATAAGCTGTTACTTCCATACCATTAGTTAATCGAACTCTAGCAATTTTTCGTACAGCAGAGTTAGGTTTTTTAGGATTCTTAGTAGTAACCTTTATACAAACCCCTCTTTTGAAAGGAGATTTATATGAAGTCGGTTTATTTTTCTTGGAATTAAAACCACGACTTAAAGCCACCGCTTTAGGTTTTTTCGGCGTTTTGCTTCTTTTCTTTTTTAATAATTGATTAACTGTACTCATTTTTTTATTTTAACTGCCTTAATTTACTATATTATCTATAATAATGCAAGAGCTAAAAGATTTATATTCTTGAAATTTTCAATTCTCAATTCTTAATCCGCCAGCTGACGGATCAATCAATGAATTAATTATCAATTTTCAAACACGAATTTTGACAGAGCTAAAATTCGTCAACATTGAAAATTTTAACATTGAAAATTCCTTGAAAATTGAAGATTGTGAATTGAAAATTGTGTTTTAATAAATACTAATTCCTGTTAAAATTGAAAACAAAACAAAAACAATAGGAATTATTAGTTTCCATAAGAAAAAAATAACAAAAAGAATAAGTAAAAATGAATATCTTTCAATAACTTGTCTAATTTCCACATATTTATACGGAATTAAAGTAAATAAAATTTTCGAACCATCTAAAGGAGGAATCGGAATTAAATTGAAAACCATCAAAACTAAATTTATTAAAACAACTAATTGAGCAGCTTCCAAAAATACCATATTAGTAATCTCCATATAAGAGCTAAATCTGATTATCAAACCAAAAATAATTGCCATTATTAAATTAGAAGCTGGACCAGCAACAGCTACAATAGCATCTCCCCATTTTTGATTACTCAAATTATATGGATTATAAGGAACTGGCTTTGCCCAACCAAAAGCAAATCCAAAACTGAAATAAGCTATCAAAGGAACAATAAACGAACCCATCATATCTAAATGAGCTAAAGGATTTAAAGTTAAACGCCCAGCATTTTTTGCTGTTGGATCTCCTAACAAATATGCCGAGTAACCATGTGATACTTCATGAATCACTACAGACATCAATAATATTAAAATTATAAGAATTAAACTTGTTTCCATTTTTTTAAAATTTTTATTTTGCAAATTCATTTGCAAAATATACTCTATATGATAACATAAACTCGTATTAAACAATAAACTATAAATACTATGAGTAAGATATGCCCAATCACAAATAAAGGACCAAAAGTTGCTGGAAGATACAGTAATCGTGTTCGTGCTACCGAATTTAATCCTACAGGAAAGGTTATGAGAAAACCCAATATTCAAAAAAAGAAAATTTATATTCCTGAATTAGATAAAAGCGTAACTCTAAACCTATCAACCAAAGCAATCAAAACAATAAACAAAAACGGAGCCTACAAAACATTAAAAAAAGCGAACTTAATCTAAGAGTTCGTTTTTTTATATAAATATCTATAATTAAATTATATGGAAATAATATTAAGAGAATTAGAACTAAATATTAATTATACTTTAATAGAAAAATCGCTGAAATTTTCCCAACGGGGAAAATTCAGCGATTTAAGAACAAAGTATCAAAAGAAATAATAATCCTAGTCCTAAAGACTACTTGCGGAAGCCCCCAAACCACCAATCGCCACCCCAAACAACGTCTCTGCGATCAACATTCAGGCCACGCTCACCGCTCCAATGAAAGAAGGTGAGATAACACCACCTTCCATCAGTATCTTTCCAATGAGTACAATTTGGGAAATCATCCGCAAAGGCAGGATCATCCTTATTCACCTTGGCTAATGAGTAAGGGTCAACAGGAGCAAGTCTCCGTTTCGCGTATTCTTTTTCGAGATCGTTATCATTTATATAACAATCCAATTTAAAGAAAACGATTTCAACTTCCTCTTTCTCATCTTCGCCTTTTGGCATATTAACAACAACTTTGAAATTGATGAATTCTTTCCGGCCTGTTGCTTCAAGAACTTGTGGGGGTGAGTGAGAGCGATTGATCCCTGCTCCCGTACGAATAATCTGATCTTTATCATCAAATTGCTGAGTTTTCAACCACTCAGTAAATCTCAACCCAGCTTTTTTTGAATTTTTGATAATACTATCTTGCAAACTCAATTTTTCAAAATCAATTTCACTCCACCGGCAATTTGCCATTAGAGTTGCCATTACTTGTTGGGATTGGTCAGCTGTGATTTGTCCCATAACTTTTCTCCTATTTATAAATTAGCTATACCTTATGGTCATAGCCAAAAAATTTCAGTTCCCTGTTCATTTTTAATGAATTAGGGATTTTGTAAAACCTTTTGGCTATAACCATTTAGTAATTCTTAAATTTCTCTTATTTTAAAGAACTAAACTATATAATTATTATATACCTTAGTCAAATAAAAAGGCTGAATTAACCTCTGAAATGCAACACCCGTGGTATAAGTAATTAGTTACAAGCT
>CAZAKQ010000005.1:0-45484 GCA_964486155.1 uncultured Candidatus Saccharibacteria bacterium | reverse complement strand
GACATCGGCTTTTCAAGCCGGCAATCCGGGTTCGACTCCCGGTAGGGTCACAAATTTAAAAAACTCAGTCTTTTGACTGGGTTTTTTAAATTCTAGTGAATCCCCTGTGTGGGATAGTCGAAAGTCAGAAGAAAATTCGAGATTTTCTGAGACGGGGTCGAGAACACTTTGTAAAATTTGAGTTTACGAAAAATTTTACTTAGTGATTCGTGACCGACTCCCGGTAGGGTCACATTTAAAAAGCAGCCGAAAGGCTGTTTTTTAAATGTGACCCTATAGAAAGCAAATAATTTTGCTTTCGTCGGGAGTCGAAAGACGGAGGCTGAAAAGTCATATTTTTCAGGAAGAAAAATATACAGCCGAGTTAGGGCAGGAGCCACTTGATAAAATATGAGTTTACATTAATAGTAGCAATCCGATTGCTACTATTTGTATTTTCTTTTGGAGCTAAGATATAGACATCGGGTGTCTGATTTTTTTGTTGTGTTATAATTTAATTAATGAAGAAAATCTACAAAGCCATTTCTTTAAAACAACCTTGGGCTAATTTGGTTTGTGAGGGGAAAAAGACAATTGAAACTCGAACTTGGAACACTAAGTATAGAGGAGATTTAGTAATTTGTTCATCTCAAAATCCTAAAATTGAACCTTTTGGAAAGGCTTTATGTATTGTTGAACTCTATGACATTAAACCAATGCAGAAAAAACATGAAAAAGATGCTTGTATTAAAGTTTATCCAAAAGCTAAGGCTTGGTATCTCAGAAATATCAGAAAAATAGACCCACCAATCTCAGTCAAGGGACAATTATCAATTTTTAATGTAGAATTGGATATATAAGAAATATATTGGTTCTCTTAAAACAAAAATAGGAGGTAATGGACATGAAAAAAGAAGTTAAGACTTTTGAGCAAAAATTTAATCTTGGACCATCTCGTAAGCGAATTTCTCTTACAAATTCAGATAAAGTTTTTTTTAAGGAAAGTTCTGAACGCAGTAGAGAAGTTATTAGGAGAGGTAAATCGTATATGAAGTACTCTGATGATAGATTTGGATATGTACCTAACCTTCCCATAACTTCGGAGTATAACAATGCTTAAATATAAATAGTAGTATTTAATTATATTATCCGAAAAGGTAACCGTAATCGGTTACCTTTTTTGTATGAGTAGAATTAGATATTTCTATAAATTAATAACCGTTAATAAACCGTATTTTTGCGAGTTGTTAACGATTTTTCTTGCAAAAAATATTAACAACCATTTAATCTCAACCACAGGACAATTAAGTATTTTTAATGTAGAATTGGATATATGATAAAAAGAAAGACAATTCAAATTGGTAATAAAATTATGCGTGCTAAAGCAAAGCGTATAACTTTTCCGTTACAAAAAAATGATATACAAATAATAAAAGATTTAATTGGTACAATGAAATCTGAAAATTTGGTTGGTATGTCTGCTCCACAAATAGGAATATCAAAACGTATTTTTATAGCATAGCCGAAAAAAACAAAGTATAGAAAAGTAAATGATGATGCATTACGTGTGTTTATAAATCCAAAAATTACTAGGTATTCAAGAAAAAAAGAAATTGATTATGAAGGATGCGGAAGCTAATCTTTTTGGTGAAGTTAAACGAGCTTATGAAATTGATGTGGAATGGTATTCTGAAGATGGGGAAAAACAATATAAAACTTTTGAAGGATTTTTGGCACGTATTATTCAGCATGAGGAAGATCATTTAAATGGAATTGTTTTCACAGATAAATTATATTCAACTGATACTTTGATGTCTGACTCAGAATTTAAAAAAAGAAATAAATAAAATTATGAAAATAATAAAAAGAATAATAATTGGAATAATAATTGTAATTTTGCTAGTAATATTAGCGGGGGTTTATAAATTTAATTTCACAAATGATGATATTCATATTCAACAAGAAGATGGATCTGTAATTAAATATGATGAATTAAATCAATAATAATCTATTATATGATTATATATAATCATATAATAAAAATAATTATGGGAAATAAAAAAGTGTTATTTAGTGAAAAGGGCGATTGGGGTGGTAATGATTATGAATTAGAATTGCATCTTCTTCATGATCATTGTAATTTATCTTCAATACAACAAGTACAAGCTGTGTGTTTTTTGAATGAAAAAGAAATAGTTTTTTATGAAAATATTGAAGGATGGTTTGGGAATCCAGGTGGAACGGTAGAAAAAAATGAACTTGTTGAAGAAACTTTGAAAAGGGAATTGATAGAAGAAGCTCAAGTAAAGCTCGTAGATTGGAAAACTATTGGTGTTGAAAAGATTTTTCATCCAAATAAATTAGCTTCGAAAAAAGAAAGTTGTTTTTTAAGAGTTGTAGCTAAAGTTGAATTAATAGATAAACCGGTGAAAGATCCAGATGGAAAAGCTGTAGGAAGAATTATAGTTAATGTAGATGATGCTATTGAAAGATTAGGTTGGGGAGAAAAAGGAAAACAATTAATTGAATTGGCTTTGGATAAATATAATGAATTAGAAAATTAATTATGAATAAAAAAGAAGTAGTAGAAAAAATAATAAAAAAGTTGGAGATTCTACTTGAAGAGCAGAATTCTCGAATGAAAAAGATAGAAAGAGATCGGATGGAAGCTCCGAGTTTTATGCAGTCAGCTAGTGATACGACTAGATCTGAAAAACAAAAAGAAGGAGATGATTATAAATTGAAAATCCAAAATACCAAAGACTCAATTGAATATTTTCAAAATACAGATTTAAAAGATAAGTTTGTAAAAATAGAAGATGAAAATGAAAATAACAAAATTTATTTAATGGTTGAGAAAGGAGGAGGAATTATTTTGAAAGAAGATAATTTAATTACTATTTCGCAGGAAACTCCTATTTTTAAATGTTTAGAAAATAAAAAAGTAGGGGATACTTGTATTTTAAAAATAGGAGACAATGAAAAAAAATTGAAGATTTTGGAGATAATCTAAATTCCAAAGTTTATAAAATTTATAAAATATAAGATTAAAAATCTCTACTATTCCAGTTAACTGGAATAGTAGAGATTTTTAATTTGTTTTTGTTATTTAAATTATAACATTATGTATAATATTATAATTTAAATAAATAGTTGTTCTTGTTTTTTCTTGATTAATTTTAAATAAATAAGTTTTTAAAGAGGTGCGACCTCGGCATTAATTAAACAAAATAAATCACTAAAGATCAATGCTGTATACGTTAAGAGGTCGGACCTCGAAAAACTAATTGTTTTGTAAATAATTGTAAATATTTTCTAAAGCTTTGATTCCGTCTCCAACAGCAATATTGTTTTGGTGATATAGCCCGTCTGTGCAGTCTCCAGCAGCCCAAATTCCTTCCAAAGAAGTTTTTTGAATCATTGGATCTACTTTTATTGCTCCATAATTAGTTAACTCTACAAGCTCTTTTACGAATTCAGTAGTTGGTTTTGAACCTATTTCCACAAACACCCCTTCTACTTTCAGTTCTGTTTCCTCATTTGTTTTTGTATTTTTATAAATTAAAGATTTAACAAAATTATCTCCTTTGATTTCTACTAGTTGAGCATTTAGGATAGGGTTAAAGTTTTCTATTTTTGACATTTTTTGGACTGTAACTTCGTCTGCTTTGAATTTGTCTGAACGATTAAGTAGAGTAACTGATTTTGTGTAAGCAAGAAGTTGAGAAGCTGATTCAAAAGCAGCATTTCCTCCACCAATTACAACAACATCTTTTCCTGTGAACAACGGACCATCACAAGTTGCACAATATACTATTCCTTTATTTTCAAATTCTTGAGATCCTGGAACTTCTAATTTCCTTCTTGAACTTCCTGTAGTTACTAAGATATTTTTAGATGAGTAATTTCCGGCAGAAGTAGTGATATTAAAAGTCTTGTCTTCTTGTTGAGAAATATTTTCTACTCGTTCTTTTTTTACTTCTAAAGTGTCATTTGCATAAGCTAATAAATGTTCTTCTAAATTTTTAGCTAAATCTGCTCCAGAAATAGCGACTGTTCCAATCCAATTTTGAATTTCTGAAGAGGTTTGAGATTGTCCTCCAAAATTTTCTGCTAATACTAAAGTTTTTATTTTTTTTCGTGAGGCATAAACACCAGCAGCTACTCCTGCGGGTCCTCCTCCTATTATTATTAAATCGTACATAGGGTATATTATACCTTAATTATAATACTGTAACCAGTATTATAAATAGAAACTTCTAATTTTCAATTCACAATTTTCAATTTTCAATCAATTTTCAATGAACTAATTTTCAAATACGGATTTTGCGAAACGAGTGAATTTTTTAATTTTTTCAAAAATTAAAAAATTCACTCAACAAAGTAGTCTATCTAGGTGTTTGTTTTTATGCTTTAGTCTTGTATTTTGGAAGTTTTTAAGTATTATAATAGATAGGAAACGAGTATAATTGAAAACTTTTAATAAAGGAGAGAAAATGGAAAAAATAGATATAAAATTTTCTTTTAATCCGGATGATTGGCCAGTAGTTAGGGATGGTTATGGTAACGTAGATATTGAAGCTATAGAAGGAATTATGAATCTTTATATGATTCTTTATGATTTTAAAAAAGACCTTCCTTTTTTGCTAAAAGAAGCTAAGGCAAATAGAGATAAAATTCAAAATGCTTGTGATTGTCCAGATAACAAAAAAGAAGTTTTTACGAATGATAAATTATGTTTAGAGCAAAGATGTTCTCTTTGCAAAAAATCATTTTCTAAATCAACATAAAGAAATATAAGAAAGGACTAAAAGGAGAAAAAATGACAAAAAAGAGAATTGATCTTTCGGTGGATCCTGATGATTATCCTAACGAAGCTCAAGAAGAAGTTTTGGCAATTGAGAAATTTATTGAGCGTGTTAAAAAAGAAGCAGCTACTTTGTTTAAAGCTTTGAACCAAAAAACTGATAGAATTCAGGAAAGTTGTGATTGTCCGAAAGAGAAACTAGAGAAGATTTCAACAAAAAATTATTCTGAACTTGAAAGATGCTCGTTATGTAAAAATTGGAGCATAAATATTTTCTATAAAAAAGAAAAATAAGAGTTCGTAAAAAATCGTTTTGAAGCTTGTTGTGTTTGCGAAGGAAAGATGAATGTTTGTTCTTCTCAGGATTCTATTAAATTTCAATCAAAAGAAAATTATTTTGTTTGCAAAGAATGCGGGCATATTGAAGCAAAAGATTGTTGAGGATAGGAGTTCCATAATTTTGTGTAGCCGTAAAGTCTTATTTAGTTAAGACTTTACGGCTATTAATTTTTCTGAATTTATTTTTTTGTTGTTTTGGTACAGTGAGTATAGAAATAAAATAAATAGTTGTTACAAAATAAAAAGAAAGGGGGTTAAAATGGGTAAGGTAAAATTAAAAGGCTTAAATAATAAAGAGCCTAAAATTTTAAGACTAAAATCATTTCAATTTACTTGCAATTGTCCAGCTGATAAACAAAAACCAGTTATGAAAACAAATATTCATTTTGACTCTTCTATTAAGATAGGTGTGGAATCTATAAAAAATATTTTTACAGGAAGTCGTTGTTTTATTTGTCATAAATTTACACCTAGAAAAGAAGGACATCCAAGTGAGATTTGTTACAAATGTGGTTCTAATATGGATAAGATGTGGTGTCGTTGTGGAATTAACAAGTTTAAATGTTCTTCTCATATTTGTGATTTTACATTTGTTTATTGTAATTAAGGTAAAGGAAATTTTAAACAGCCATAATTCTTAGTAAGATTTATGGCTGTTAAATTTTCAAAAAAGAGGTCTTAAATTTTAGTAGTCCGACTACTTTAGTTTATTAATTCAAAATCTTCAGAAAGGGGTCGCACCTCCAAGAGGGAGGAACGACCCCTTTTTAAAATTTTATTTTTTATTTTAATTTGGATCTTCTTAAGAAAGATGGTATTGCATCCCATGTATCATCTTCATCATCTTGTACTCCTTCTAGTATTTTTGGTTTTGGTGCTGGTTTCTTTGGCTTTTTTATTTCTTTTTTAGGTTCTTTTAGTTTTTTTTGTTTGTTTTCTTCTTTCTTTTCTTCTTTTTTACTTCCAAAAATTCCTACTTTTTCTTCTTTTATAGTTTCTTCTTTTTTAGGTGTTCGTTGAAATAAACCTCCACCACTAGCAGTATCTTTAAATCCAGTAGCAATAACTGTAATTTTAATTTCATTTTTCTTTAATTTAGTTGTTTTTGAAGTTCCAAAAATTACTTTGGCATCAGGAGAAATTGATTCAGTTACTATTTTAGCAGCTTCTTGAATTTCATTTATAGTTAAATCATCTCCTCCGGAAACTGAAAGTAACACCCCTTTTGCTCCTGCAATTGAAATATCCAATAGAGGTGAATTAATAGCTTGGAGAGCTGCTTCTTCAGCACGATTTTCTCCCGTAGCTTTTCCGATTCCCATAAGAGCAGATCCAGCATCTCCCATAATTGTTAAGATATCAGCAAAGTCCACATTAATTCTACCCGGAACTGTAATTAAATCTGAAATACCTTCTACAGCTTCTTTTAAGATTAGATCGCTCATTGCAAAGGCATTGTCCATAGTAGTTCCTTCAGGAGAAACACTTAAGATTCTATCATTTGGAATTACGATTAAAGCATCTACTGATTCTTTTAGTCTAGACAATCCATCTTCAGCAATTGAAGATCTTTTAGCTCCTTCAAACATAAAAGGTTTAGTTACTACTGCTACCGTTAGGATACCCAAATCTTTAGCGGCTTTGGCTACTACTGGTGCTGCTCCTGTACCTGTTCCTCCTCCAAATCCAGCGGTAATAAATACCATATTAGCACCTTTCAGTACATCTTGAATTTCTTCAATAGTTTCTTCAGCTGCTCTTCTACCTATATCAGGATTCATTCCAGCTCCTAATCCATTGGTAAGATTTTTTCCAATATGAATTTTCTTTTTAGCCAAAGAGTGGTGTAAATCTTGTGCATCTGTATTTATAGCGATGAATTCAACTCCTTGTACTTTAGATTTAATCATAAAGTTGGTAGCATTTTTTCCAGCGCCCCCCATTCCTATGATCTTTATTCGAGCAAAAGCTTCTACATCTGTGTTTATTTTTGGCATATTTATAATTTAGTTAAAAATTTGTAAAAGTTTAAAATTTATTAATGGTTGTTTCATTATATAGTAAAAAGAATCATAATGCTACAATTTATACGAAAAATTGGGTTACCCAGTTTTTAATTTGTGTAAATAATATTTGTAAGATATTTTTTGTTTTTAAGTCTTGTTCTGTTGTTAATCCCATTAAGCATAAGCCATAGGCAACAGCCCAAGTAGAATCTTGTACGACAGTATTAGAACCTTTTACAAAATTAACGGAAGCTATTTTTGAAGGAAGATTTAGATGGTTTTCGGCTAAATCTTTTATTGTTGCAATTCCAGATCCTCCCCCTGAAATAATAATTCCTGCTGGCAACAGAGCATTTCTATTTATTTTTTTAAGATGAGCTTCAATTAATTTAAATATATTTTCTAGTTGTTTTTCTACGATTTCTTCTAATCTTTTTCTGGGATATATAGTAGAGGTTATTATTCCGTGTTTAATTTTTTCAGCTTCTTCCAACGGAATCCTTAAATCAAGAGCTATATTATTTGTTATATTAGTAGAACCAACAGGAAAGACTTCTAAAGAAATTGGTAAATTATTTTCAAAAACTATAATAGAAACTGTCTCTGAACCTAGATTTGCTAAGACACATCCAGCAATTTTTTGAGTTTTAGTTAAGGTAACAAAAGAACCTGCTACTGGAGAAGCTTGGATATCTTCAATTTCTATATCAGCTTCTTCTATTGATCTTATTAAGTCATGAAGATGTTGTTTTAGACAAGTAATATAAAGAACTTGGGATTCTAATTTAGTTCCTTGCATTCCAACAGGATCTCCTAGAACTTTTTTATTATCTATTTTGTATTCAATAGGAACTGTACTTATTATTTTTTTGTTTAATAAAATAGGATTATTTTCATTTTCTGCAGTAATACTGTTTAGATCTAATTGAGTAATTTCGTTATCAGCACGAGTTATCATTGTTTTATTTTTGATATGAACTCCTTCTAGACTTATTCCTCCTATTGAAATGAATGCTTTTTTAACTTTTATTTTTGCTTGTTCTTCAGCTTGTTTGACAGCTTGAGTCACACTATAAGTAACTTCGTTTCTATTTATAATATAACCATGCCTTAATCCCTTGGATTTAAATAAACCCTTTCCTATAATTTTAGGAATTTTTTTACCGTTTTGTAGAATTAATTCAGTAATAACTACTTTTACTTGGTAAGTTCCTACATCTATTCCAACTGATATTTTTTTTGACACAATAATTTAGGTTGTTAGTCTATCTGCCTGCTGGCAGATAGGTTAGGTTTTTAGGTTATTAGGAGAGAGTCGTTAAAACGACTCTCTAGAAAGATTTAAATCTTAAAAATTTTTCTTATTTTTCTTTCTTCTCCTTCCATTTTATCACTATGTGAGTAACCCTTCAAATGTATTAAACCGTGGATAACTAAAAACCCTACAAAATTAGTATAATTTCTTTTGTATTTTGGGGCTTGTTTTTTTGCTATATTTAAATTTATAAATATTTCACCATTAGTTTTTGAAAGAGGAAAAGATAATACATTTGTAGCTTTATTAATTTTACGATGTTGTTTATTTAATTTTTTAGATAATTTGTCACCAATAAAAACCAAGCTTAACTCGTATTTTTTACCTAATGTTTTTTCTAATATTTTTTGATAGGGAAGTCTAGGAATATTTTTTCTTGTGTTGTTTTTTATTTCTAGCATATAAATATAATTATATCATATTTAGAGGATAGATGACGAAATATAGAAAATAGAATGAATTTTAGCTAAAGCTAAAATTCATTCTTAATTCTTGTGTTTTTGTTAATAAAACTTAATTTCATTAATTATTGATATTGTTAATTTATTAAAAAGGTTACTATTCCAGTTAACTGGAATAGTAACAATCTAAATAGTACTGTTAATCTATCTCATTGGCAGACTACATTATTTTAAAATTTATAATTCCTCTTGAGAACTTGATTCCCAAGTAATTTTTGTAATCTAAAATCTAATTTTTCGATAAACTAAAAAATAGTAGGCGTTTAGTGCCTACTATTTTAATTTTTTATCTAAGTCGATTTTCTGGTAATTTTCCTAATTTAATTTGTCTTTTGATTTCTTCCCTTCTTTTAATTCCTTGTAGAGTTTCTTTTTTCTTTATGAATTTAGATACTTTTCTATTATTGTAACGGATAGAACGAACTCTAGGAAGAATTCCAGAATTTCTGATTTTTTTAGTAAAACGACGAATCAAGTTCATATCGTTTTCTTTTTCATTCTTTTTTACTACTTCTACATTTATCATAGTGTGAATAAAATACCATTTTTTGAATTTGAAAGCAAGGAGATTTATTTAAATGTTATTTCAATTGTTTAAGATAATCTAATATTTTACTTTGTTTGACAGTTTTTATAGAAGCTCTTTTTAAGTCTTTAACAATTATAGTTTTGTTAAGTATTTCTTTTTGTCCTAAAATTAAAGTATAAGATACATCTAGTTTTTTAGCTCGAGCTATTTGTTCAGCAAATTTATCTATATGCAAATCTTGTCTGATTCGTAATTTAGATTTCCGTAGCATTTCTATAGTAGCTAAGCTTTTTTGTTTAGCTTCAGGTCCAAATTGAATGAAATAAAACTCAGGACTTTTCCTATTTTTTCTTTTTAGAATCCTTCTTTTCTTTTTGGGAAATTCTAAAGAAACCCCAACTGCTTTTACACCTCTTCTGCGAATAACTCTTTTTGCTAAATCATCATATCTTCCTCCTCGAGCTAATAAAATATTTTTTTCTTTTGAATTATTAATCCTATGTTTTATTTCAAAAATAATTTTGGAAAAATGATTATGTGGGCTAACTAATAAATCATCAATATCATAATCTATTTTCATAGATTCTAAATATTCAAGGGTTTTTTTCAAGTGCCTTTGGCTTTTATTAGATAAAAAATATATAGGACGAGGTGCTGATTTTCTCAATTTTTTACATTCTCTATGATTACATAAAAATAAATCAAAAACATCTTTTTTATAAAAATTTTGACATTTTGGATGAAGTTCGTTGGATCTTGTTTTATAAAAATTAAAAAGATTATCTTTAAAGTTTATAAAGGAGTCTTTGTCTCCCAAACTATTTATATGAACGAAAGGTTTTTTATAACCTTCTTCTTTTAAAGAAGTAATAGCTGTATGAATAATAGTAGCTTCAGCGATACTGTCAGAAACTCCTATTATGTCAAAATTAAAACTTTTAATAGATTTAGAATTTTTATTTATTTTGTTTACTAAAACTGGTTTATTATTATAAATCATTGAAAAATGTTTGCCCGTTCTAGGATAAGAAGATTTATATTTTTCTAAAATATTTTCTTTTTGACGAGGGTGTAAAAATGTATTTCCTGTTTTATAAAAAGGATCTATTTTTATCTTTTTGAAACCATAATGCTTCGCTATTTCGTCTATACGGTCTATTTTTTTAATAGTTTTGGACATTGTAGTTAAAAGTTTTTAAGGCTTATAAAGTTTTCAATTTGTTTAATAGCAAAAAGGAAGATTTTTTTATTTTAATTTTCTGAAAATTCTGGAAACAATTCTATTTGAGTAATAGGAAAGAGTCTAACAAAAGCTCTTCCAATTATAAATTCTTCTTGTAGTACTCCCCATGATCTTGAATCAGAGCTAGCTGGTCTATTATCTCCTACTACAAAATATTCTCCTTTGGTTAAAGGTGTTTTTGAATTAGTTTTAGATGTAAATTTAAGATAATTTTCTGTTAATTGAAAACCTTCAGGATTTTCTTTATTTTCAATAGTAATAGTCCCTTTATTAAGAATTACTGTTTCATTAGGTAGCCCTATTATTCTTTTTATGAAAAATTTTTTAGGATTTTTAGGATAACGGAAAATAATAACTTCTCCTCGTTGAGGTTTTTGAAAATTATATGAAAGTTGATCTACTATTAAATAATGTCCAGTTTCAAAATTAGGGCTCATTGAAGCCCCGCTAACCAAAAAAGGTTGAGCGATAAATATTCGGAAAGGAAGCACTATTAAAATTGCGATTAAGGAGAATTTAAGAGTTTCTATAATAAAATTTTCTTTATTTTCACCCATTGTGAAACTATTTTACTCTTTAGAAAAGTGAAAGTCAAAAAAACAGGTATTAGACATTAATATGTATTATGTAGCAAGTATCATGTAGTATGTATTTTAATGTTTGTTTGTCAGCAAAGGATTAGAAAAAATATAAATTTTCAATTTATAATTCTCAATTTTCAAGGAATTTTCAATGTTTAAATTTCTGGATCGCTTCGCCGGCTCGCTAAGACGGTTTGCTGAAAGCGAACCGTCACGAAAATCTATGATTTTCGTCTTTGCGAGCAATAGCGAAGCAATCCAGAAAACAGGTTTGAAAATTGATCATTCTTCCATTGATTGAAAATTAAGAATTGAAAATTCTATAATAAACATATATACTTATATTATGTTTATTATAGTAGGCTTAGGAAATCCCGGAGAAGAATATGCAAAAACCCGTCACAATGTGGGGAGGATGGTTTTGAATTATTATGCAAAGAAAAATAAATTTGAAGAATGGTTAGAAGATGGAAAATTAAAAGCTTTAATTTCTGACGGTATTATAGAAAAGAATAAAGTGAAATTGATTAAACCAGAAACCTTTATGAATAAGTCTGGAATAAGTTTAAAACTCTTGTTTGCTGGAAGTTCAAAAAAAATCGCCTCTTCGGCGATCCGCCGAAGAGGCGGGAAACAAGCAGAAAAACTAATTGTAGTTTATGATGATTTGGATTTAGCTTTGGGGGAAATTAAAATTTCTTTTAACAAAGGAACAGGGGGTCATAAAGGGTTGGAGTCAATAATTAAAACTATAAAAACTAAAGAATTTATTCGGATGAGAGTTGGAATTACTCCTGTAACTCCAAAAGGAAAGTTAAAAAAACCAAAGGGAGAAAATAAAGTTTTAGATTTTTTGATGAAAGATTTTACCAAAAAAGATTTAGAAATTTTGAAAAAGATAAAACCTAAACTTGTAAAAGTTTTAGATTCTATAATTATAGATGGAAGAGTTAAAACGATGAACGAGTTTAATTAGTTAAAAATCTATAAAATCAAAACTAAAAAAGACGGTCGTTTTCGACGACCGTCTTTTTTTCCTTTTGTTTTCTCCATAAATATGATTTAATTTTTTTAGCAGTTTAAATTTATCTCTTAAATAATAAAAAGGGGGAGTTATGGAATTTTTTAATCATCCGTACAAAGTTTTTATTAAACAAATAATTAAAGAAACTGAAATTTCTAAATGTTTTTTATCTAAAAACAAAATAGTTTATTTTAATTTATCATTATCAAAAATAATTGCTATCTGTGAAATTATTTTAGAATTAAAAAAAGACCAGTGTTTTAATGAAGAATATTTTAAGAGAATGAGATCTATAATATCTTGGAAACTTCAAGAAGTTATAGATGTTTGTCCAACAGAAGGAAATAAATCTCAAGAGATTTATACAAAAATTCAAACTCTTTACAATAAGTGGATAGAAGAGAGTAATTCAGAAAATACTAAAGTTATTTAAATTTAAATTAAAAGACTTGGAGATACTATCTCCAAGTCTTTTTGAATTTGTTTTTTTGTATTGTGTCTGTGTTTTACTATGAAACAAATGATAGAATCATTTTTTGAGCTTCTGGTTCAAAAATACTGATTTTGAAATTATAACTTTTTCCTAGTTCTAAGGTTTCTCTTAATTTTTCTTCGTTTTCAAATTCAGACATATGGACTAATCCAGCTACCCCTTCTTCGATACTAGCCAAGGCTCCATGTTTATTAAATTTAATTATAACTCCGCTAACGTCGTCTCCTTTTTTGTATTTTTTAGATACTTTTTCCCAAGGGTTTTGTGTCAGTGCCTTAATTGAAAGCGAAATTTTTCCTTTTTCAATCTCTATAACTTTAACTTTGATTTTGTCTCCGGCTTTAAACATAGATTTAGGGTCTTTTACTAATGACCAACTAATTTCTGAAATATGTACCAAGCCTTCTAGTTCTTCTTCTATTTTTACGAATACTCCAAAATCAACAGCTGAGGTAACTTCGCCATCAAGCTCGTCTCCAATTGAGTATTTTCCTACTATTTCAGTTTTTGCAGCTTGATCTATATTTTTCTCTGAGAAAATTAATTTACCTTCTTTTGGCATTACTCCAATAATTGCTACTGGAAGACTTTTGCCTACTAATTTTCGTAGTTCTTCTAAAATTCTGTCTTTGTTTCCATCTGTTACTCTTGGATAATGTTCAGCTTTTAATTGGGAGGCTGGTAAAAATCCTGTAATTCCTTGCCATTCTATAATTAGACCGCCTTTGTTGGCTTCTTTTATTGGTAAATCTAAAATTTTCTTAGAATTCATGGCTTCTTCGGCTTCTCCCCAAACAATAGCTTGACGAGCTTCTTTTAGAGATAATTCTATATATCCATCTTCTCCTTCAAGCTCTGTAATTTTAGCTATTATATTGTCTCCTATGGAAATATTTTTTAGGACATCTCTTACGGTTAAGTATTCTTTTCCAAAAATTATTCCTGTTCCAAAAGGAGGAAGATCAATAAATACTGAGTTTTTCTTTATTGAAACCACTTTCCCTTCAATCATAGATCCGATTTTAGGAAGAGGTTGAATTTTTTCTAAAAAATTAGACATTAAAGAATTATCTTCTTCTTTAATAGCTTCTTTGTTTTTAATAAGTGACATAATATTTATATGTTTTGTTGATAAAGTGTTTTTTATAAATCCACATCTAGATAAATTCTTTATAAAAAGTTTAGTCTTTTCAACTAAGTTAATAATGAATAGTTGTTTTACAACTTGTCATAGTATAACTAAAAAAGTGTTTTTTACAAGTTAAAATTTAAAATTTTTATGTTAAAATAATAATAATGACAAATATAAAAATAATTCCAGCGATATTACCTAAAAATTTAAAAGAATTGGAGGTAAAACTTAATTTATTAAAATTAGCTTATTTGATTCTTGATGAAAAAGAAAAATTAATGGTACAAATTGATCTTTGCAATAATGAATTTTTTGAAAATTTTGATTTTTCTCTTTTAGAAGAGTATACAGAAATTTTTGATTTTGAACTTGATTTAATGAATATAGACATAGGTAAAATTAACGAACGGCTTAACAATCCATCAGTCCACGGAGAGTTGTCGAAATTTAATAGGGTTATATTTCATTATGAAGATTGGTATGAAAATCCTGTGGGGGTCGTTCCCCCTTTTGGGGGTGCGACCCCCACAGGATTTTCACCTAAAATTGGATTAGCTTTACTTCCTCGTACTCGTACAGAAAAAATAAATCCTTATTTAGATAAAATAAGTTTTATTCAATTTATGGGAATAGATGAGGTTGGATATCAAGGATCTTGTTTTAATCCTAAGGTAATCGAAAAGATTAAAGAATTCAAAAAACAAAATCCTAATATAATTGTTTCTATTGATGGTGGAGTTAATTTAGAGAATGCGCAAAGTTTAGTAAATGCTGGAATTGATAGATTGGTTTCAGGATCTGCAATTTTTGGCAGAAATAATAATGAGCAACAAATTGTAGAAAAAATAAAAGAATTTAATAAAATTAAAAAAAATATTAAATATGGAATTTAATAATTTAGAACAAAAAGCACAATCTATTCGTGCAGAAATATTAAAAATGTTAGTTAAGGCGGGGTCAGGTCATACTGCAGGGTCTTTGGGAATGGTGGATATTTTAGTAGCTTTGTATAATAAAATTCTAAAATATGATTCTAAAAATTCCGATTGGGAAGATAGAGATAGGGTAATTTATTCTCATGGACATACTTGTCCTGCTTTATATTCTGTTTTGGCTGATGTTGGTTATTTTCCAAAATTAGATTTAGATACTTTGAGAAAATTTGGTTCACCGTTGCAAGGTCATCCTCATAAAGAATGGACAAAAGGAATTGAAACTAGTTCAGGTCCTTTAGGTTCAGGATTATCACAGGCAGTAGGAATGGCAATTGCCGAAAAAATTAACAATTCCCAAAGTGATAAATATTTTTATTGTTTAATGTCAGATGGTGAATTACAAGCAGGACAAACGTGGGAAGCTTTAATGTTAGGAGCTTATAAAAAATTAGATAATTTGATAGCAATTATTGATAGAAATAACATTCAAATTAGTGGAAAGACTCAAGATGTATTAGGTTTAGAACCTTTACGAGATAAACTTGAAGCTTTTAATTGGGATGTTTTAGAAATAGATGGACATAATTTTGAACAAATTATAAGTGCTTTTAAAACTGCAAAAAAAATAAAAGAAAAACCTGTTATGATTATTGCTTATACTGTTTCCGGAAAAGGTTTTGAAGAATTTGAAAATGATTATACTTGGCACGGTAAAGTTCCGAGTAAGGATATGATTGATAAAATTTTAAGAGGTGATAAATAGTATATACTATGATATATATTATTTATAAAAAACAATTATTTTTTGGAAATACTTTTTTAAAATTTAAATAATTTAGAATTTAAAAAAGTATTTTTAATACAAAAGTTACTATGGTTTTATCAATAAAACCATAATAAAAAATATGAAAATAACAGAAAAACAAATAAAATTATTAGAGCTTTTTATGAAAGCTGTTGATAACAAAAAGAGGATTAAAATTTTAATTTTAATTAACAAGAAACCTAAATTAAATGTTGAAGAGATTTTAGATATTTTAAAAATAAATTACCAAACAGGAGCTTCGCATGTCCAAAGATTAGAAAAAGTTGGATTTATTTATAAAAATTACAAAGGTTCAAGTGTTGAGCATAAAATAACAGAAAGAGGAAAACAATTTTTGTTATTTTTTGATAAAATTATAAATAAAATCTAATATTATTACTATGGTTTTATCAATAAAACCATAGTAATAATATTAGATTTAAAAAGAAATTATTTAGGAAAGTAAAATGAAAGAAAAAATTAAAATGAAGAATAAAAAAGTATTTGTAGGCATGTCAGGAGGAGTAGATTCTTTTGTAACAGCAGTTTTATTAAAAAAACAAGGCTATGATGTTACGGGAGTTTTTATTAAAGTTTGGCAACCTGATTTTGTAGAATGTCAATGGAAAGAAGACCGTTTAGATGTTATGCGAGTCTGTGCTTTTTTAGAAATTCCATTTTTAGATTTAGATTTAGAAAAAGAATATAAGCGAGGAGTGTTTGATTATATGATTAAAGAATATAAAAAAGGAAGAACTCCAAATCCTGATGTGATGTGTAATAAGAAAATTAAGTTTGGTGCTTTTTTAGATTTTGCTTTGCAAAATGGAGCTGATTATATTGCTACAGGACATTATGTTCAATTAAATCACTTGGCAATCGGATTGCCAAGTGAAAATGAATCACTTGGCAATCCGATTGCCAAGTGGGAGTTGTTGGCGGGGGTGGATGAGGGGAAAGATCAGTCTTATTTTTTATGGACTTTAACACAAAATCAATTAAAATATTGTTTGTTTCCTTTGGGAGAATTTAAAAAATCAAAAGTTAGAAAATTGGCTAAAAAATTTGCTTTAATTAATTCCCAAAAAAAAGATTCTCAAGGACTGTGTTTTGTGGGTAAGGTGGATATGAAAGAATTTTTAGAAAGGTTTATTCCACAAAAAACTGGTGATGTTTTAAATATTGATGGAGAAAAGATAGGGGAACATGATGGAGTTTATTATTACACTTTAGGACAAAGACACGGTTTTAAGATTTTAGAAAAAGGAACTGACGATAAAGCTTATTATATTGTTGCTAAAGATTTAGAAAACAATACTTTAATTGTTTCAAATACATTAAAATCTATAAATGGAGAGGTCGGACCTCTCCAGATTGAAATTCGGGATGTAAATTGGATTTTAGGGGAGGAACCAGATTTTAATAAAAAATATCAAGCAAGAATTAGATATCGACAAAAATTACAAGATTGTAAATTAGAAAAGGAGGGAAACCAAATTTTTGTTAATTTTGAAAAAGAACAAAAAACAGCTTCTGCTGGACAATCTATTGTAATTTATGACGGAGATATCTGTTTGGGAGGAGGGGTGATTAAATAAAAACTTATTTTTTTAAAAAAAATAAGTTTTTATTTAATCAAATTTTCAATTTTTAATTTCTAATTTTCAAACAATTTTCAATGAGTCAATTTTTAATGTTTAAATTTTTAAACAAGGATTTTAAGAATTGTTTTCTTATGTTTGAATTCAAGTTGGATAAATTGACTTTAAAGTCTTTTTGAGTATGATTAAATTAGTTAGTTCTTAAAAAATGCTTTTTAAAGCTTTATATAAATATAAACAATTTAATTGGAGGAATTAAGATGAATGATGAGATAATTTTAGGAATTACGTGGTTAGAGTTATTAGTGACATGTTTGTGTGTAATACCTGTTTATTACACTGCTTTTTGTTTGTTGCTAATAGAATTGGCTATTGATCGTAGGGCGGGAAGAACTAAAGAAGGCATGTTGCAAATTAAAGAAAAAGGATTTGTAATTCAATATTTTTATGAATTAAACATATATCGAGAAAAAGGATTGTCTAAACCTAAAGATATTTGTCAATTATTTTGGGGAATTTTCATGTTAGCTTGGTTTAGTGCTATTACTCTTATCGTATGGTCATTATTTAAATATATAGTTTGGTTTTTATTGATAATAGTTCATACATTTTTTGGTCATTTACCTAGATTTTTGCTTCCACCTAATGATTTTTTTGAATTTTTTTCAAAAGATCATTTTTATAGATATCAAAGATATGGTAAAAAGGAAAAAAAATGGCTAGCACCTTGGAAATACCTTTTATTAATTTTGTGCATACTTACCTTGTCTAGTGGATATGGTATAGCTATCCTAATAATAGGAACTATAATTACTTGGATTGTAGTTTTATTTGGTATGTTTTTTTTATATTTGATAATTTTGGAGATTTGGAAAATATTTCCTCCAAGGTTTGCTATTAAAGAATTTATAAAAAGTAAAAAAGAAAAAAGTTGTATTAGATTAGTGTAATATTTTTTTTCTAAAAGGCTTTGAGTATATTATTTCTCAAAGCCTTTTTTATTTTTGTTAATAATTTTTAAACGATAATAGAATCTATTATTGAACAAGTATTTAAAAATTAAGAATTGAAAATTTGATCTTAGATTAATATCTAATCATAGGTGTGATATAATATAAATATGCAACAAAAAGAAAAAGAAGTATATATTATAAAAGCAAACGGAGAAAAAGAATTATTTGATGCTTCTAAGCTAGAAAATTCTTTAAGGAGAGCTGGAGCAGATCAAAAAACTATTTTACAAGTTGTAAATAATATTTCTTCAAAATTAGAAAATGAAATGACAACTTCTGAGATTTATCGAAAAGCTTTTAGAATGTTAAATGAAATTGATTTACTTCCAGCTTCTAAATATTCTCTTAAAAAAGCTGTTATGAATTTAGGACCTCAGGGTTTTATATTTGAGGATTTTGTAGGAGCTATTTTTAGAAAACTTCATTATAAGGTTTTGTTAAGAAAAAATATAAAAGGTTTATGTGTTTCTCATGAAATAGATTTAGTTGCTCAAAATGATGAAAAATTTATACTCAGTGAAATTAAATTCCATAATAAACAAGGAATCAAATCTGATTTGAAAGTGGTTTTGTATGTAAAAGAAAGATTTGATGACATCGCTAAAGGAGAATATTATAGAAATATTGACAATAAATTAAAGATAGAAAATTGGTTAATTACTAATACTAAATTTACTTCACAGGCAATAAAATATGCTGAATGTAATCCTGATTTAAATTTAATGAGTTGGAATTATCCATTAGGAAATAATTTACATGATTTAATAAGTAGTGCCAGACTATTTCCTATAACAGTTCTGAAATCATTAAGTTCAAGTGATAAAAAAAGAATTTTGGCAGACAAGATTTTATTTTGTAAGGAATTATTAGAAGGAGGAGAATTATTATTAGATAGATTCAATATTTCAAAAGAAAAAGCAAAATCTGTTTTAAATGAAGTTAAAGAAATATTAGTTTAGATAGTTAGGTGTTTAGGTAGTTAGGTTGTTAGAGTAGTCGAATTTTTGCGAAGCAAAAATTCGTTTCTGCGAAGGACAAAGCAGTCTATAAAATTAAAAATTATTAATTAATTATCAAAAAGTAAAAAGTAGAGGATTAAAAATATAAAAAAATTACCAAGTAATTTTTTATACGTAATACATGCTACTTAATACCTAATATATAATTATGGATTTTAAAAAATTAGAAGAAGAAATTAAAAATGTAGAGGCTTGGCTTTCTAAAGAATTGTCTAGTTTAAGAACGGGATCAGCTTCTATTTCTATTTTAGACAATGTTAAGGTAGAAAGTTATGGAGTTCTAACACCTATTAATCAAATGGCAAATATTAATGTTGAAGATGCAAAGTCTTTGAAAATAAACCCTTATGATGCTTCACAAATACAAGATATAGAAAAAGCTTTAATAGATGCTGATTTAGGCGTTTCTGTTGTAGTAGATGGAACGGGAGTAAGATTAGTTTTTCCTGATTTAACAGGAGAAAGAAGAGAAGAATTAGTTAAAAAAGCTAAAACAATTTTAGAACAAGCAAAAGTAACCTTGAGAAATGAAAGAGAAAATATCTGGAATGATATTCAAGCTAAAGAAAAAGAAGGAGAAATTAGCCAAGATGAGAAATTTACTTATAAAGATCAAATGCAAGAAATTATAGACAAAGGAGTGCTTCAATTAGAAGAGTTGTTGAATAAGAAAGAAATAGATATTAAGGGATAGTAACTAAAAATTTTCAATTTACAATTTTCAATTTTCAATCAATGAAAAAATGATCAATCTGTCTGTCAGCAGGCAGGTTTTCAAACACGGATTTTAGCGCTTGTCCGCCTCAGGAGGAAAGCCAAAATTCATCAACATTGAAAATTAATTTATAGAAAATTCCTTGAAAATTGAGAATTGATTATTGAAAATTTTAATATTAGTCTAAATTTTAGTATTATGAACATCATTATATTTATTATAGTTCTTGCCATATTGATATTTGTCCATGAATTGGGTCATTTTATTTTTGCTAAAAAAACAGGAATGTTGGTAGAGGAATTTGCTATTGGTTTTCCTCCTAGAATTTTTAGTAAACAAAAAGGAGAAACAAAATATTCTATTGGAATTATTCCTTTAGGAGGATATTGTAAAATTTTGGGTGAAGATTTAGAAGAAGAGGAAGATAAAAAAGAAAAAAATTATAATAGAAGATTTACTAGTCAATCCAAAATAAATCAAGCTTTGGTTTTAGCTGCTGGAGTAGCTTTTAATTTTCTATTAGCTTGGCTATTATTTACCATTACTTTTATGTCTGGAATGCCAGTGTCAGCTAGTCAGTTTGAAGCTGGAATAATTGAAGATCCAGCTTTAATTTTATTGGATGTTTTGCCAAATACTCCTGCTGAAAGAGCTGGTCTTAAAATAGGTGATGTTGTTTTACATTTAAGTTCAGAAGGAAAAGGGATACAAAATTTTAAAAATACAAATATTCCTTCTGATTTTATTTCTTCAGGAAAAGGAAAAGAAATAGAAATTTTGTATAAAAGAGGAGAAGAAACTTTTTTGACTACGGTGACTCCTCAAAAAGATTTAATTTCTGATAAATTAGCTATAGGAGTTTCTTTTGACATTGTAGGAACTGTAAAATTAGATTTTATTAGGTCCGTTTGGGAAGGGTTAAAAATGACAGGAGTTTTGATTATCGCAATTACTGTAGGATTAATTACTTTTATTTGGGGAATTTTTACAGGAGTTAGTTCACTGGCTCAAATTTCTGGTCCAGTAGGAATAGTATCCATGGTAGGAAACGCTTTTGAGTTTGGTTTTGTTTATTTATTAAGTTTTGTTGCTTTGATTTCTATTAATTTAGGTGTAATAAATTTAATTCCTATTCCCGCTTTAGATGGAGGAAGATTGTTATTTCTTGCAATTGAAGCCATTAAAGGCTCTACTATAAAACCTAAAATAGCTAATTTTTTGAATTTTTTAGGCTTTGTTTTGTTGATGATTTTAATGTTGATAGTAACCGTTTCTGATGTATTTAAGTTATTTTAAATTATTTGCATCTTAATTAACATTTGTTATACTTCACACCATGAAAATTAGAATAATAGCTTTTATACTTTTAATATTAGCTGTTTTTACTGTTTTGTTTGTAGTAAAAATAGAAGAAACTAAATTCCCCTATAAATTTGGTTTGGATATTGCTGGAGGAACCCATTTGGTTTATTCTGCTGATGTTTCTGATTTAGATTCTACTGAAATAAAAGATTCTATGGATTCTTTGAGGGATATTATTGAAAGAAGAACTAATCTTTTTGGAGTAGCTGAACCTTTAGTACAAACAGAAAAAGCAAATTCAATAGAGGGAGAAAAAGAACAGCGATTGATTGTTGAGTTACCTGGAGTAACAGATATAAAAATAGCTGTAGAAATGATAGGTCAAACTCCTTTATTAGAATTTAAATTAGCTAAAGAATCTTATTCTAGTTCAGATGGTGAAAATATTGAACCCCAAGTTTCTTTTGAAAATACTGGAATTACAGGAAGAATGATTGACGGTGCTCAATTGCAATTTAATTCAACTTCAGGGGAACCAATAGTTTTATTATCTTTTAATAAAGAAGGAAAGGAACTTTTTGCAAAAATTACTAAGGAAAATATAGGGGAAATCTTAGCTATATTTTTAGATAATTCTCCTATTTCAACTCCAGTGATTAGAGATGAAATTAGAGATGGTAAAGCTCAAATCAGTGGAGGTTTCACCCCTCAAGAAGCTAAGTTATTAGTGAGAGATATTAATTATGGAGCTTTGCCAGTTCCTATAGAATTAATTTCTACACAATCTATTGGAGCCTCCATAGGAGAAGACACATTGAATAAGGGAGTATTAGCCGGAATTTATGGGTTAATTATTGTTATGATTTTCTTGGTTTTGTGGTATAGAATTCCTGGTTTAGTAGCTTCTATTTCTTTGATTATTTATATTTCTATTTTGTTGGCTATCTTTAAATTAATTCCAATCACTTTAACTTCTGCTGGAATAGCTGGATTTATTTTATCTATAGGAATGGCAGTAGATGCGAATGTTTTGATTTTTGAAAGAATTAAAGAAGAGCTGAATCCGCCAGCTGGCGGAGGGAGAGATATTTCGTCAGCTATTAGAGAGGGTTTTTCTCGAGCTTGGTTGAGTATTCGAGATTCTAATATTTCAAGTATTATTACGGCTATTATTTTATTTTGGTTTGGAACTTCTTTAGTTGAAGGTTTTGCTTTAACTTTTGGATTGGGAATTTTAGTTAGTATGATAACAGCTATTTTAATTACCAGAACTTTTTTGTTAGCTATTAGTCCTAAAGAGGATTCAAGATTGAAGAAATTTTTATTTAGCTCTGGAATAAAATAAAAAAAAGGCCTAAAATATTTTAGGCCTTTAAAACACGGCTTTATTAGATGAGTTCTACTATCTCATCTTTTTCTTTGTCATAATAAGTAATAACTCCTTGGGAATCTCTTCTCACAGCTATTCCTCCATTATTACTAATTAGACAGGCTATTCCTATTCCAGGGCATTCTTTTTCAAAATCTTGTTTTGTTTGTTCAAGATTTTGTTCATCAAAATAAAAAACCATAAAAATTTCCTTTAATTTAGTCGTATAAATCTGCGAGTTTTAGGATCATAAACTCCTATTACTCCTTCTTTGGTTTTTTTGCCTACTCTTCCATCAGAAGTTGTAAAAGTTCCGAATTTATTTTTAGGATATTCTTGTTGGGCTTTTTCAATGATTAGTTCTTGCGGTGTTTTACTTACTCTTTTTTTGTTTTTAAGAGAAAAAATATTAAGCATAATTTAACCCCTTTATAATAGTTATGATTTAATTTAAACTTCTGCCTGAAAATATAACATGAAAAACATCGGATTAAAAGTCTTTAAAAAGTGTGGGGTCTTAGAGACCTCACATTTTTTATTTTGATTAAATTTAAATAATAAGGTAATATATGCATATATGAAACAATCTAAACTATTTACAAAAACAAGGAAAGAAGCTCCTAAAGATGAAGTCTCTAAAAATGCTCAATTACTAATAAGGGGAGGGTTTATTAATAAGGAAATTGCAGGAGCTTATGCTTATTTGCCTTTAGGTTTAAGAGTTTTAGAAAAAATAAATATTGTTCTCAAAAAAGAAATGAACCTAATTGGTGGACAAGAATTATTTATGACAATTCTTCAAGATCAGGAAGTTTGGAAAAAAACAGATCGTTGGAATAATGAAGTTGTAGATAATTGGTTTAAAACTCATTTGAAAAATAAAACTGAATTAGGAATGGCTTTTACTCATGAAGAACCTTTAACTAAAATGATGAAAAATCATATTTCTTCTTTTAAAGATTTGCCAGTGTCTGTTTATCAGATTCAAACTAAATTTAGAAATGAAGCTCGAGTAAAAAGTGGAATTATGCGAGGACGAGAATTTTTTATGAAGGATATGTATTCTTTTTCTAAAGATGAAAAAGAACATAGTGATTTTTATGAAAAATCAAAGATAGCTTATAAAAATATTTTTAATGAAGTTGGAATTGGAGATCAAACTTTTATGACATATGCTTCAGGAGGAACTTTTAGTAAATATTCACATGAATTTCAAACTCTATCAGAAGCGGGGGAGGACACTATTCATATTTGTGATAAATGTTCAGTTGCTGTAAATGAAGAAATAATTACGGAACAAAATTCTTGTCCTGAATGTGGAAATACAGATTTAAGAAAGGAAAAAGCAATTGAAGCCGGAAATATTTTTAATCTAGGAACAAAATTTTCAGAAGCTTTTGATTTAACTTATAAAAATGATAAAGGAGAAAATGAATTGGTAGTTATGGGAAGTTACGGTATTGGACCAGGGAGATTGATGGGTATTGTGGCTGAAATTCTTTCTGATAAAAAAGGTATTATTTGGCCAGAGTCAGTTGCTCCTTTTAAAGTTCATTTACTTTCTTTAGGGCAAAATTCCTCCAAAGGCGGACCAAGGGAAAAAGCAGAAGAAATTTATAATCAATTAAATGAAAAAAACATTGAAGTTTTATATGATGATAGAGAAGCAACTGCTGGAGAAAAATTTGCTGACGCTGATTTATTAGGGATTCCATATCGAGTAGTAGTTAGTGAAAAAAGTTTAAATAGTGGAGGGGTAGAAATTAAAAAAAGAAATGAAGAAGAATCCAAAATTATTTCAATAGAAGAATTTTTTGAAATGATTAAGTAAAAATAATAGATAATGAAAAAAATAAAATTTTTAGAAAAATTAAAAAGAAAATTCAAAAATTTATTCTCAAATAATATTGGAATAGATTTAGGAACTGCTAATACTCTTGTTTATGTAGAAGAAAGAGGGATTGTTTTGAATGAGCCTTCAGTAGTTGCTTTAAATACAAAAACTGGACGAGTAGTAGCGGTAGGGAAACAAGCTCAAAAAATGGTTGGTAGAACTCCTACTCATATTACAGCTGTTCGACCTTTAGTTGATGGAGTTATTTCTGATTTTGAAGTTACCGAAGAAATGATAGCTTATCTTTTAAATAAGGCTCAGGATAATTCTAAAAAAATTATAGGACCTCGAGTAGTAGTAGGAGTACCTTCAGGAATTACCAATGTAGAAACTCGAGCAGTAAGAGATGCTGTAAAAAATGCTGGAGCTAGAGAAGTTCATATTGTAGAAGAACCTATGGTAGCAGCGATTGGTAGTCGTTTGCCGATTAAAGATGCAATCGGTTCAGTAATGATTGATATAGGAGGAGGAACAACGGATATAGCCGTAATGTCTTTAGGGGGGGTAGTTAATTCAAAAAATATAAGAATAGCAGGTGATAAATTTAATGAAGATATTATTCAATATATGCGAAGTAAGTTTAAAATTTTAATTGGAGAGAAAACTGCTGAAAGATTGAAGATTGATATTTGTTCGGCTATTCCTCTTGAACAGGCTTTGGAAACTACTATGCGAGGAAGAGACTTGGTTTCAGGATTACCTAAAGAAATAAAAGTAAATGATACTCATATTAGAAAAGCTATTTCT
Organism: uncultured Candidatus Saccharibacteria bacterium; assembly: GCA_964486155.1. Classification (GTDB taxonomy): domain Bacteria; phylum Patescibacteriota; class Minisyncoccia; order Phycocordibacterales; family UBA12079; genus JAHITU01. The sequence goes on along the minus strand of CAZAKQ010000005.1, from coordinate 20,175 downwards.
CAATCTTTAGTTGTTCTTCTAGATGCGGTAAAACAAGTTTTAGAGATGACTCCTCCAGAAATTGTTTCAGATATTTTAAATAGAGGAGTTTATCTTTCAGGAGGAGGTGCTTTAATAAAAAATCTTGATAAATTATTAGGAGATATAATAAAAGTTCCTGTTTATGTAGTTGATAATCCTTTAACTTCAGTGGCTCGAGGAACAGGGGTTGTTTTAGATGATTTAAAGATTTATGAAGAGATTTTAATTCAAGACGAAGATGGTATACCTCTTAAAGAATAATAAAAAAAATAATTTAAAAAAGAAAATAATTTTTGTAGGTTTTTTTCTTTTGATAGCTTACTTGTTTAGTCTTGGCCAATCGGCTTTTTTAAATATTCCTTTAACTTTTGTTTCTAAACCTTTAATAATTTTGAAAAATAAATCTTTAGATTATGGAGAAGAAATTTTTTCTTTTTTTATTACAAGAAAACAATTGAATGAAGAAAATAATTTGCTTAAAGATGAATTATTTAAAAATAAATTATTTATAATAAATCAAAATTTATTATTGAAAGAAAATATTGAATTAAAAAAAATGTTAGGAAGAACTAATTTAGATTCAAAATCTATTTTAGCTAATGTTATTTTAAAACCAGGTTTATCAGCTTATAATTCTTTGCTTTTAGATATTGGATCGCATCAAGGTATCAAAAAAGGAGATAAAGTTTTGGTTGAGGGCTTTGTTATTGTAGGAGAAATAGATGAATCTTATTTCAAAACTTCTAAGGTTAAATTATATTCTTTTCCTAGGGAGCAAATAGAAGTAGCGGTTGGTTTTAACAAGATCTTAACAATAGCCGAAGCTGTAGGTGACGGAGTTTTTGTAATAAAACTACCTCAAGGTACTGGTATTAAAAAAGGAGATGTGGTTACTTTGCCAGAAGAAGATTTAAGAATTTTAGGATTAGTAGAGCAAATAATTATTAATCCAGAGGATCCTTTTGAAACTATATTGTTTAAAAGTCCCGTTAACTTTTTTGAATTAAGATGGGTTCAAGTAATACAAGAAAGATAGCCTCATTATTTTTATTTTTAGGAATTTTTATTTTTCCTTGGTGGATTTTAGTTATTTTATTTTTAGCTAGTTTTATCATAATAGAAAATTTTTATGAAGGGCTATTTTTGGCTTTAATTTATGATATCTTGTATTTCACAGAAAGAGACTTGTTTTTTAATTTACCAGTATTTTTTGTTTTTGCAGGAATAGTTCTTGTTATAAGTATATTAATTAGAAAACAATTACGGATATAGGGTATAATATTTATTATGTTTAGAAATTTAAAAAAGATATTTTTTAAAAAAAATAATCATATAGATATAACCCCTGATGATATTTTTTTAGATTCTAGTAATCTTCCAGACTTTGATACTTTTCAATTTGAAGGGCAGATAGAAAAAGCTATCTCAAGAAGAACAATAATGTTTCTAGGGTTATTTTTTTTATGTATATTAATCTTGTTTTCTTTTAAAATAAAAAGTTTACAAATAGATCAAGGTCATAATTTTTTAGAAAAGGGAGATAATAACCGTTTAGAACATTTAATTATTTTTTCAGAAAGAGGAATAATTTATGATAGAAATAATAAAGAATTGGTTTGGAATTCAGCTCAAAAAGAAGAAAATCAAGATTTTTTTAAAAGAGAATACTCACAATACAAAGGTTTAGCTCATATTCTAGGGTATGTTTCATATCCTTTAAAAGATAAGCAAGGTAATTATTTTCAAACTAATTATATAGGAAAAAGTGGAGTAGAAAATTTCTTTAATGAAAAAATGAGTGGAGAAAATGGGTTAAAAATAGTAGAAAAAGATGCTTTATTTAATATTGTTTCTGAGTATTCCGTAAAAGATCCTAGTTGTGGAGAAAGTATTGTTTTATCTATTGATGCCGAAATACAGAATGCTTTATATGGTTATATTGAAGATTTGGCTAAACAAAAAGGATTTAATGGAGGTTCTGGAATAATGATGGATGTAAATAGTGGAGAAATTTTAGCAATGGTTTCTTATCCGGAGTATGATTTAAAAACAATGTCTGATGGAGAAGATAAGAAAAGCATAGCTGAATTTAATTTAGATAAGAATAAACCTTTTTTAAATAGATCTACTATGGGACTTTATACTCCAGGATCAATCGTAAAACCTTTTCTATCACTAGCTGCTTTAAATGAAGAATTAATTAGTCCTTATAAAAAAATATATAGTTCGGGTTCTATTTCTGTTCAAAATCCATATTTTAAGAACTTAAAAACTATTTTCAAAGATTGGAAAGCTCATGGCTGGACAGATATGAGAGAAGCTATAGCTGTTTCTTCGGATGTTTATTTTTATTCAATAGGAGGAGGTTATGAAAATCAAGCTGGTTTAGGTATATCTAAAATAAACGAATATATAAAATTATTTGGTTTTAGTGAAGAAACAGGAATAGAAGGTTTTATTGAAGAACGAGGGGTTATTCCTAATCCAGAATGGAAAGCCAGAATTTTCAACGGAGAAGATTGGACAATAGGAAATACTTATCATACTGCTATAGGACAGTATGGTTTTCAGGTGACTCCTCTTCAAGCAGTAAGAGCTGTTTCAGTAATAGCTAATGGGGGGAAATTATTAAGACCTACAATATTAAAGAGAGAAGATAAAGGTTGGGATTTTAAAAAAATAGATATAGATAAAGATTATTTTGAGATAGTAAAAGAAGGGATGCGATTAGCTGTAAGCGATGGAACTGCTAAAGGTTTAAATGTTTGGTTTACCGATGTCTCTGCCAAAACTGGAACAGCTGAAAGAGGTATCAAAAAAAATAGGGTTAATTCTTGGATTTTAGGATATTCCCCTTCTAATGATCCTAAATATGCTTTTGTTGTGATTATGGAAGAAGGACCTGTTAAAAATACAGTTGGAGGGCTATTTGTAATGAGACAATTATTGGAATGGATGAATGTAAATACACCAGAATACTTGAAATAGTCAAAAGTCTATAAAATCTATAAGGTCCATAAAGTCAAAATATATGAACTTGTAAAATAAATTTTCAATTGCTATAATATTCAAACTGTAATAGAATTAAATAGAGTCAAAAGTCTATAAAGTAAGAAAAATTGCGGAGCAATTTTTCAAGACTTTTAATTTTTAACTTTATGAACTTTTAACTAATTATTATGTCAGAATATTTATCACAACAAAAACATAAAGAATTTATAGATGAATTAGATTATTTACAAACTACTAGAAGGCAAGAAATTGCTCAGAATTTGAAAGAAGCTCGGTCTTTAGGTGATTTAAGTGAGAATGCAGAATATCATCAAGCTAGAGAAGATCAAGCTAATATTGAAAAAAGAATTAAAGACTTACAAGCTATTTTAGATGATGCTATTATAATTAAAAAAGGGGCTTCTTCAAAAGTATCAGTAGGAGCCACTGTTATTGTTCAAAAAAAAGGAGAAAAAGAAAAGAAAGAATTTTCTATTGTCGGAAGCCAAGAAGCTAATATGGCTGAAGGAAAAATTTCAATTTCTTCTCCTTTGGTGATTGCAATGCTAGATAAAATTAAAGGAGAGTCTTTTTCTTTTAAATCACCTAAAGGAAAACAAGACTACAAGATTATTGATATAAAATAAGTCAAAAGCCTATAAAGCCTATAAAGTCTATAAAGTCTGAAAAATCGCAAAGCGATTTTTCTAAAAAAGACTTTCGACTTTTGACATTACAGACTTTCGACTAAGTTATTATGGCTTCATTAGACGAAATTCGTCAAACTCGCTTAGAGAAAAAAGGAAAATTAGAAAAAAAAGGATTAAATCCGTATCCTGCTGATGTGGAATTTTCTCATTCACTTAAAGAAGTTAATGAGAAATTTGAAGAAGGATTAGAGGTTAAATTAGTGGGAAGAATAATGTCTTTGCGAGGACAAGGAGCTTTATTATTTTTTAATTTTTTTGATGGAACAGAAACATTTCAAGGAGTATTAAAAAAAGATGTTGTTGGAGATGAGCAATTTTCTTTTTTTGAAGAGGTAATTGATGTTGGGGATTTTGTGAAAGTAAGTGGAAAATTATTTTTAACAAAAAAAGGGCAACAATCTGTTGAAATTTCTAAATGGCAAATTATCTCTAAATCTTTACGACCTCTTCCTGAAAAATGGCATGGGTTACAAGATGTAGAGCAAAAATATAGAAAAAGATATTTAGATATTTTAATGGACAAAGATTCTTTTAAATTATTTCAAATTAGAGCAGAAGTTATTTCTAAAATAAGAGAGATTTTAAATGATGATGGTTTTATGGAAGTAGAAACTCCTATTTTACAAAATCAAGCTTCAGGGGCTATGGCGGAAACTTTTAAAACACATCATAGTGATTATGATATGGATATGGTTTTAAGAATTTCTTTAGAAGCTGAACTCAAAATGATTATGGCAGGAGGGTATCCAGCTGTTTATGAGATTGGAAAGAATTTTAGAAATGAAGGTTCTGATTCAACTCATATGCAGGAATTTACTATGTTGGAATGGTATAAAGCTTATAAGAACTTAGATTACAATTTAGAATTAACTGAACGAATTATAAAAACTGTAGCAAAAGAAGTTGTAGGGAAAATGCAATTTAAAATAATAGATATTAATGAAAAAGAAGTTGAGATCGATCTAGATACTAAGTGGAAGAGAGTTAAATTTAACGATTTGATAAAAGAAAATACTGGATTAAATCCGGAGGGAGCTAGTAGAGAGAATATTGAAGAGAAAGCTTTGGAATTAGGATTTGATAAAAATGAGATCACCAAAATTTCCGATGGAAATCTTTTAGATTTTATTTTTAAGAAAAGTTCAAGAGGTAAAATTGTAAATCCTACTTTTGTGACTCATTATCCTAGGTCTCTAAAACCTTTGGCAATACAAAATGAAGATGGAACAGCTGAGGTGGCCCAATTGATTATTGCTGGTGCAGAGATTACTAATCAATATGCAGAATTGGTTGATCCTGTGGTGCAAAAAGAATTATTAGAAAAACAAGCAGAATTAAAATCAGCTGGAGATTCTGAAACTATGGACTATAATAATGATTTCATTGAAGCTATGGAACATGGAATGCCTCCAATGACAGGATTTGGAATGGGAATAGATAGGTTGGTTGCTATTCTGACTGAAAAACCAAATTTAAGAGATACTGTATTCTTTCCGATAATGAGGAAAGAAAATAAGAGTAAAACTGGGAAATCTAAAGAAACTAAAATTGCTATTGTTGTTTTAAATAAGGAGGCTGATTTAGAAGATTGGGAAGAACTAAATACATCCGCTCACTTAGGGGCATCATTTGCAGCTAGAAAAGGCAAAGAATTATTTTTACAAAATTCGGTAGAAACTAAAGATAATAGAAATTTGGCATTAAATATTCAGCATGCCATAATGGTAAAAATTGCTAAAAACAATAAAGACATTATTGATTTAGTAAATAAAGCAGAGTCTGTTGGTTTAGATACAGTTGTATTTACTAGAGAAATGTTAGAAGTAATAAATGACAAGATTGTAATTGAAAAAACAAAAGAAAAAGATATGGATGATTTAGAGTATTTAGGAGTTTTAGTATTTGGTAAAAAATCAGAAGTAGAAAAAATAACGAAAGGTTTTGTTTTATATAGTTAAAAATGATTAAGGAATGAAAATTTAACAACTCAAGTCGTTGAGTTGTTTGAATATTAAATGGCTTAATAAAGCCACAAGTCAATGGCTATGAGCGTAGCCGTTGATTTTTATTTATATTAGAGTAATATAAACCTAGTTAATAATTTGTTCACCTAAATTATAAGGAGTTTGATATGCTTAAATATGAAGATTGGCAATTACCACAATTTGAAAAAAGTCTCGCTGAGGCTAGGAAATGCAGGGAGGTGGTAGCAAATCCTCCTAAGGGAATTTCTAATTTTTTAAAAGAAAGTATTATAACAAATGCTGAAGAGCGATTTCAGGAATTAATGGATAAAAAAACTTGTTTTTATAACGATTTAAAAAACCTTGTTCTTAACCCTAGACTCATGTTTTTAAAGTCGCCTGGAAATATAATTGTATGTTATTGGGGAGATATTTCTGAAGATCCACATTGTCCAGGAATTATCACAATGACTTGTCAATGTTTTAGAGATTTTAAACTTTGTAAATATGAAAGACTTCTCTCTCCTCGTTGGTGTATGAAAATAACTAAAAAGGAATTTATTCATTCACTTATGGAAGGGGAAGGTTTCCAGTATGATATTTTATAATCTTTTTAGAAAAACAGGGCTGTGTTTTATGCCCTGTTTTGTTATTTATACTTGTCATTAAAAGAATTTTCTGATAATATATTCTCTATGTTAAAAATAAGATTACAAAGAGTTGGTAGAAAACATGATCCTTCATATAGGGTTGTTTTGATTGATTCTCGTAGAGGACCTAAATCAGGTAAGTTTTTGGAGAATCTAGGTTTTTACGATACTATAAGAAAAGTAAGGCAAATTAAAGTTGATAGAGTAAAACATTGGATTGCAAATGGAGCTCAAGTTTCAGATACTGTTCATAATATTCTAGTTTCAGAAAAAATAATTAAAGCAAAGAAAAAGAATGTTTTACCTAAAAAAACTCCAATTATAAAAGAAGTTGAAGAGGAACCCTCCGATGCTAAAGCTGTGGAGGACAAGGAAGTTAAGGATAAAGCGCCAAAAGAAACTTTAGATGAAGGTGAAAAAGCCGAAGAAACAAAAGAAGAAGTAGTTGAAGAAGTTGAAAAAACTGAAGAAGCTACTGAAGAAAAAGTTGAAGCAGAAGCTCCAGCTGAAGAAACAAAGGAGGAAGTTCCTACAGAAGAAAAGAAAGAAGAAGTTGTTGAAGATAAAAAAGAAGAAATTTCCTAAAATATTTTTAAAAAATTTTAGAATTAAAAATTCTAAATTTTAAATATAAAAATACCCCAGTTAACTGGGGTATTTTTATATTTATATAATAAATTAAATTATATTAAATAATAAACTACACTAAATTCATGGTTGTGAGTTTTGTGTAGTAAATGAAAATTTGAAATTAATTAAATCAAATTAAAAAAGTAAAAAAAGCGATGCCGAGTATCGCTTTTTTATTTAGTTATTTTAGGGATAAATTCTGTATTCAATTACATCAAATTCTTTTCCATAACCATTTTTGAATTTTCTACCACGAAATACTTTTCCATTTAAAGATTCGGGAATTCTTCTGCTGGCATAATTCAAATTAACAGCTTCATATTTAATATATTCATATTCTAGATTTTTATCAATCCAATTTTTTAATGCAAAAATAGCTTCTTTCCCATAAGCATTTCCATGAGCAGATTTTTTTATCCAAAGTCCAAATGATGGAAATTTTGTATTTATTCCATGGATTCCGCAACCACCTAAATATTCCCCAGTATTTTTATTAGTTATTGCTGATATAAAATCTATTCCTTGTTTGTTCTTTTCCAAAGAAGATTTTATAAATTTAATTGTTTCTCCTATTATAAGAGGAGGTTTTATAGACATCCAAACTACAATCTCAGAAGTTAATTCACGGAAAATATATTTTTTGTATTTAAGATCAATTGAAACAAGTAAAAGATTAGTACTTTCTATTTTTAATTTTCTAGTATCCATTTTCATTCTCCTTATAAATTCAATTTTAAAAGAACATTCTACAAATAATAATGCTAAAATAAAATCTCGGCTTTTTATTTAGCCGAGAGAATTTTAAAGAGATTTTTTGTTATAAAAATTAGAGGTTGATTTTTAGTTTTATTTTAAAATTATCACGGTTAAATACAAATAGATTTGTAAACCACATAGGAAGAATTCCGATGTTAACGGCTTTACAATTCATTGTATTTAATTTTTGTAAATAATTTTTATCCATATTTAAATGTTACCTGTAATATATATAATTGTCAATAGTTTTGGGTAATGTCTAAACACATATGTTAATAAAATATGTTGACAATTGTAATAGAATAGTATATTCTATTCTTTTAGAGTTTATCTGTATTTATTGAGTTGTGATAGAAAGACAAAAGCTATTTTATTATAAATTTAAAAGTCTATCCAAAACATTTTGGTATAGCGCTTTTGGTGTTATATGTATATCTATTTTTTATTAACGACATAGAGCGAGAGTAATTAAAAAATGTAGCGGAGCGAAATTTTTTAATTACCGAGCCGAGGAGTTAATATAGATTCAACTTATTAAGAGGAATCTCTATATAAAAAATCACACAAAACACACTTTTTTACTAGTATAACATAAGTATAAAAAAGAAAAAACTTTCTATGACTAAATCAATAAAAAGGGAGCAAAAACGATTTAAAAAATATAATAAATCCCATGTTGAACTTCCTAATTTGGTAGAAGCTCAATTGCTTTCATATCAATCTTTTGTGGATAAAGGAATTTCTGAAGTTTTGTCAGAATTTTCTCCTATTGAAGACTATTCAGGAAAAAAATTCAAATTAGAATTTTTAGATTATGAGTTCATTAAACCAAAAACTAATGAATTTGATGCAAAATCTAATAAGAAAAACTATCAAGCTGTTATTAAGGCTAAGGTTAAATTAACTAATAAAATTTTAAAAATAGAAAAAGAACAAGAGATTTTCTTGACTGATTTTCCTATGATGACTGAGCATGGTACTTTTATAATCAATGGGGTAGAAAGAGTTGTTGTTCCTCAATTAGCTAGATCTTTTGGAATGTTTTTTACTATGCAAGAATTGAAAGGAGGAAGATATTTTGGAGTAAAAATATTACCAGCTAGAGGATCTTGGATAGAAATAGAAACTGAACCTGATGGTTTAATGTATGTAAAGATTGACAGAAAAAGAAAATTTTTAGTGAGCACTTTATTAAGAGTATTGGCTTCTGAAGGGACTGAAAATGTAGCTGATTTATTTAAAGACAAAATTACAAAAGAAATTATTGAAAAATGTATTGAAAATGATCCTGCTAAAAATAGAGGAGAATCTTTTATTGAAATTCATAAGAGATTAAGAGACGGAGAATTAACAACGGCTAGTCATGCCGAGGTTTTTGTTAGTTCTGTATTTTCTCCAGAAAGATATGATTTACATAAAGTTGGAAGATATTATTTTAATAAAAGATTTGATAAATCTATGGATAAGAAGGAATTAGAACGATCTACTCTTTCTATTGAAGATTTAGTTACAACCATTGAACATATAGTAAAATTAAATAATTCTGCAAATGCTCAGCCTGATGATATTGATCATCTAGGTTCTAGAAGATTAAAATATTTTGGAGAAATGATTCAACAAAAATTTAGAGTCGGAATGTTTCAAATTCAAAGAAATATTCAAGATAGGATGTCTATTATTGGAGTAGATGCAACTTTGCCAATGCAATTTATTAGTCCGCGACCACTACAGGCTAGAATTAAAGAGTTTTTTACAACAAATCAATTATCTCAATTTATGCACCAAGATAATATTTTGTCAGAGTTAGAACATTTAAGAACAGTGTCGGCTTTAGGCCCTGGAGGATTAGTAAGAGAAAGAGCTTCTATTGAAGTTAGGGATGTTCATCCTTCTCATTATGGACGACTTTGTCCAATCCAAACTCCTGAAGGTCAAAATATTGGTTTGATTTTAAGATTAGCTAATTATGCTAGAGTGAATGATTTTGGAATGATAGAGACTCCTTATGTGAAAGTAGAAAAAGGACAAGTAACTAATAAAGTTTTGTTTTTAAATGCCGCTGACGAACAAAGGCATAATATTGCTGATTCCTCTGTTGAGTTAGATTCTAAAGGTAAGATTAAAGAAAAATTAGTAGAAGTAAGAGTAGCTGGAAAACCTAGTATAGTAAATAAAAACAAAGTTGATTTTATTGATGTTTCTTCTAAACAGCCTTTTTCTGTAGCAACTTCAATGATTCCTTTTATTAATAATGATGATGCTAACAGAGCTTTGATGGGATCTAACATGCAAAAGCAGTCAGTTCCTTGTATTAAACCAGATGCACCTTTGGTAGCTACAGGTATTGAAGAAAGAGCTGCTCGAGCCACTGGTAGATTAATAGTAGCTAAAGAAAATGGAATTGTATCCTATGTTGATGCAAAAATGATTAAGGTAAAAAATTCAGCAGGAAAAGAAGTTGAATATCCGTTAGTTTCTTTTATGAGAACAAATAACTTCTCAGCCCTAAGTAATCGTCCTTCTGTTGATTTAAATCAAAAAGTTAAGAAGGGTGATATTTTGGCAGATTGTTCTTCAACTGATAATGGACAAATCGCAGTTGGTCAAAATATTTTAATTGCCTTTATGTCTTGGTATGGAGCTAATTATGAGGATGCTATTATTATTTCTGATAGATTAGTGAAAGAAGATAAATTTACTTCTGTACAAGTAGAAGAGTTTGTGGAAGATGTCCGAGATACTAAATTAGGAGAAGAAGTAACGACTCATGATATTCCAAATGTAGGAGAAGCTAAATTAAAGAATTTAGATGAAGAAGGAATAATTAGAGTAGGATCGGAAGTACATACGGGGGATATTTTAGTAGGAAAAATTACTCCTAAAGGGGAAACTCAATTAACACCAGAAGAAAGATTGCTTCGTTCTATTTTTGGAGAAAAAGCTCAGGATGTAAAAGATACTTCCTTACGAGTGAAGGGAGGAAAAAGAGGTTTTGTTATTGGAGTAAAAGTATTTTCTCGTGATAAAGGTGAAATTAATGAACCAGGAGTAATAAAAAAAGTTTATGTAGAAGTTGCTCAATTAAGAAACATATCAGTAGGAGATAAGTTAGCAGGAAGACATGGAAATAAAGGTGTTATTTCAAAAGTATTGCCTAGAGAAGATATGCCTTATATGGAAGATGGTACTCCTGTAGATATTATATTGACTCCTCTTGGAGTTCCTTCAAGAATGAATCTTGGACAGATTTTAGAGCTGCATTTAGGTATGGCTGCTAAAAAACTTAATTATCAAGCTGTTGTTCCTCCTTTTGCTGGAGCTACAGAAAAAGAAGTAAAGGATGAATTAGAAAAAGCAGGAATGCCTAGAAGTGGAACAATTCCTTTGTATGATGGATTGACCGGAGAAAAATTTAATCAAGACATCGCTGTTGGGTATATGTATATGCTTAAACTTCATCATATGGTGGATGACAAATTGCATTCAAGAGCTATTGGCCCTTATTCTTTGATAAATCAACAACCTCTTGGAGGTAAGGCTCAAAGAGGAGGTCAAAGATTTGGGGAAATGGAAGTTTGGGCTTTGCTTGGTCATGGAACAGCTCATATATTAAGAGAAGTTTTAACTATAAAATCAGATGATATTATTGGTAGATCGGCTGCTTTTGATGCTATTGTAAAAGGAAATGATATTCCCGAGCCTAATTTACCTGCGTCATTTAATGTATTATTAAAAAATTTAAGAGGACTAGCCTTAGATATAGACCTTAAAAAATAATTTTTAATCTACCTGCGCCGGTAGGCAGGCAAAAATTATTTCAAATTATAAATTGTAAATTTTAAATTAAAAATAAGAAAATTGGCTTCGCAAATTTTTCTTCTAAAAGCTATCAACTAACTTACTAACCTACTAAATAATATGCAAAAAATAAATCAAGAAGACAATAAAAAAGGTTTTTCTCATAATAGTGAGGTAGACTTTAATTCAATTTCTCTTAAATTAGCTTCTCCTGAAAAAATTTTAGAGTGGTCATATGGAGAAGTAAAAAAACCAGAAACTATTAATTATAGAACCCAAAGATCTGAAAAAGGAGGTCTTTTCGATGAAAAGATTTTTGGTCCTGATAAAGATTACGAATGTTATTGTGGGAGATATAAAGGAATTAGATATAAAGGAATAGTATGTGAAAAATGTGAAGTTGAAATAACAAAGTCTATAGTACGAAGAGAGAGAATGGGTCATATTAAGTTAGCTACCCCAGTTTCTCATATTTGGTTTTTGAAAAGTATACCTTCTAGAATTGCTTTGATTTTAGATATTTCTATGGCGGATTTAAGAAAGGTCATTTATTTTGCTGGATATATTATTACAAAAGTAAATGAAGAAGAAAGAACTAGAATTCTAAAAGAAGTTGATATTGAATTTAAAACTAAAATAAAAAATATATTAGACGAGAAAACAAAAGTTAAATTAAAAGAATTATTATTAGAAGTTAAACAAAAAATTAACTCTATCCAAGAAGGAGTAGTTTTGGATGAGATTACTTATAATAGATTTTCGTTTAAGTACGGTTCTATGTTTGAAGCCGGAATTGGAGCTGAAGTTATTTATGATATTTGCAAGAGAATTAATTTGAAAAAATTAAAAGAAGAATTGGAGAAAGATTTAGAGAGCGCAGGTTCTATCAAAAGAGTAAAAATAAATAAAAGATTATCTCTGATTAATCCTATGATTGAATCTAATGTTAATCCAGAGTGGATGTTTTTGACTAATATCCCTGTTATTCCTCCTGCTTTAAGGCCTATGGTAGTTTTGAGTGGGGGAAGAAATGCTACTTCAGATGTAAATGATCTATATAGGAGAGTTATTAATAGAAATAATCGTTTGAAAAAATTATTAGAGATTAATGCCCCTGATGTTATTTTAAGAAATGAAAAAAGAATTCTGCAAGAAGCTGTTGATTCATTAGTAGATAATTCTATTCGTTTTTCGGGAGCAGGTGGAGCTATGAGCCAATCTCAACGAAGACCTTTAAAATCTTTAGCAGATAATTTAAAAGGAAAACAGGGATTGTTTAGACAAAATCTTCTTGGAAAACGAGTAGATTATTCAGGAAGATCTGTTATTGTGGTGGGCCCTGATTTAGCTTTGAATGAATGTGGCTTGCCTAAAAAAATGGCTTTAGAGTTATTTAAACCTTTTGTTATTTCAAAGATTTTAAAAGATGAATTAGCTCATAATATTAAATGGGCAAGTCGTTTAATTGAAGAAGGAACTCCTGAAGTATGGGCTATTTTAGAAGGAGTAATAAAAGATAAGCACGTATTATTGAACAGAGCACCTACTTTGCATAGATTAGGAATTCAAGCTTTTGAACCTTTGTTAGTAGAAGGTAAAGCTATACAAGTCCATCCTTTAGTATGTGCTGCTTTTAATGCTGACTTCGATGGAGACCAAATGGCTGTTCATGTACCTTTGACTGATGAAGCTCAAAAAGAAGCTAAAGAAATAATGACCGCAGATAAAAATATTTTAAAACCAGGTACAGGAGAGCCGATTGTAGATCCTAAGATGGATATGGCTTTGGGTTGTTATTGGATGACTAATATAGTGGAGGGGACTAAAGGAGAAAACAAATACTATGAAGGAGTAAATGAAGCTATTATTGCTTATGAATTTGATGAATTAGACTTAAGAGCAAAAATAAATGTTTTGCCTACGGGGAGTGAAAAATATACTCAATTTAAAGGAGAAGTTTTTGAAACAACTGCTGGAAGATTATTATTTAACTCTGTTTTACCAAAAGAATATCCGTTTATAAATGAAAGTGTAGGTAAAAAAGAACTTTCTAAATTAACTAATGATTTGATTGATAGATACGGAATAAATAATATAGCTAATATCTTAGGTAAAATCAAAGATTTTGGATTTAAATATGCTACAAAATCTGGAGTGACTTGGGGTATTGATAATGTAATGGTTCCTAAAGAAAAGGAAGAAATTATTGAAGAAGGTAAAAAGCAGTCAGGAGAGGTTTGGGAACAATATAATGAAGGTTTATTAACCAAAGACGAAAGACATAGAAAAAATGTTGAAATTTGGCATGCTACTAAAGATAAGGTAGAAGAGATTATTCCTCATACATTAGATAAACAAGGATCAGCTCATATTATGTGGAGTTCAGGAGCCCGAGGTTCTATTGGTCAATTTACTCAAATGGCTGGAATGAGAGGTTTGATTCAAAATACATCTGGAGAAACTATTGAAAATCCGGTTATTTCTTGTTTGAAAGAAGGTTTAACTCCAATTGAATATTTCACTACTACTCATGGTTCAAGAAAAGGGTTGGCAGATACAGCTTTAAATACTGCAAAATCTGGTTATTTAACTAGAAAACTTTTTGATGTATCACAAGATGTGGTTATTTTAGAATCAGATTGTAAGACTAAAGAATTTATAATGTTAGGTAGAGAAACTTTGTCGGGATTAGAAATTCCTTTAATTAAAAATATAAAAGGCAGAACTTTAGCTAAAGAAATTAAAGATAAAAAAGGAAAAGTTTTATTTAAGAAAAATCATATATTAACTAAAGAAGATGCGATTTTGATTGATGAGGCAGGAATTGAAGAAATTCCAGTTAGATCTCCTATGACATGTGCTACTAAAAGAGGTATTTGTCAAAAATGTTATGGAGCCGATTTAGGTAATAATTTAGAAGTTGATTTAGGAGAAACTGTAGGAACTATTGCTGCTCAAGCTATTGGAGAACCAGGAACACAATTAACGATGAGAACTTTCCATACAGGAGGTACTGCTTCTCAAGGCGGTGACATTACTCAAGGTTTACCTCGAGTAGAAGAAATCTTTGAGAAAAGAAAACCTAAGATTCCAGCTGTACTTTCAAAAATAAATGGGAAAATTACGGATGTTGTTGATGACGAAGCTGGAAAAATGATAGTAATTATGCCTGATATTGATAGCCGCTCTTCTAGAAAAAAGAAACAACAAGTAGAGTATATTTTACCTTATGGAAGAGTAACTAATAAAAAAGTTGGTGATAAAGTATCTAAGGGAGATATTTTAACTGATGGATCTGTTGATATAAGTGAATTATTTAAATATGCAGGCAAGAAAGCGGCTCAGGAATATATTATTAGAGAAATAATAAGAATTTATGAATTACAAGGAGCAGCTACAGCCAGAAAACATATTGAAGTAGTTATAAAACAAATGCTTTCAAGAAGAAAGATTTTGAAATCAGGAGATACTAATTTAACTGTTGGTTCAGTCGTAGAGGATTATCAAGTAAAAGAAGCTAACGAAAAAGCTAAAAAAGATAAAAAAGAAGAAGCAAAAGCTGAACAATTAATTTTAGGAATTACTGAAGTTTCTTTATCAAGAAATTCTTTCTTATCTTCAGTATCATTTCAAAATACTACAAAAATGTTGATTAATGCATCTCTAAGAGGGGCGCAAGATGATTTGCTTGGATTAAAAGAAAATATTATTATTGGAAGATTAGTTCCGGCAGGTTCAGGTTTTGAAGGTTCTAAAAAATGGCAAATGGTTCAAGATGTTAAAAATGAAAAATAAATTTATAGACTAGAATAATTTTAATCTTTAAGTTTTTTATTTAAATATCTAAAAGTTAAATTATATGAATAACAATGTTGAACAAATTAAAGAAAGATTGAATATAGTAGATGTTGTTGGTGATTATATAAAATTAGAAAAAGCAGGAATTAATTATAAAGCATGTTGCCCCTTTCATAATGAAAAAACCCCTTCTTTTTTTATTTCCCCAGATAGAGATTCGTTTAAATGTTTTGGCTGTGGAGAAGGGGGAGACATTTTTACTTTTGTAGAAAAATATGAAGGAGTTGATTTTAAAGGTTCTTTAAAAATTTTAGCTGAAAAAGCAGGAGTTGAATTAAAAAAAGAAAATCCTAAAAAAATTAGTGAAAAAAATAGAATATATGATATTTTAGAGAAAAGTACTTTATTTTTTCAAAATAATTTATTAAAAAATAAAGAAGCGCTAAAGTATTTAAAAAAAAGAGGAATTGAAGATAAAATAATTAAACAATTTCGTTTAGGTTATGCTTTGAATGAGTGGCAAAGTATTTATGATTATTTAAAAAAAGAAGGATATTCTGATATAGAGATTGAAAAAGCTGGAATGATTAAGAAAAAAGATAGAGGTGTTGGTTTTTATGATCGTTTTAGAAACAGAGTTATTTTTCCGTTATTTGATAATTCTAATAGACCTATGGCTTTCTCAGGAAGATTATTTGAAATTAATCAAGGAGAAAACAAAGATATGGCTAAATATTTAAATAGTCCTGAAACTATTTTATTTAATAAATC
Source organism: uncultured Candidatus Saccharibacteria bacterium (assembly GCA_964486155.1). Lineage (GTDB taxonomy): Bacteria > Patescibacteriota > Minisyncoccia > Phycocordibacterales > UBA12079 > JAHITU01. The sequence goes on along the minus strand of CAZAKQ010000005.1, from coordinate 4,086 downwards.
TAATATCCTTTATGCTTATAATTTTGCAAAAAATACTATGAGAAAATCAGATTTTTCTATAGTGGTAGAAGGTCAAATGGATTTATTAATGTGTCATCAAGCAGGTTATACAAATACAGTGGCTAGTTCGGGAACTTCTTTAACAGTAGGGCATCTTAAGTTATTGAAAAGATTTTCTGATAAAATGGTTTTGGCTTTTGATGGAGATGAAGCTGGATTTAAATCAGCATGTAAAGCTTCTAAATTAGCTTTGTTAAATAATATGGAAGTTCGTTTAATGAAGATTCCAAATGGAATGGATCCTGCCGATTTAATTTTAAACAACAAAAAAGAGTGGAAAAAATCTCTAAAAAATGCTAAACATATTATAGATTTTTATTTAGAGAAATTGATAGATGAAATTAAAGATAGACGAAAATTAGGGAATAAGGTTCAGAAATTGGTATTACCTTACGTAGCTTTAGTAAAAAGTGAAATAGAGAAAGCTAATTTTGTAGAAGGAATAGCTAAAAAATTAGAAATTCCAGTACAAGCCATCCGTTCTGAATTAAACAAAATAAAAATAGAATTACCTAAAGATTTAAAATATGATAGTAATGAAATGATAGATGAATTAATAATAAGAGAAGAAAGTCATTTAGAAGGAAAATTAGAAAGAAAAAATAACATAATTAGACAATTATCAGGATTATATTGGTGGCAAAAAAAGATAAAAAAGCCAATATTGGAAATGGAATTATTTGAAAATAATTTAATAAATATCGCTGGAGATGATGTTTTTCAAAAAATATTAAAATTACCTGAAAAGATAAAAAATGAAATTATTTTTGAAGCAGAAATATTTTATCAAGATTTAGAATACGATTCATTGGAATTAAAAAATGATTTAGAATTAAAAATTCAAGAGTTGTTTTTAAACTTAGAAACCATTTTAATAGAAAGTAAAATAGAAAAATTAATATTAAAGATCAAAGAAATTAAGAAAGATGAAAATGAAGAAGATTTAGAAAAAATAATGAAAAAATATAATAAGTATTTAATAAAAAAAGACAAACTGAAATTAAGGAGTTAGGGATTAGGTTGTTAGGTATCCGCCAGCTGGCGGAAGGTTATTAGGAGAAAAATTTACACTTGTCCGCTCCTCCTAAGGCGGACTGGCTCAGGAGGAGAGCAAATTTTTTGAAAAAAATTTTGTTTTTCGTCTTTGCGAGGTTGTGATGTAATCTAGTTGTAGAAATTTGATTTATAACAATAAAATAAATAAAATTATTAATATTATTATTTAAAAATAAGTAGTCGCCTTATCGGCGACCTGCCGATGAGGCGGGAAAGTCAAATTATTAAGTAAGTTAGTAATTATTTAGATTAGTATAAATTTATTATTAATTATAAAAAAGTAGAATGGTCAAGAAAAAAACCAATAAAAAAATAACAGTTACTAAAAAGGCTTCTAAAAAGAAAGTTGGGACTAGAACTGTGTCTACTAAAACAAAAACTACTGTTAAAAAAACAAAGAAAGTTAATAAAAATATAACAAAAAAATCTATTAAGAAAAGTGAACCTAAAAAATCTAAAAAAATAATAAAGAAAAAAGTACTTAAAAGAATCTCCAGTAAGAAATCTAAAAAAAATATTACTAAAAAAGTGACTTTTAAGATTTCAAATAGAAAGAATAACAAAGCATTCGTTAAAAAAACAATTACAAAACTAACTCTTGCTCAAAAAAATAAGAAAAAAAATGAGTTATTAAAAAAAGGAAAAGAAATGGGATTTATTACCCATGATGCTATTTTGAAAGTTTTTCCGATGATAGAAGACGATATTTCTTTTCTAGAAAACTTATATGAACAATTTGAAAATTCAGGTATAGATATTTTAGAAAGCGGAGGAATGTTGCAAGCAGATTCAGAAATTAATATTCCTAAGGCTCCTAATTATGGAAAATCATTTGACTCTATTCAAATTTATTTAAAAGAGATCGGGCAATATAAACTTTTAACGCAATCTCAAGAAATTGAATTAGCAAAAAGAATTGAAGCTGGTGATGAAGAAGCTAAAAATTTATTAGCTAGAGCTAATTTAAGATTAGTTGTCTCAATAGCTAAGAAATATACAGGCAGAAGTCCAGATTTAACTTTATTAGATTTAATTCAAGAGGGCTCTTTAGGTTTGTTTAAAGCCGTAGAAAAATTTGATTATTCTAAGGGTTTTAAATTTTCTACTTATGCTACTTGGTGGATTAGACAAGCTATTACAAGAGCTTTGGCTGATCAGTCTAGAACAATTAGAATTCCGGTCCATATGGTTGAAACTATTGCTAAGTACAAGCAAATTTCTAGAAATTTGTCTCAAGATCTTGGAAGAAGCCCTACTCCAGAAGAAATTTCAGTAGAGATGGATTTGCCTCTAGACAAAGTTTATAATATTTTTAGAATTGATAGAAGGATTGTTTCTTTAGAAAGTCCAGTGGGGGGAGAAGATAGTGATGGTAAATCTACTTTAGAAAATTTTGTAGAAGACGAAAAAATAACTTCACCCGAAAAAGAAGCTTCTAAAAGAATTTTAGTTGATCAAATTAAAAGTGTCTTAGGCGATTTAACCCAAAAAGAACGAAAAATTTTAGAGATGAGAAGTGGGATTGAAGATGGAGTTAATCATACTTTAGAAGAGGTGGGAAGAGAATTTGGAGTAACTCGTGAGAGAATTCGACAAATTGAAGCCAAAGCTCATGAAAAAATTCGACAATCAGAAAAAGTAGATAGATTAAGGAATTTTGATTTTTAATAAAGCATTAAACCATTAAAATCTGCCTTTGCCGGCAGGCAGGCACTAGAACATTAAAACACAGGAACAGATGGATTTTGCTTTGCAAAATTCGTTGATGAAAGCTTTAGTTTCTTGTTTTCGTGAGTTTGAGAAGCGATCCAGAAAAAACAGGCAAGGTTAAAGTTTCTTCTTTTCTGTCTTTACGAAAAAATTTAATTACGCTGTCGTTCATCTCTCAAAATATACAAATGAAGTTCGACTTCTTAATGTGCATAATCTTGATCTTTAGTTATCTCGTTTTGTTTAACCAATCCTGAAGTCGAACTTCTTTTAAAACTAACGGAGAGGTGTGTTCCCTAAGGAGAAATTAATCCGGACTTTTTAATCTCAATAAAACAGTCCCTCCTTCTATCTCTGCGAGGAAAAAAGTTTCTAAAAGGAAATTAGTCCAGTTAACTGGACTAATTTCCTTTTAGAAACTTCTTGATGCAACAGTCTAGAAATCATCTTTTTCAACAACCCAAGTCGTTGAGTTGTTGAGCTATTTTATGGTTCAATAAAGCCAAAATTCAATGGCTATGGGCATAGCCATTGAAATATACCTCAACAAAGCCACTGAATCTTAAATAAAATCTATTATGTTATTTATAACAACATAATAGTTTTACTCAAAAATTTGACAAAAAAACCACCGCATCCGGTGGCTGTAGTTAAGTTGTTTGAGTAAACTAAGTATCTCTTTCTTTGATTTTGGAAGAAAGTGATATTAAAAATTTAATATCTTTTTTTATCCAAGGATTATTTTTAATTAAAATAGATAAAACTTTCGGAATATTTTTCCAAATTATTGGAATCGCATTTTTTGGTAGTGATGAATTGAAATAATATTTTTTTGTTAAAAACTTTATTTCTATCCATAGGTCTTTATTAGAAAAAGGTTTATGTATATGGACTGAAAGTTGTTTATCGATAACATCTTCATAAGATATAAATTCGATATCTTCTTGATAATCTTGTTTTAAATCTTTTGATAAAATTATTCCTTTTATAATTTTATAAAATCTACTAATATCTTTCTCCATTTTATGAAGTTCATCAGATCCTTTAAATATTTTTTCTATATCCTTAAAAGTATAACTAGTCATTGTTTATTATCCTTTCCTGTGTCCAGGATTTTGTTTGCCTGTCGGCAATAGTGGGGTGTCCCCCAAGGAAACAACTTAACCAATGTTGATTATACATTAACATTATATTTTTGTCTATATTTTGTATTCGTCCATAACATATTAGACTTTTCAGTATTTAAACTATTAATAATAA
>CAZAKQ010000004.1:46341-50896 GCA_964486155.1 uncultured Candidatus Saccharibacteria bacterium | reverse complement strand
ATACTATGATATATATTATCTTTAATTATTAATTTTTGTTTTTGTTTTTGTTTTTAATTAAATACATTATACCTTAATTTCTATTTGAAAGACTGTAAGTTATCCACAATTTTAAAAAGCGTATTGTTTAGATAGATGTCTAAAACAATACGCTTTTGTGGTAAAAAAGAGGAGAAAGATTATATATTTAACCTTGGTTACCTGTTGATTCAACTGCTGATATGTCTCCATAATCAATAGTTGAATAGGTATCTACTATCTTTAACAAATCTACGGGATTTTTTCCGTCGATGTTGGTTAGATATAGAAGACACCATTTTCCTTTTTTATTTATGAAGAAAATAGTTTTGATTCTATCTGCTCCTCTCCAAATTCCAGGATGCTTAACCAATGAAACCAAACTCATAAAAGGTAGTTCTCCCATTAAAAAACCTTCTTTTTTGATTGCTTTGGAAAAAACTTCAACCGCTTGTTTTTTGGTTAAATAATTTCTGAATCTTCTTTCAATTATAGAATAATGGGCATCATCTAAATAATATTTTTTACCCATTTCTCCATACTTTTTATATTTATTTTGATAATAGTCTTTAGTGTCTTCTCTTAAGCTAATAGCATACTTAAGATCTTTCTCCCAACCCCAAGTAGTAGTCCCAAAATCACTTAAATTAACCCCTTTTTCTTTATCGCCATCCCAAGCCCATTTTACCAAAGAATTTGGCAAAGATATTTTAATCGCATCTTTCATGTCTGCTGTAAGAAGAACTTCTTCTGCAGACTCAGAATTCTGTTCAAGATTAAAGTTCTCAGGAACAGCTACTCTTACATTGTTTTTTTCTACACAACCTAAACTAAAGGTTGTTATGATAATCAAAATTAAAAAATTTTTAAGAAAATTCATTTTATTTCTCCTCTTTTTCTTTTTTTTATATATATTATGTCAAAGAACAAAAACAATCTTTCAATTATTCTTGTCTATATTTCCGTATTATGTTTATACCACTGAATTTAATAAAAAGCAATGTTTTTTGGTAATGTCTAAACACATATGGCACTTTTTGGTAGATTATTAATTATAATTTGTTATCTTTTTATAAAAAATATCACCTTTGTTTGTTTCCAAACAAAGGTGATGAATTAAAACTTTAAACTTAATGAGCTTCCTTCCAGGTCTTAAAAGATTTAATTCCATAAGGATCCTCCTTCAGAACATTCCCGTTAAAAATTAAAGAACGTGCCTGACATTCTCTTAATCCATTTTTTCGAAATCTCTGAAAAACTTCATGATTTCTCCATTTTTCAAGAAAATCATGACCGAACAAAGGAAGTTCTTTTTGTTCATAATATCCAGCCGCTACCAATGATGGACAAGTTATCATTCTCCCTTGTACATCGATAACAAGTCCAGATTTAGTTGCACGACATTCGTCACGAGAAGACATCCCAAGTAAATCAGCCGCAATAGCCGAATTAGACATACCAATTTTATATCCCTCATCCCTTCTTAATCGAAATAGATCTATAATTATTTCAAAAAATATTTTAGGATCTAAAACCAACTCTGAGTGTTTAGGAAGAAAAGGTTTAAACAAATTGAAATTACACAGAATATCTAAATCCTTACAATACTCCAAAACCTCTTTATACTTGAGCGCATTATAAGAATTCAATGTACAAAGAACCTCTGCAGGGATTTCTCTTTTGATAAATTTCTTCAAAACATTATCAACTTTAGCAAAAATATTTTTTCCTCTGATATAATCGTGTGTTAATTGAATGCCGTCAAGACTAACTAAAAGCATCAACCGACTAAACGAGGAAAATCTCTCTATTGCAGAATCTTTAATTAAAGTAGCATTAGTTACTAGGTTAACAGCAAAGTCTTTCTTTTGACAATAATCTAATATATCAAAGATTCTATTATGCTGAAAAGGTTCTCCACCCATCAAACTTATTTCACAAACTCCATTTTCTGATAGAATATCAATAATTCCAATGAATTTTTTGTAATCCATAAAAACTTCATTGTGTTGCCCCTCTTGAACACAATGACGACATCTTAAATTGCAGGAAGTTGTGATCTCAATCTCAACACCTAAAGGAGAATTCATTTGTTCCTGATCAACAACATTAAAACTATTAGGCAAGAGTTCTTTTTTTAGTTGGAACAAGAAATCTTTAATATCTTGTCGTATCTGTATGTAAGGAATATTATAAACCTCACTCAAGATAACAACAATTTCATTAAGTGTTTTATTTTGATTAAACAGGAGCTCTAAAATTTCAGCCCCCACTTCACTAACTCCCACCAGACGGCGAGAGTCAAGAAAGTAAACAAGATAATTTTCTTTCTCTTTTCTAATTTTAACTTTCATACTCCTGCCTCCTCTAGGGGAAAATAATAAAGAAGGTATTGCTATGTAATAACTATGTAATAAATAACAACACCCCTAATCAGTTATTTGTCAGCATCAGAAAGAGCTGAGTCCACAATTTCAATGGAATCGTTATCGCCCTTTTTAACACTCGGATTATTCTGAGTAATTCCAGGAGAACCTCCACAACTTGTGAGACAACACCCCGACTCAACAGGTTCAGGAGAAGTTCCAACACCTTCAATCGTTGGTTTTTTATAACTTTTTTTCTGTTCCATAATAGAACCTTCCTTTTTTATTTAAGTTAGAATTAAAGAAAATACTTCAACCGTTTTGTTTTTCTTTTCACCTCCTTTAAATAGGAATTAAAATTAGGCAAAATGTTAAGTTTCCCATCTTGCATCAAATAAAAATAATCTGCTTTAAATTTCTTGATAAAATAACGATCATGAGAAACTAAAATTACTGTCCCAGCATAATCCATAAGAACATTTTCAAGAGCAGATAGAGCTTCTAAATCTAAATGGTTTGTTGGTTCATCCAAAAGTAATATATTAACAGAAAGTTCTGAAAATAAGGCTAGCAAAATACGAGAGCGACCTCCGGGGGAAAAACTAACAATCTTTTTATTTGCATCGTCTTGGTTAAAACTAAATCGACTAAGAAAAGCATAACTATCTTGCATAGATAATTCTGTTCTTTCCGTAATATATTCAATCAAAGTCTTTTCCCAGGGAAGATTATCGTGCTCCTGCATTAAATTTCCAACAACTAAAGAAGTTCCCATTTTTATTTTTCCTTCTAGCGGATCCAGTCTTCCACTGACTGCTTTCAGTATCGTTGATTTACCTACCCCGTTTTCTCCTAAAATAACCACTCTGTTTCCATAATGAACATTTAAGTTAATTTGGTTAGTTTTAAAACCACCAGAATAACCCAAAATCACATCCTCAAAAAGAATATCATTTCCTCCGGTGGGTTTTTTAGGATCAATAGGAAGTCGATATATATCTCGGCTTAAAGGCTTAGATATAAAATCACTTAAAGCTTTTTTAATTCTTTTCTTTGTTGCTTTTACAATTTTTCCAGAAGCACTAGCTCGTTCTCTTTTAAAACCTCTTAAATATTTGTCATTATCAGTACCTTTCCATTTTGAGCCTTTTACTGTACTTTTTTGTTTTTTATCAACAATAGATCTCAAACGTTCAATCTCTTGTTTGTCTTCTTCGTGTTTTTGTAACTGTCTCTGAAATTCTTTTTCTTTTTGTTTAATATAGTCTGAATATTTTCCATTTGTAATTTGCAGAACCCGAGAGTCCCATTTTATTTCAAAAATTTTATTAACCATGCGATCCAAAAATAATCTATCGTGAGAGATAATAATACAGGCAGAAGAACTATTTTCAAGGAATTTTTCCAACCAAATTAAAGAAGCTAAATCGAGGTTATTAGTTGGCTCATCTAAAAGCATAACATCAGGTTCCAATAACAAAATTCCAGCCAAAAATACCTTAGATTTTTGTCCCGAACTCAAAGTGTTTAAATTTGAGTTTAATGATAACTGATCTAAACCAAGACCAGCAAAAGCAATTTCAATTTTATATTCCTCTAAATTATCATTTAAAGTTTTTTCTCTTAAAAATTGTAATATGCTTTGTTCAGGTAAATCAGAAGTATCCTGTGGCATATAGCCAATAATTAAATCTTTTCGTTTAATAATAGACCCCTCATCAATATCAACTTCTCCAGTTAAAATTTTCAATAAAGTTGATTTTCCTGTTCCGTTGTATCCGACTAATCCGACTTTTTGTCCAGGATTCAATATAAAAGACACGTCTTCTAAAACGGTATTTCCTTTATATGCTTTATGAATTTTTTCAGCTTTAATTTCCATAGATATCACCTCCTTCCTTATATATTATATCGTTTAAGCATTTTATCGCAATAACAAATTATTTTTACATAACATTTTATTTTCAAAGAACAAAAAAAATACCCTCTCGAGTAAATTTCCCTTCTTTATTCTATATTCTTACTCCTAATCTATTTTTATCACAATAAAAAACAAAAAGCAATGTTTTTTCATCTTTTTTTGATCAACTCTCTGCCAACTGGCGAAGAGCCGTTGGAATTTAAAAATACAAATAAAAAAGCGTCTCATATTAAGTAAACTATGTGACGCT
>CAZAKQ010000004.1:34509-46241 GCA_964486155.1 uncultured Candidatus Saccharibacteria bacterium | reverse complement strand
GAATTTAAAAATACAAATAAAAAAGCGTCTCATATTAAGTAAACTATGTGACGCTTTGGGTTATATGAAAAATATAAAAAAAGTTATATTAAACCAAAAACCCATCAGGGATTTGGTTTTTAATAAATAAAGACGGTAACTCGTCTTTGTTTATATCATATTTTTTTATATTATTTTCTGCTCTATTTTCTAAATAAAAAAAAGAACAGGATAAAATAGCCAATGACAATATGAAAAAACTTACAAAAATTATTCTTTTCATGATTATTATTCCTTTCTTTTTTTATTTATTTTTTCAAAGAACAAAAACAATCTTTCAATCATTTTTGTTAAACTTCCATACTATATTTCTATCATAAAATCAAATAAAAAGCAATAGCATACAACTATTTTTTTAAAAAGTCAAAATAATTTGAAAAAGACTAATAATCTATTGGAATCTTTATAATTTTCTAACTATACAATAACTAACAAATATATACCTACAAATAGATAGGTTTTAAATCTAAATAAATGGCTCACAAAAATGAGCCATCTACTATTTTAAAACCATTTTCTATTTCCCCCAATCATTTATTAATATCTTGTCTTGTTTATAATTATTTAAATTCATAATTTCTTCCCTCTCATAAGTTCTCATATTATAAACAACTAATTTAGAATTTAGAAAAGAACCATCTTCTTGTACTTGAGGTTCTATAACTGCTAAATACTTATCATCAGGGGAAAATGTAGGCTGGAAAGCATAAGTCTTTATTTCTTTTACAATTTCTCCTTCAAATAAAAAATTATTTTGATTATTTTTTAATACATATATAGATTTAGTAAAAGGGTTACTAATAACTCCTAAATGATCATCATAAGAGATATCAAATTGTATTTGAGTTCTAACTTCATTATTTATCTCCCATATTTTTAACACTTCTTCCCCAAAAATATCCATTGCATACAAACCATCATTTTTTAAAAAAACTATCATATTATCTTTAGTAATATGAGGATACGCACCACTACTTAAATATTTTTCTTCTTCATTATTATTTAATAAATAAATTTGCCAATCTTCAGGAGAATCATTATCCTCTTTTGAAATATCTTCTATTGTATTATAAATTACATATCTTCCTTCTTTAGACCAAACTGGCCTACTTTTAAAATTATTAATACTATCATTTAAAATGACCCTAGATCTTTGAGTATCTATCAAATCATTCATTAAAATATTAGTTCCGTTAGTAATTACCATTTTCTGATTTAAAGCAAAAACCTCCCCTCCCCATATGTGAGAAGTTTTATCTACTCTTATTTCTATAAGTTTATTTTTTTGAATGTCATAAGCATAAATTCCAGTGTAATCAGAATTTTTAGGAGACAAAGTTAAATAAATTTTCCCCTGTAATTTATTAGAAGAGGTGTCAATCAATTCTTCTGTTAAAATGTTTTTATTATCTTGATTTATATCTTGAACTAATTGATATCTTTCATAATATTTAAATATAAAAAAAGCTATCACAATCAAAGCTATTATAAAAACAAAAAAACTAGCCCATACTATTCTAAAGTCTTCTTCTTCATTTAAAATATTTAAACTAAAATCTTTTTTTTCTTGACTATTGTCTTGTTCCATAATTAAATTAAATAATTAATTATTAATTTTTTACTTTAGTTCTATTATATCTTATATAGATAAAATTAAGAAGAAAAGATATCCACAGTATTGACTATCATTATATATTTTGTTATAGTTTTATCAATTATAAAGTAATAAAAAATCAAAAACATATAATAAAATATATAAAGCTTTTGATTAAATGAATTTATGGATATTATAAATCAAAAAGAAGATAAAGAAGAATTAACCTTAATACAATCATTGAAAAAATTTTATTTTACAAGTAAGTGGTATTCAATATTTTCTATTTCTTATTTATTTCTGTTTTTATATTTTGCAATTTTCTACATAGATAATATATTTTTAGCAATAAGATTTATTTTTAGAACCTTTACTGTTTCTACTACTTTATTATCTTTAACTCATGTTATTTGGGGAGCAATCTTTATTATTGCTCTAGCAATGCCGTTTATTATTTCATTAGCTATGATTCCTACTCTCCCAAATATTTGGAGGCATACAACTTGGAAAAAAGATCAAAAGATTCTGGTAACAATATTAACTATTATAATTGCAGTATCTTTAATGGCTGTAGCAAATGATTTAATAACTAGTATTGGAAATCAAAGTGTGTTAGATGTATTTTTGAATGTAGATGAAAAAATATTACTAAATATTTAAACAAATAATTACCAAAAAAAGAGGGTTGGCTCCGCCAACCCTTTTTTAATTTTTCATTATCAGTTCCAACTCCCCAAAAAAATCAACCCAATCACTTGGATGTCGCACATCCAAATTTCTCAGGAATTCGACTTTTGAGAAAATCAAGAAATTCAACTCCGCTATTGAATATAGTTTAAACGAACAACATTCACTATCTATAACCATTCTATCTTCCCAAAACCCGTAGGGGTTTTGGGAAGACCCATCCACAAATCACTTAAAAATCACTCCATTAACAACTTTTTTAAAACTTAAATCTATTATCTTATTATTAATAATAAGATAATAGATTTTTTATTATCCCTCTTTGGGAGTCAAAACCCTCGCCTTTAGGCGATTGTTTTAACTAAGTTATGGTATACTCTAGATATGTTGTTATATAGAAAAGGTTCACATACAGTCTATGACTTAAAATATCATATAGTATGGATAACTAAATATAGAAAACCAGTTCTGAACGAAAAAAGAGGAAAAAGAATTAGAACTCTAATAAGAGAAATATGTAAATCTTATAATGTTCAAATAATTAAAGGACATATATCAAAAGACCATATTCATATGTTAGTATCTGTTCCACCACAATTATCAATATCAAAATTAGTCCAATTTTTGAAAGGCAAAACATCAAGAAAACTTCAACAAGAAGATAAACATTTATCAAAGATATACTACGGAAGACATTTTTGGGCAAGAGGATATTTCGCTGTTACCTCAGGAACTATTACAGACGAAGCTATTATGAAATACATAGAATACCAAGATGAAGATCAAGAAAAAAGAGGTGACAATTTCTCAATAACAGGAGTGTAATATTACTCAGTCTTTCAAGACTAAAACAAACTACCGTCTTTTAGACGGTAGTGGTTTATTTTATTTATCTAAATAAATTTTATTTCTTTTAATCCTCAAAGCCAAAGCCCCTATTCCTAAAAATTCCCCTAATTCTTGAGCAATGGAGCGCATATATGTTCCACTAGAACATTTTACTCTTATTTTAGATATTAAAAATTTTTTTTCTCTTTGCCCACTCAGAACTTCATTCCATTCATTCAAAATTTCTTCTTGACGAAAATCACCTTTGACTAACAAAATCCTCTTCATAATTTCTCCCTTTAATTCTCGTCCTGAAATATAATAATTTTTTAACAATTCTGTTTTATAAATTTCAATTTCTTTAGTCGGAATCTTTTTAGTATCTAATTTCCCATCTTTTACAATTTGAAATAATTGTTTCCCATCAACTGTCTTAGAAGAAAAAGGAGGATATTTTTGTATTCGCTTCCCTACCAACTTTTTTAAAAATATTTCTATTTTTCCTTTAAATTCTACCAATCCCAAACTACCATCAACCCAATTTTTAATTAAACCAAGAATATCGTAAGTATCAGTAGAAAAACCAAACAAAATATCAACTTCATATTCTTTATCTAAACCTAAGTATTCTTCTTTTTTCTTACATTCTTCTCCCACCAACACCAAGAGTTCTCCTTCTGCCATAGGATCTAAACGACCAGCATAAGTCATTTTTTCTTCAACATACTCTGGATTTTCTTTTTTCCATCGTTGAATACACTCCAAAGGAGTTTCTGACATTTTTTTATTTAATTTTAATATTTTTTCCACCTTGTTAGAGATAGTTTGTCTTTAGACAAACTATCTTGAATAAATTATTAATATTTCTCCCCGATTTATTTTTGGCTACAATAATAATTATACATCACCAAATCTCTAATGGGGTTCATCTCTTTAATTATATTAAATTCATATTAAGTATCAAGCTCAACCATTGACTCTTACTATATCATGATGTTATAGTGCATTCATAGTTAGAAATGGTTCTGACTATCCCAAGTCGTAGGGTTATACGATATGTTCTTTAAATTAGGAGGTTATATCATGGCACAGTTTCCTGCAAAAACACTGGAAATGTCCGAAGAAGAAATGGGTCAAATTGCTCTCGCAGTTGTAAGAGCAAAGCTCCGTGACGGCGTTCGGTTCACCCCTCACATGAGGCGGGAAATCGGAGAGAAAGCAAGAAGTCTCGGAATCAAACTTGACCGAGCAATGGTCTTCCTTGAGATTCTCACGCGGGAAGTTATGGAAGAAGCTTTTAAACAGCCGAATATTGCCAAAGGTAAAAAATATGTAGACGCGAGTAAATTAGGTCCTGCGTTTACACAAAAAGATTAACCTCAATAAAAGCGAAAGGGTTAGTGTCTTGAATAAGACCAAGATTAATTTTGTATCTCTCTCATTAGAGACTGGATACAGAGAATAAGAACTCTTTTCCCCTCGCTAAAAACCTCAAGCCTCAACTTATTAGTTGAGGCTTAACTTATTTTTTTTAAAATTATCGTAGTCCAACTACGACAATTATCGTAGTTGGACTACGATGATTAGAAGTTTAAAAGAAGAATTTGCTAATTACAACAAAAATACTTTAGCTTATGACTTGAATATATTTAACAAAAAAATGATTGATTATCTTTTGTGGTACAATTGTTACAGACCACATCATTCCTTAAATCTAGAATCACCAATGAAGTTTATTATTAATAGTTTAAATACTGAAAAGTCTAATATGTTATGGACGAATACAAACACTTGACAAGTTATTAACTTTGATATAAGATATATATATCAAATATATCACCAGACAGATATTTTGATAGATATAAGATAATGAATTGTCTGGTCTTGCACGGTACTCCCGACCGACTAAGCAAGGACTTCGAGGGATAGTGACCATGTGATAAAGAATCCATCCTTGGTTTACGAAAAATGAGATTCTCATCGAGATTGATTTATGAGAAGTAGATTACTCGATAGTTAATGTCTTCTCCGGGCCAGGCAATGCTCGAAGAAAATTGCCGTTATAAATAATACCCTGGGGATTGTAATTATATCTCCAGGGTTTTTTCTTGTTTAAAACTTAAATATTCGTTAAAATATACAAATGCGGAAAATAACTTTTGATATTGAAACTAAAAATACTTTTGAAGATATAGGAACAAATGATGCTACTAAATTAGACATTTCTATTGTTTGTACTCATAATTCAGAAACAGATGAATATGATTCATTTCTAGAAGATGATTTTGATAGACTTTGGCCTCTTTTGGAAAGTGCTGACATGCTAATCGGATATAATTCTGATCATTTTGATATTCCTCTATTGAATAAACATTATCATGGAGATCTAACAAGAATTAAAAGTTTAGATATTTTAAAAGAAATTTATAAAACTATCGGACGAAGAATGAAATTAGACAATATCGCTGAACAAACTCTTGGAGAAAAAAAATCTGGGCATGGATTAGAAGCCATCACTTGGTGGAAAAATGGAGAAATAGAAAAAATTAGAAAATATTGTTTAGACGATGTTAAAATAACGAAAAAAGTTTATGACTATGCAATTAAAAATAATCTGTTAAAATGGAAAGATAATGGTATAAAAAAAGAAATCAAATTAGACACTTCCCAATGGGAAAAACAAGAAACAAATAACATTACAAATTCATTATTTTAATTATCAATTAATAAAAAAGATAAAAATGGAGGACAATAAATATCTAATTCCAATAGCAATTGTAATAGCCGGAGCTTTAATAGCCTGGGGGTTTTTTTCAAACAATAATACTGAAATTCCAACAAAAAATATAGAAACTAATCAAAATCAAAAACAATCTGCCCAATTACCACTTCAGATAAGTTTTAGAGATAGTGATTATATTTTAGGGAATCCTAATGCTGAAATTAAAATGATTACTTTTACAGATTTTGAGTGCCCTTATTGTAAAAATTTTCATGAAAGTATGATCAAAATCACTGACGAATACGCCAAAGAGGGTAAAGTAGCTTGGACTCTTAGGCATTTCCCTGTGCATGGTACACCTACTCAGTTAAAAGCAGCCGCAACTGAATGTGCTGGATTATTAGGAGGAGATAATCAATTTTGGGAAATGTCGAAAAAAATATTTCAAAATGATGGTCAAAAATGGATTAGTGTTGATAAGCTCCCTACCTTGGCTATGTCATTAGGATTAGATAAAGAAAAATTTGAAGAATGTTTAAAAGAGCCTAAAATTATCAACAAAGTTGAACAAGATTTTCAAAGTGGAAGAGATTTAGGAGTAGAAGGAACTCCTTTCACAGCAGTTATAGTTAAATCAGGAGAAGTATTCCCTATTAATGGAGCTCAACCGTATGAATCAGTAAAAAATATGATAGAAATGATTTTAAAAGACCAAGCTAGTCAATAAAAAAATAAATTTAAAAGAGTGGCGAGCCTTCGGCTCGCCACTCTTTTTTATCCTATAATTTATAATTTAAAATCTAAAACCTGCCTGCCGGCAGGCAGGTTTATAATTCTGAAATAATTTTTAACAAAAATTATTTCAGCTCCACTCTTTCAATCTCAACAGCCTCAACAGGAACATCCCCTAATTTAGTTTCTACTTTTTCAATAATTTCTACAACCTCCATTCCTTTTACAACTTTTCCAAATACAGTATGTTTAGTATCTAAAAAATTATTATCAGCTGTATTTATAAAAAACTGACTTCCATTTGTATTCGGCCCTGAATTAGCCATAGAAATAGTTCCTTCTAAGTTTTTATTTAAATCAGAAATTTCATCTTCAAACATATAACCAGGTCCTCCTGTCCCCCACATCGCTTCAGCATTATTATCCTTTGTTAAAGGGTCCCCTCCTTGAATCATAAAATCTTTTATAACTCTATGAAATTTCACTCCATCATAAAATCCTTCTGATACTAATTTTTTAAAATTCTCTACAGTCTTTGGCGATTTGTCAGCAAAGAATTCAATTTCAAATATTCCTTTATTTGTGTGAAAAGCGGCTATACCGCCTTTATTTTCTAACTCCGTTGTTTTATTGTTATCCATAAAATAAAAATATGATGTTAATCCAATAATTATTAATAAGCCTAAAAATATACTTATTCTTCCTCCTATAGTTTCTAAATATTTCATACTACAATTTATAATTTACAATTTTTAATTTTTAATTCAAAATCCATGTCTGCCGACAGGCAGATTTGATTTTGGTTCTATTTACTAAATCTTTTCAAAAAACTTTTAATTTTTGCACCCCCTTTCTTAACTAAAGAAATTTTTTTGTCTTTATAACGCGAAATCTTTTTTATTAAAGCATCTTTTACTAAATCTATAGCTTCATAAGCACTATTACCTTCCGCATTTACACCAAATTTCTTACCAGGAGTCATTATACTTATTTCAATCTTATAAATCTTTCCTGTTTGTTGTCGCCCTACTTCTTTTATTAATCTAACATCACCACTAACACTAGGATCTTCAAAATTTATAAATTTTTCAAGACTTTTTAATTTCTTATAAATATACTCCTTTATTTCTTCTGTTAGTTCTATATTAACTGCATTTATTTTTATATTATTCATAGTAATTTAGTTTATAAAGTTTATAAAGTAAAAAGTTAAAAGTTTTTCACTTTAGAAAAATTGCTCTGCGATTTTTCTAACTTTATAAATTTTATACACTTTACAAACTTTTAACTCTTGTTATTTTTAATAATTTAATTGGATGATGATGTCCATTAATAATACTAATATCTTTTTTATTTATTTCAAAATACTTTGCTATCAATTCTAAAACCCTTTGATTGGCTAAATTTCTTTCTGCTTTTGGTTTTACCCTTACTTCAAAACGTGAATTCATGCCTAACCGACAAGTAGATCTTATTTTCTTTATAAATTCTTTTTTTAAATTGGGAAAAACTTTTACTTTTATATATATAAAATAATTAGGGGTCGTTCCTCTTAATTTAAAGAACTATGATTTTTAGTAATTTATATTGTTTTGTTATTAATGAGGTGCGACCCCTAATTATTTTAAAAACAGCTTCTTATTTATATTATTTCAATATTTTAATTCTTTTATTATTCGCCTTCATTTTCTTTTTGTTGTTCTACTCCCAAGTCAAAATTTCTTTCATAAACTCCTATTAATTCAGTCTCTTGTAAAATATGTCCTTCAATAGCTTCTTCTACTTCTAACTTGGAGCTTCCTTCTGCTAAAGTTAATTCAATATCTATTGAGTATAATTTAAATATATACTTGTGCTTGCCATCCGAAGGACAAGGTCCAGAATAATCTAAATTGGCTCCTGTTCCTTCTCCTGAAACTCCTTTGACTTCTTCTCCTTCATTAAGATTTTTTATTGTAGTTGGAATATTAAATTTAATCCAATGAATCCAAGTTTCGTCAGAAGCATCAGGACCGTTCATAATCAAAACCAAAGATTTTGCTTTTTCATCTACTCCAGAAATTTCCAAATTAGGATTGATATTGTCTCCATCACAAGTAAATTTAACCGGTATATTTTCTAAATTTTGAAAATCAGGACTAAATAAAGTTAATTTACTAATTTTTTTATTAATTTTTTGAGATAGTTTTTCTCCTTCCTCTAAGACTGGATCATCTTTATCAATATTTAAAATTACTATGTCTTCAATTATTTTATAACCTTCTGAAGCTTTTTCTGAATTTTCATCCGAAAAATTTTCACTCTTTTTATTATTCGTTAAACTCAAACCAATAATTACTAAAACTATAATAATTAAAAATAAAATTAAATATTTCTTTTTTGTCATACATTTATTATATCATAATCACTTCTAAATATTAATAATATTAAAACTAACGTTAGGGTAACGTTACCCTAACGTTAGTTTTAAAACTCCAATCTCCAAAATAGTATTATACGATTTTATATAATTATATAGTTCAACAACCCCCCAACATTTATTCCAAAGTTCTCAAGAACTTTGGAGTTTATAATTTCAAAATAATTTAAAATCTAAAATTTATAATTTAGAACTTTCTATCAGAAAGTTCTCTATAGTTGGACTTTTCCAACTTTTTTGTATAAAATACATATCAGCTTTGGTAAATTATCAAAGCCAAAAACCAACATTCCGGCGTAGCTCATCCGCCAGCTGGCGGAGGTAGAGCAATCGGACACATTCTATTATGTATACAGTGTATGCAATATATAATAAAGACAATGAAGTCTTTTATATAGGACAAACAAAAGATCTAAAAAATAGAATAGAATTTCACAACAATAAAACTTTTAAAAAAAGTTACACTTCTAAATTTTCTGGAAAATGGATTCTTTTTTATAAAGAAGAACTTTCCAACAGAAGTTCTGCTTTAAAAAGAGAAAAACAACTGAAAAGTTTCAGAGGTAGAGAATTTTTGAAAAAACATATTCCGGCGTAGCTCAGTTGGTAGAGCAATCGACTGTTAATCGATTTGTCGCAGGTTCGAGCCCTGCCGCCGGAGCAAACTAAAAATATGGCTTTGTTAAGCCATATTTTTTATTACCCCCAACAGGACATTTTGCTATGTTCGAACCTCTTTAAAATAAAAACACCTGCTCATTACTGAACAGGTGAAAAGATAATAATTATCAATTTTTTCGTTTAGAAGGTGTTTCTAAGATAATTCACCTTGTAGGCTTTTAACTGACCTACCTTTTCTATGCTATACAACGCTCTTAGGCTTGCACATATAACATAAAAATAAGCTAACGAAGATCTAGGGGGTGTTCTAGAAAAACCTACCCCAAGGTGTTTAAACCTTTTCTATTCAATTAGACAACGCTTTCTAGGCTTTAGCATCTAAATTGAACAAAACTAATATATTTAATAAAACGCGTTACCAACACTTTTATTAAATACACTTAGAAAATATCACTGGAATAATATTCTAAACAACTCTCCTATTTAAAGGCACAGTCATTCCTATCTTTACATATACAACGCTTCACAGGCTATAAATACATATATGTAAATTTAGACTAAAATACAAAAAAATTGACAATTACCTTTACTTCTTCATAAATTTGAAATTAATCGGTAACTAAATCTAATAAATAGTATATACTAAAGTTAATAGTTTGTCAAGTCTTTTTGATAGAATCTTTTACTACCCAACCATATTAAACATTACACAGGTTCGAACTTCGTCTACTAGACGGAGCTAGGAAAAGTTAAACCCCCATTGCGACAGTTTTGGGGTTTTACTTATTCTTTCTGGGACAGGACTCGAAAAGAGCTTTGCACGAAGTCTTGTCGAGCTTGCGAGACAAGAGCAAAGCGACGGGACAGCGAGTTCTTAACGAAAACGAGCCCGCAGGGCAAAGTTTGAGTTTAGAACTGGAAGTCGAGCCCTGCCGCCGGAGCATCTCTTGACAATAATTTAATATTATGCTACTATTAATAATAGTAGCTATTTAATATATCTTACTTTTGTAAGATTCAACCCAAACAAAGGCGTTAAATAAAAGCGCCTGAGGAGGCACTATGAAGAAATCAGAAGCTCTTGAGCTGGCAATGAACGTTGTAGATTTTTCACGAACTGTCATTAAGACAGAAACAGAAGTTAAATTTTTTGATTTTTTGATTTTCGGTTCCACAGTTAAAAAATGTGGAGACGAAATGGTAGGTGATCTAGACATGATAATTTTTGATAACGAAACTGTTTCAGAAGATTTTATGATCGATCATCAAGAAGAAGATTGGTACACCTGCTTAAAAGGTAATCTTCTCAACTATCTTGCTCGGTATTATAATTATTTTGATCCTGATTTTAAAAGGATA
The DNA here is from genome assembly GCA_964486155.1 of uncultured Candidatus Saccharibacteria bacterium. Lineage (GTDB taxonomy): Bacteria > Patescibacteriota > Minisyncoccia > Phycocordibacterales > UBA12079 > JAHITU01. Next base: position 35,240 of record CAZAKQ010000004.1, on the reverse strand, counting down.
GATGATATGGTAACTGAGATATTTGAAGAAGAGCCCAAAATTGACCTTCATTTTCTTCCAAAGAAATTTTTTTATGATAAAAAATTTAGAGAAGAAGTGAAGTCACAACACAAAGATCCAAATTTTTTCAAAAATGTTTTCTCTCTAGTGCTTCGTTTAAGGAGAGGGGTTGAATTTGTTCCAGTAGGTATTCCTTATTTTGAAAAGAAATACCGATGTAATTTACAAGATTTGAGAAAATAAGTTTTTAACTTATAATTTCTTTTAATCTTTCTGTAGTTTAATGGGTAGAGTAGTTCTTCTCAATTTAGATTGAGAATTTAGAGCAGGACAAAAGTAAGATGATAGATATTTAACTTGACTAGAAGTAGTTAAGTATCCAACATCGCTGGATTTGTATATTCATACAACCAGCGATTTTTATTTATTTAATATCACACAGGTTCGAACTTCGTCTACTAAACGGAGCTCGTTAAAATATCGCTCAACAGAGCGGTATTTTTTCATACCCCCAATAGGACGTTTTGCTATGTTCGAATCGCTTGCATTTTTTATATATATTGATATTATATTAGTATCAATACGAAAAGGGATCCGAACGGCTAACTACCTAAGGTCCCCTTTTCTTTTACCTATTTTATTTCTTATATTTTCAAGATAGTCATAATACAGAAAAGGGCAGAAAAGGGGTCAGCCACCTTTTTTAGGCCTACCTCTTCTTCTTACTGTTG
>CAZAKQ010000004.1:0-34409 GCA_964486155.1 uncultured Candidatus Saccharibacteria bacterium | reverse complement strand
GGGCAGAAAAGGGGTCAGCCACCTTTTTTAGGCCTACCTCTTCTTCTTACTGTTGACTCTAATCCAAATTTTTCAATAATATCTTCTTTCCATCCAATTCCTCCAAAAGGAGAACTTCTTAATATAGAATTCTCAATAGCATTCTCTTCTTCTTCAGTTTGAGGTTTGTTTAAATAAATTAAATAATTTTTAGGCTTAGATACCGGCCATTCAGAAAGTAATTCTTTTTGTTTAATTGTTCCATTTTCTCTTCTCCATATACTTCCCCATTTCCAATTTTCTGCTTTTTTAACTAAATTAGCCTTTTTAGGATTTCTTTCTACATAACGAACAAGAGTAATAAAATAATTATCATCTTGGCAAATAAATGATTTATATCTACCTTGATAAAGATGGCCTTGACCTGTTGTTTTCTTTAAAGAATGCCATCTTCTAGTATGGGTATTACTCAACCACCCCATAAATTTAGAGAGATCTCCTTCTTTTTTTGGATATAAAACTAAATGCCAATGATTTGGCATTATAGAATACGAAAGGATTCTCATATCAAATTTTTCTTTCGCTTCTTCTAAAACAGATTCAAAGAGTTTATAGTCCTTACTATCATCAAAAATTTGAACTCGGGCATTTGCCCGGTTTATAACATGATATATTTGATCCCCAACATCAACCCTATTTATTCTTGGCATATCTAAATTATATCATAAAAAAGGTGGCTGACCCCTTTTAACATAAAAAAGGTGGCTGACCCCTTTTAACCCTTTTAACTAATATTTTTTCTTAGCAAGAATAATCAAGGAGGGGCTATCTGTAACATAAGGGCTCAAGTCAAGAGAACCAAAAACTTTCTTAATTTCAAGACCCTCTTCTAGTAACATTCTTTTAATTTCTGGTACTGTATATAAACGTAAGATTACATCCATATTCTTTTTTTCTCCGTTTTTTGTTATTTCCCAAACAGATTTTCTAACAAAAGTATTAGGATCAAATGAAATTAATTTCATCTTTAACTTTCCTCCTAAAATTTTATGTTCAGAAATTTTGTTTTTTTCATCTTCAGAAATAACCTGCAAAGGATTCAGAGTATGAATGATAAAATACCCGTCTTTTTTTAAATGTTTTGCTATATTTTTTATAACTTTTTTATTATCCTTATCTATAAAATAACCAAAAGAATTTCCCAAAAGGAGAACTGCTTCAAATTTTTGTTTCAAATCCAAAAGTCTGATGTCTTTTTTTAAAAAAGTAACAGAAACATCATTTACTTTAGTAAGTTTTTTTGCAATCTTTAGTGCAGCAGATGAATAATCTACTCCTGTAACTTTAAAACCTTTTTGAGCTAAATTAATACTATGTCTACCTGGACCACATGCCAAATCTAAAAGATTAGAACCTTTTTTTAAATTTAACAAAGTTAAAAAATCTAAACCCTCATTTTTCCTTTTTTTTATATCAGGTGAACTGCTCTTTTCATGATTCCATAAAGAATAGTAAGTTTCAGAAAATGTCTCTTTCCACCAGTTTTCATTATTTTTCATAATAATTTATTATACCTTAAAAAATAAAATCACACGAATATAAATGCTGAATTAAAATTCGCGTGATTTTGTCATTTATTGATAAGAGAAATAATTTTCTCAGTAATTAAACATCTGCCAGTATCAGGTAATTCAAGGTTATTATTAGTACTAAACATTTGAACCAAACAAGGTTTACCGCAATATTGAATTTTATCGCAATCGCAACATCCAGGAACTTTTTTTAGAGGAAACATTCTAAAATTTTGCATTTTTTCAGACAACCAAATATCCTCAATTTTATAATCCTTGATATTTCCACAAAAAAATTCTTCTGATAAGAGCATCCCACAAGGAGTAGTATCACCGTTAGGAGTGATCGCCATGGATTGAATTATATTTCCTCCACATATTAAACTTTCTGGAGTTATTAATTCATTTTTTTCTCCGCTAAAATCAAAAGGGAAGGAAATTTCGAGCCCTTTTAATCTTTGTAAAATTAAGAATTTATTTAACATTTTATCTATAAATTTATCTTTAGACAAAGAAATTGAGTTAATAGCTAAATTATTACAGAGAGACCTTCCTACTGATTTTATGAAACCAATACTTAAATGCTTAACACCTAAATCCTTACAAACAGACACAACTTCGTCCAATTGATTAAGGTTGTTTGCACCTAAGGAAAAAGCTACACCTACTTCAATACCATAGGACATCAACTTTTTTATCGTACAAACAGCTTTATCAAAACTTCCTTTTTGTCCACGAAAAAAATCATGGTTTTTAGTGTTTCCATCAAGACTAACCTGAACAAGAGATATTGTTTTAGAAATAATCTTTAAATAACTATCTATTGGAATTGTTCCGTTAGTATTCAAATTTACTTGAAAATAATTTTCAGACCGAAGATATTCTAAAATCTCATACAACTTTTTTGATAAAAAAGGTTCTCCACCTGAAATATTTAAACCAAAAATACCCAATTTTTTTGCTTGTTTAAATACATCAATCCAAACTTCTACATCAACTTCATCATAATGAATTTTCCCACTATCTGGAAAACAATGTGGACAAGAGAGATTGCATTTATTTGTAATCATAACATCCAAAGTATCAATAGATGGAAAGATTTTGAAGCAATGGTTAGAAGAATTAACAGAACAAGAAGAAGCTTTTAGTATCTTTTTCTTGATTAATAAAGAAGCATATTCTTCAATCAATTTTTCATCAACTCCTACGGACAAAGCCACTTCCTCTTTACTTTTTCCTTTTAGTAAGGGAAATAATACTTTTTCAGCTCCTTTACCAACAATGAACCTATTATTTAAGCTGTCTGTTATGTCAATGAAATAAAAATCTTCCCCATGCCTTTTAAAAACGAATTTAGAAGATATTTTAAAAAAACTATTTTTAGTTTCCATTTTATACTCCTTTAAAAAATAAATGACGGTAAAAAATAAATTCTACCGCCATCTCTGTGGTGAGTTAGCACTCAGCTCCTGCGACAGAAAGTTTTCCAATGATTCTTTTTTTCTGTTTAACAAGAGAGATAGTCAGATTAATACTCCTCGTAGATTTCTTTTTGTTATCTTTTTTCATCTTTAGTAAACCTCCTTTCCTATACTAGCATTATTTTAAAGAACTGCCTGTATTTAGAATATCTTTTTTTATTTCAAATAGCAACATATTTTATTAAATCAAGCAAAAAAATTCACCTAAAAAGCTGGAAGTGCTAACATCACTTCCAGCAAATCCTAAAGTTTAATAAGAACTCCAGATATCTATTCTTGAATTCTTGAGAATTTAAGAATAGATAAAAAACAAAAATTTCTAACTTCATACAATAGGTGGAGCAAAAACAATTAAGTCCCCACACAATAGTGTTGTGGCTTTTTTGTTTTCTTCCGAGGCAGGGCTCGAAAGACGGAGGCTGCGAAGCCAAATTTTTCAGGAAGAAAAATTTGTAGCCGAGTCGGGGTCGAGAGTACTTAGTAGATGAAGAGCTTTGCTCTGAATATACTTAGTAACTCGTGACCGAGCCTTACCGCCGGAGCAAATCAAATATTGACAATAACTAATTAATATTATACCATTTCATTTAGGATGTAAATATTAAAATCATATAGAGGAGGTATAAAATGAAAACAAAGATTATTTTTCGTAAGAAATCTTCATATCAAAAAAAGAATTGTATTAATAGAAACTCTGAGCACTATTGCCCTAATAAATCAACAATAGAGGCAGTTTGTTCAAAAGGAGCCAACTCAGCAGCAATTCGTTGTTGTGAAAACAGGAAGTGTAAAAAAGTGGCCTCTGATTTAGCTCTACTTAGCATTTCTTAAACTTCTCTTCTTTCTTCGAACTCAAAATACCGTCAGGTTCTATTTAGAAACTTGAGGGTATTTTTATTTTACCAAACAAAAATTTCAAACTTCCCTCCAGAGGTGTACAGGCTGTTACTAAACGAGACAGACTAAAAATATGGTTTTTTAAACCATATTTTTTATTATAAAGATTTTTGTTTTTTAAAAGTAAAAAAATTATTTAATTAGAGGCATAAGAGAATAAATAATGGCTCCAATAAATTTCTTATAACCATAAGAAGTATTATTAAATTCTTCTTGTAGATCGTTTTCTATATTATCTTCTATAAAATGCTCTGATCCTTCTATATAGAAATCTTTGTTATCTGATTCTGGGATAAAAATTTCTTGAGTTTGTTCAACACTTTCTTCTATATAACTTTCTACAGGAGGATATTTAATCTCCGGCATTTCTTGACTAAAATCTATATTATCTGATTCTGGCATAAAGACTTCCTTACATATACAGCGATTATCTATACAATCTGTCTCTGCATTAGGAAGACAAACAGTACTACAATCTCCACAACCCGGACCTACTTCCATCATATCTCTCATATGTTTATCACAAGCTTCTGGAGACATAGCTCCTACTTCTTCACATTCTTTTGGTAAATCCCATTTATGATCATCAATAAAATCTTCGCGACGATATTCATAATCATTTTTAGATTTTACTTCAGGAATAAAATGCTCATCTGGTTTTCTAATATAATTATTCTCATATTCTCTATAATTTTCTCCATTCTCTTTATTAAAATCAAAAAGATTTCTTTTCTCTCCTTCCATATGCCTTATTTTATCTTTAGCTTCTTGTGTTTCCCCCATCATTTTATCAACCATATTTTTATCAAACATATTTCCATCTTGACTAGCAAAATTTATACATTCTTCTGTGTGATTAGGATCTTCACAATAAGCTCGACATTCTTCAGATGTTGAACATCCTTTAGGTCCCATAGGTTTATTTAATTTTTTTATTATCATCATTTCTTTCTCCATCATTTTAATTTCTTCCTCTGACATCATTTTATTTTTTATCATAAAATCCATACATTCTTTTTGATTTTCTTCTTTTTCACAAAATTCATCACACTCTTCTTGATTTAAACATCCACCTGGTCCACTTTTTATTTTTGACATTCTTTCGACATGCTCCATATCCTCACCCTCAGAAATTAAACCATTTTGAATTGCAAATTCTAAACATTCAGGACCATGATCAAATCCTGAACAATATTCATCACATTCTTCCATTGTTTTACAACCTCCTGGGCCACTACCTGTCTCTAATATTTCTAAAACTTTTTCTTCATTTATTTTTATTTCATCCTTATCTCGTATTTTTCTTTCAGTTTTCATTCTTTCTATTAGAAAATCAGCTTCTTCCTGTGTAATTTTACCCTCATCTATTACAAATTTAAAACACTCATCTGCGTTATCAGGATTTTTACAATAGTTATCACATTCCTTGTCTGATTTACATCCTCCTGGCCCTCCTCTTTCAGCATCTTCTCTTATTTTATCAGCTTCCTCTTGGGAAGTATGACCGTGTTTTACTCCATATTCTAAACATTCATCTAAATTATCTAATACATGGCAATAAGCATCACATTCTTTAGGAGTCATACACCCTCCTGGACCAAATTCTTCCAATTTTTCTTCAAATTTTTCTATATCTTTTTTAATTCTGTCTATTTCTTCTTCAGGAATAAGATTATTTTCTTTTGCGAAATTAAGACATTTGTCTCTATTTTCTTCTTTACTACAATAAATTCCACATTCTTCTTGAGAAACACAACCACCCAATTCTTCTATAGGATAATTTAAATCTAAAATAGCTTTATTATCACCCACAGCTAAAGCTGTGAACACAAACAAACCTGCTAGAAGCAGTATTGTTTTACTTTTTTTATAACTCATAATTTTATATATTAAGGATTAATTAATTTATTCAAAAGGGTTTTGATAAGGGTCCTTAAACGGATTAGCTTTTTCTTCTATCTCTTTGTAAGGATTAGCTTTTTCTAATTCCTGAGCAGTTTCAGTATCTATTTGTTCTATATTATTTTCAGCAATATCAATTTGCCAAGTAGAACCTTCGGAAGTATTTTTAATGTCATCATTTTGTCTTAGAAAATAAAAATAAGCTATTGATAAAATTATCAAAATAATTAAAATCCAACTCCATTTATTTTTTAATATCATTAAATTAATTATAATAATTATTTTAAAAATAAAAAACAAAGTTATCCACATATAACCAATTTAATTATTTTAACTATTTGAAGTAAAAACCACTAATATGTATATATGCAAATTACCAAAATCTCTTTACAAAAACAAAGTAATCTTGTATAATTTAATCAGTCAAAAGAAGTATATTTAAATTTTAAAAAAGGAGGTTTCCATGAAAGCGAAAGAAATTAGTAATCTATTGGGTATGGATGTTAATCAAGTTGAGATAATTATCAACCCTGAAGATGTAATTTCTAAACTGACCACTCCTGCTGAAGCAAAGGCTTTGTATCAGGAATGTCCTAGAAGTATGAAGTCGGCAGTTGTGAAGAAATGGGAAGAACTGGCAATTCCACTTCTGACCACTCCTGCTGAAGCAAAGGCTTTGTATCAGGAATGTCCTAGAAGTATGGAGCCGGCAGTTATCAAAGTGCTGGCTAAAATGTAACCATCGTCCAAACAGAAAACTGCTTCTGTTTGGGCGGTTTTCTTATTCTCTACTCAAAGGTTCAAATCTCTTTACAAAAATGAAGTAATCTTGTATATTTTTAACAGTAGAAGCAGTATTTTAAAAAAATATAAACTTTCAATTAAGGAGATAATAAATGGCTGAAAAAGAAACACTCCACCCAAGTCACGATACTCGTATGTCTGACGCTTCATCTTTCGATGAAATATGTAAAAATTGTGGAGCAACTGATCATGTTCCTGAAGGTTGGGGTAAACTTGCTAAACCATGCCCTAAAGCTCCAAAGCAAGATGGGGTTAAGGAATTTGTAATTGATCTTAAACAATTAAAGAAATGTGTTATTGAGGGAGGGAAATTTTTTCCGTGCATAACCAAAATGGTAGATGTTGAATTTCTTGAAGAATGTGGCTTTACTTCTTATAATATTAAAAAAATAGAAGAGAATGAGAATCAACTCAATGGTGTTGGATATTTAATGCCTACTGTGGAAATCATTGCTAAATTAAACATTCCTTTTTCTTTATTTAAAGATGCTTTAATGAATGAAGATGAAATATCAGTGATTGAAGGTTTATCGCTCAAAGCTAGTTTAATTAGCAAAGTATACGATGAATTAAAACGAAGAGGTCATGAAGATCTTTTAAAAGAGTTAAAACAGCATCCGTTAATTACGATACAGTATAAAGATGTGGAAGAATCGTTTGAAATAGAAGAACAAATTTTCAAAGATTCTATTGAACTATTTCAGAAAAAGAATAAACTAACTCTTGCCCAAACTATTAAAAAACTAATTGATTTTGGAGTAAGAGATATCTCTTGATATTAATCCTAAAATTTAAACCTGTAAAACGAAAAAGCTCGTTCTACGGGTTTTTTCTATTCCCTACCCAACTATCATTAAAACACAGGTTCGAACTTTCCTCCTAAGGCGGATAGACAGTCTACTAAACGGAGCAAGAGAAAGTTTAAATCACTTGGACGTTTCATGTCCAAGTGACGTCCAAGTGATATTTAATTCAAGTATGATATAATTTAAACATGGTTTTTGATATAGAATTAACTTTAAATAGATTTGGCTTTGGTAAAATAGCTGAAAACAAATTTCAGTTATTTTTCTTAAGATTTTCTAAATGGAATATTCCTAATAAGTATTCCGTATCTTTTGAAATAAATTGGAGAACAAAAGACGAATAACATGAAAAATACAAAAGAAAATATAAATATTCCTAAAAAAGCATTACTTGGAATAGCTCCTGCTATTGCTATTATAGGTATATTAGTTTCAAAAGGAGACATTGATCCTTTAATATTATTTTTTGTGGGAATTTCAGCGGGTATATTAATAGGCAAAGGCTTTTTTGAAAAATAGAAACAAAATAAAAAATTATTAGTTAATTAACAAAATTTATGCACAAAAAACTTTGTGAAAAATGTGGAGAAGACTGTTCTGGTATGGGTTACATATTAGGGTTTCTTGGAGCTGCTGTTTATTACATATCAACAGCAACTAGTTTCGGAATGGGAGCAATAGGATTTCTAAAAGCTCTTGTTTGGCCAGCATTCTTGGTTCATGCTATTCTTAAATTTTTAGGAGTTTAAATTGGAGTTTAAATTAAACAAAATAAAGAAGGCTCTTGTGAATTTCAAGTTCACAAGAGCCTTTTTTGACTAAATATCTAAGATTAACCAACTTCCCTTTCTTCCCAATTTAGAGAATCTCCCCAAAAAGTCATTGGAAGAATTAAAGGAGGTCCTCCTTTTGCAAGAATAAGTTCTGCATCATGTTCAGGACGACCTGCATCTTTAATATTTCTTTTCTCATAATAATTAGGTCTAAACGGAAAGAGAATAACTTCGGGAAGATGTTCAGCTTCATCACTAAGTATATGTCCAATTTGAGGACGTTTATCCTCTCCTTCTCCTGATTTTCGAGTTAATTGACTTGATACTACCAGAGTAAATGGCATTTTCAAACCCCAAGATTTAATTTTTTCAATCATGAAGTTAGATTCCGCAAAAACATTACCTCTAAAATTTTTACCATGCCAACTCAATTGTTGAAGATTTTCTATAAACACAAACCTAGGTTCAGTTTCCATGCCTCTAACAGCAGATCCAATTAATGTTTGCAATTGAGATAATTCAATTTTTTTGTTAATGACAATAGATTGTATCAAAGATTGTTTTGATCTAATTAATTCAATAGCCTCATTTATTTCTTTTGCCTTAGTCTCCAAAAGTTTTGAACCTCTATTCAAATCTTTAAATTTAAGACCAGTCATTTGAGCAATAAGTCTAAGATAGATACGAGTTTCATCCATATGAGCTCCACAATAAATTATACCTTGTCCTTTTTCCATGACTGTGTGTCTAATTTGTCTCAAACAAAGAGCTGTTTTTCCTGACCCTTGTCTTCCTCCAATAAGTACAAGTTCTTCAGAACCAAATCCAGTTATCAGATTATTAAGATGTTCAAAAGGGGTCTCAGTAACATTTGAAGAAAAAAGATTATCAAAACTGACTTCAAATTTCTCCTTCTTTACTCCTTCAGCTGCTTTTTCTTTTACTTCACTTAAAGAATTATCCATTTCAGCGAGAAAGATGTCTAAATCTATATCATCTTTCAAAGCTACCTCAATTATTTCACTGGCTTTTTCTATAGCCAAACGCTTTACACTGCAACGACGGATTATTCTTACATGATCTTCAACACAAATAGACAAAGGAGCTGAATCCATTAAAGTAACTATATAAGCCATACCTCCGATACTTTCAAGTTCCTCCTTCCTTTTTAATGTATCTACCACCACTGTAACATCAACTTTTTCTTTTTCAAAAGAAGATTCTAACATAGCAGCATAAATCTTTTTATGAGCTCCTTTATAAAAATCTTCAGGTTTAAGTAGATCACGAACCTTAAATAATGTACCATCAATACCAAATACAGTTGCTAATAAAGCTTCCTCAACTTCTAGATCATGAGGAGGAACTCTATCAAGCAAAGGATCTATTTTTGTTAAAAATTTCTTCATAAGTTTCCTCCTTTGTTTCCTTTCTTATTAATTTTATTGGCTCCTTTTCTAATATCTTGCCACATCTTTTATTCATACAAAGCACCCAATATTTTCTAAGTGATCCCGGCCAATCTTCTGGATCTCCATAAACTTGTCTTATAACATTGGCTGTACCATCTACTAGCCAATCATTATATAGTCCATGTTTCCAAGCAAAATAAAATCTTTGACGAAATTTCTTTTTGGTATAACGTTTTAAATGAACTTTACCATCAACGATTATTAACCCCAACATATGTGGAATAGTTTTTCCTAAATTATCTTTAGTTTTTTTCTTTTTGATTTTAAAACCATATTTTTTAGGAATTGCTAACAAAGTCTTTTTCATTTCATTAGTGACGTCTTTTCCTGCAAAAGTAAAATCATCCGCATAAACGCACCAATCAATCTCCCAATTCTGACAAACAGACTCAATTTCTTCGCACATTGGATAATAAACCAAATTCAAAATGACAGGACTACTTGAAGCTCCTTGGGGTAAGCGATACTCACCATTATATTGATGAGTAACTAATCTTACTAGAATTTTTATAAACTCTTCAGGAACATTCAATTGTAATAACCTCTTTTCAATCATTTTATCGGTAATACTTGGAAAAGCATCACTGATATCAAAACTAAAAAAATGTTTATTACCAACTAGCGATTCTGTTGCCATTTGAAAATTACGTTTCTGAACAAAACCATAAGCTCTTTCATGAGCTGGACTAAGTTCAACTATTTTTTGACTAATCACCCATAAGACTTCTTGCAAAGCCGGATGAGGTGCCAAAATATGACGTCTTTTCTTTTTAATTACCTTATAGTAACTAAAATAACCAAAATTAAAAGTCATATTCACTAGTTTCTTTTTTACCTTAACAAGATCTTTAAATTCTGGAGCATCCAAAATCTTTTTAGCTTTTCTCAAAGATTTTTTTGTTATCTTTAAGTATTTTGCCAAAAGCCCAAGAGTCCATCTAAATTGAACATCAAGGGCAACTGACTCCATTGTCTGAAGTTTATACTTGCTGTTAGACATTTTTGCCTCCTTAACGTTTAAAATCTTAGATTTTTATTTAATTGTTAAATGGTTGTCCTCATATCAGATTTTAAAATATCTGATATGAGGACTTTTAGACTTAATGGGTGCCCGGATACCCGTTGCGCTCAGATGTATGAGACCTTTCCTTGGTAAATAATTTTACAATTAATATTTACAAAGGAGCTATCCTCCCATACAGCGAAAGCTTAAGAAAATCACCTTTCCGAAGGTCAAACAATCTCCAGTTAATGAAATAACGGGGGCTGGGGAGAATCCCCAGGATGTACCCTACTCCTTTTAATCCGCCGTCCGATATCAGAAAGCAGTTTCGTACTTATTAGCACTTAACATAGTGCCTGACGTTGTACATTAACGCTGCACAAAACGTTAAGATTTATTTTAAACAACATAGTTAATATTCAAAAACTATTTTACTTAAAACGAAAAAAGGAAGAGCAACCTTATTTCTTCAATCTTATATTAATCCCGTTAGTCTAATTTTTAACCATTCTTTTTTCAAAGAACTTAAAATTACACTATACTCTAAATATCATACAAAAACAATCTATATTTGTCTTTTCAGTTCTAGTCTTAAATTATTAATAATTTATTAAAAATAAGTGGAAAATTAAAATAAAAAAGGTTAAACTAATGTCTATTAATAAATAAACAAGTAGGAGGTAAAGAGTGAAAAGTAGAAAGAAAAATTATTTTATATTTTTTTATAACTGCCTAATTTTCTAATATCCTAACTACCTAAATTAATGGCAAAAAGAAAAACAGGATTAGATAAAAAGAAAACATCTCGTTCTAAAAAAACAGCGAAAAGACTAGCAATTAAAAAAGAAATGCTAGCCAAGAAAAAAACAAATAGAAAGAAAAAATAACTAAAAGTGAATCATTTTATTTAAAAAATCTACTTAATATATTTTAATATATTAAGTAGATCTTGTTTTAATTTTTCATTTACTAAATTCTAAAAACATCTACTATTCCAGTTAACTGGAATAGTAGAACAAAAACAATAATTTTTTGTTAACAGGTTAACGGATTTTGATTTGACATTAAATATACTATATTATAGAATAACAACATTCAAATCGGAGATGTTATTGGGACAGAGTCGTAGTTTCCTACAGTGTCTTATAAAATTTGATTTTTAATAGATTTAATTTTTTAAATTAAAGTATGGAAAAAGGAACTATTGCTCGTCTTGTAAAAGACAAAGGATTCGGTTTCATTTCTCGAGAAGGAGAAGATAAAGATGTTTTCTTTCATTCAAACGAGTTAGTGAATGCAGAATTTGATAGTCTTGAAGAAGGAGATGCTTTAACATTTGAAGTTACAGAAAGTCCTAAAGGATTGAATGCTGTAAATGTTAATAAAGCTTAACTTTTAATTAAGATTTTAAAAAAGATGTCGTGCTTTGCACGACATCTTTTTTATTTATTAATATTAATAATATTATTTAAATAATAAACCAAAATCCACTAAAATTCCCAAAAACCTTTCTTAAAAACTACTGAGGGGTTGGACCCCTCAGTAAGTTTTTTGTTTATTTAATTATTCTATGTTTAAAAATGATTTTATATTTTCTACTTCTGTATTTACCATATTATCTAATGGCTGAGCCGGTGAAATTAATTCAGGTATAGTATTTTTTAATTCAGATTCAACGACAGGAATAATTTCTTTCACATTCTCTATTTCTTCTTCAACTAAAGGTATTAGTTCTTTTTCAACCATAGGAGTAATTGTTCTTACCCTTTCTTTAATTTTCTTAGGAACAAAATTTCCTGTAGAATTAACATTCTCTTTTATTACAGGAACTATTTCTTTGACTTCATTATTTATTCTTTTCTTTATTTCTTTTTTAAAACCACAAGAATTATCCCAATCTGATTCCCAAGGTCGTAGACATTTCTCTTTACTCTCACACCAAAGATATCCAGCAGAACCGATACAGCCATGTTCATCTTTATCATTACCTACCGTCATTTCTTCAATTTTGTCTTGAGCTTTTTCTATATTTTTTTCTTTTTTCTCTTGCAACAACATCTTTTTATTTTCAATATCTAATCTTCGCTGTATATATTTTTCTTCTTGTTGTTTCAACTCTTCCAAAGCCTTTTGAGCTTTTTCATCTCCTGAATTAGCTTTCTCTTCTAAAAATTCTTTTTTTTCCCTTATCTTCTCATCTATTTCTAATTTTTTAGACTCCATTCTTAACCTATTTTCTTCTTTTATAATTTCAAAAGCCTCTTTTCTGTCATTATTTAATTCTATCAACAAAGTTTTAGCATTTTCATCTCCTTCTTTGATTTTTTGAATTAACTCAATTTTTTCTTCAGTGTATTCTTTAACTTTAGCTTTATGAATTTCTATTCGTCTTTTATTTTCTTCTAATTTTTGTTGAACCTTTTCTGTTATAATATCTTTTTTAGCTTCAGCTTTCTCAATAAAAGAATTAGCTTTTTCCATCATTTTTTCAGCTTGAATTTGTTCGGCTTCAGTTAATGCATTTTGAGCAAAACTTTCAGCTATTTCCATTCTTTTTTCAGCAAAAGCCATTGCTTTCTCTACCTTTTTTTCAGGATTTAAAGTAATAGCCATAGTTAAATTTTCCTTAATGCTTGTCCACCATAGCCCCAAATTTGAAGGTTTTTTAATCTTTTTAACTTCTTCTAAAACCTCCTCCTTTATTAATTCAGGCTCTTCCAAAACTTCATCTAAAATTGGTTCTGCAATCAATTCTATTTCAGGAATTTCCTCGTTAATTAAAACAGGGATTATTTCCTCTTCAGCTTGAACTGTTATAGCTCCCCAAAAAACTAAAGAAAAAATTATTATATATAATAAATTATTTTTCATATTTTTAAATTTTTAACTAATAATTAATAATTCTTGTCCATTTCCTATATTTTACCTTAATTTATAAAAATAAAGCAAGTTTAATTTTAATAATTTAATAAATAAAAATTCCTCACAACAAGCTAACAAGGTATTGTAGGAACTCGCTTCGCTACATCTTTCTATTACTCTCGCACTACGTTGATAATAAAAAACAACAGATTTATTTAATCTGTTGTTTTTTATTTTAATTTTTACATTTCATCTTCATCGTCATAAGAATCCATTTCAATTTCATCATCTTCTTCATCTTCATTCTCATCTTCAAAAGATATATTTTCTCCACTTGCTTCATCTACAGGAGCTACTTCATCTTCTAAATCTTCATTAAAGGTTTCTTCCGTCGCACCATCTCCTCCACTAACTATATCTTCATCTGAAGGGCTAATAACTTCTTCAATAGAATTTTCTTCTATATTATTTGTCTCTTCGTTTTCCATAACTATTTAATTATTTAGATATTAAATATTAATATTTAGGAAAAATTAATTTTTAATAAATAAATTCTGTATCCTAAATCTTTAAATTTAAATCTTTTTTTGTTACCTATTAATTAACGAAAAACATTATAACTTATATTTAAAAAATAATTCAAGACCTTAATTGTGGATAATTAATTAGTTTTTAGGAAATTAGATATTAGGTTGTTAGAAAAAAAAATTTACTTCGCAAATTTTCATTGTTTCATTTAGAAATTGAAAATTAGAAATTTAAAATTATTTCTTATATCTGTTTAAAAAATCTTTTTTATATTCCAAAAAATTTTCATCTAAAATTGATTGACGAATTTTTTTAACCAAATTGACTATAAAATATAAATTATGAATTGAAGCTAAAGTTCCAGCTAACATTTCTTTAGATCTAAATAAATGTGATAAATAAGCTTTAGTATAATTTTGACAAACATAACAGTCACAATTTTCATCTATTTTAGAAAAATCTTCTTTAAATTTTGCATTCAAAATATTTATTTTTCCATTTTGAGTAAATAAAGTTCCGTTCCTTCCTATTCTAGTCGGAGTAACACAATCAAATAAATCTACCCCATTTTCAATTCCTCCAAACAAATCTTCTGGCTCTCCTATCCCTAATAAATGCCGAGGTTTTTCTTCAGGCAAAACTTCATTCACCCAACCCACAGCAGTATCCATATCTTTTTTGTCAAAAGAACCACCGATTCCGAAACCGTCAAAATCCATCTCAGAAATTGTCTTTGCAGATTCTTTTCGTAGATCTTCAAATCGCCCTCCTTGAACTATTCCAAACAAAGCTTGTTGTTTTCCTGTAGCTTCTGAAATTCCTAATTTTTTATGTTGTTTTAAGCTTCTTTCTGCCCAACGATGGGTTCTTTCCATAGCTTCCTTTTGATAGCCAAAATTGGCCTGTGGAGAGGTGCATTCATCAAATGCAAAGATTATATCAGCTCCTATATTATGTTGTATTTCAATTGATTTTTCAGGCGTAAAACGATGTTTTGATCCGTCAATAACTGACCTAAAATCTACTCCATCTTCATCAATCTTAACTAATGATCCTAACTTGGGGGTAGCACCCCCAAGTAGTTGATTTTTTTCTAATAATTCTTGTTTTTGAGCTATTTTGGTTACTGAAGTCCCCCAAGCATCTCCTAAAGAAAAAACTTGGAATCCTCCTGAATCAGTCATTGTTGGGCCATTCCAATTCATAAATTTAGCAAAACCCCCTGCTTTTTTCAAGAGCTCATCCCCAGGTTGTAAATATAAATGATAAGTATTGGCTAAAACAACTTGAGAACCAATATTTTTTAATTGTTCAGGGGTTAAAGCTTTAACAGTGGCTTTAGTTCCTACAGTTACAAAGGCAGGAGTTTCAATTTTTCCAGATGGAGTTTCTAATATACCAGCTCTTCCTAACTTATCTTTTATTTTTTTATTTATTTTGAAAATCATTTTATTTATTTTACTTGACTTTTTTTATTCTCTTGATATTATTAAAGTATAAATGGACATCTAGTCCCCTCTCCTTCGGGAGTTAAAGAAAAACTTATTGAAGCAATTCAATAAGTTTTTCTTTAGTTTCTCTAAAATCTCGTTTACTCATTCTTCCTACTAAATAAGACAATCTCTTTGTATCAAATAGCCTAATTTGTGACAATAAAGCTGAACTAATTTTCTTTTTAAATTCAAATGAAAAATAGAATCTTCCGTCTTTTTTTATAGAAGTTAATGGAATTCCTAAGAAAATATTTTTAGAGAACTTCTTATAAACTATAACTGGTCTTAAAAACTGATTACCTTTTCCATTTTGTTCAAATCCTATATTTTTTCCAATCTTGATAAACCAAATTTCTCTTTCGTGGAAACTTCTACTATTTATTATTGTATTAATTTTGATCTTTTCTCTGTTCCATAATAGAACCTTCCTTTTTTAGATTCCATAAATTCTTTATATTTTTATATTTTACTTTTTAAAGACTAAAATCTTTCAAAGAATATAATTCTTCTTCACTTTCCTCCTCTTCTTTAGTTGAAGCAAAAGTATCATCATTATTATTGACTAGATTTTCTCTCTCTTTTTGAATGAATTCAGGATTATTTTTTTCAAACTCATACATTGACTCGTTAGGATCTCTTCTTCCATTTATTTCATTTTTAAGAACAGCCAACATTTTTTCAATATCTTCATTTGTAAAGAAATCAATTACTACTTTTCCTCCTATTTTTTTCTTTTCTATTTGTACTCTTGTTCCTAAAGTTTCAGCTAATTTTTCTTCAAATTCAATTATAACAGGATCAACAGCTAAATCTTTTTTTCTTACTTTATCATAAGCTATTCTTCTTGCTATTTTTTCGGAATCTGCTACTGAAAGTTTTTTGTAAATAATTTCTTTATATAAAGTCATTTGTTCTTGAGGTCTATCTTTTAACATCAAAATAGGTCTAGTATGTCCTTCTAAAATATGACCTGTAGCTACGGCTTCCATAATTTCTTCTGGCAACATTAACAATCGCATTGTATTTGAAACATATTCTCGACTCTTTCCTATTTTCTTACCTACTTCCACATGTTTTAAATTAAACTCTTTTATTAATTGTTGAAAAGCCTTGGCTCTATCTATTGGATTTAAATCTTCTCGTTGCAAATTTTCTATAATAGCTAATTCTAACTTCATTGCATCATCATCTCCTTCATCACGAATAATTACAGGAACTTGTACTAATCCTGCTAATTTTGATGCTCTTAATCTTCTTTCTCCAGCAATTAATTCATAAATAGTATTCAAACCTCCGTCTTCTTTAACTTCTTCTTTACGAGTTACTACCAATGGTTGCAATACTCCATATTGACGAATTGATTCAGAAAGAGAATTTAATTTTAAATGATCAAATTCTCGTCTTGGTTGAAAAGGATTAGGGTTTATTTTTTCTACTTCTATCCAGTAGATTGAATTATTTTGATGATAAGACATTGTTTAGTTAGTTAGTGAATTAGTAAATTAGGTAATTAGGAGAAAAATTTGCTTCGCAAATTTTTCTTTGTTTTAATGTTTTAATGTCTCTTATTCTAACATAAAAATTAAATTATTGAAAAATTTAACAAATACTATATAATAAAACTATGCCTGAGTGGCGGAATTGGTTTACGCGCACGACTCAAAATCGTGTGGAGAAATCCATGTGGGTTCGACTCCCACCTCAGGTACTCGATGTCTTATTTTAGAAAATTAGATCTTAATTCTAATAAAAAATTACAAGCTTATATCATTGGAGTAGCTCTCGGAGATGGAAATCTTTCTAATTCAAATAAACGAGCTATTCGTTTAAGAATTTCTTGTGATAAAAAATACCCTATGCTTATTGAGCATGTAAAGAACAGTTTATCTTTATTACTACCCCAGAATAAAATATCTTCAATAAATCGTAAAAATTGTGTTGACATTAGATCTTATTCAAATCATTGGGAAAAATTGTTATGGAAATGGGAAAAAGGATCAAAAGATAAACAAAATGTTTCAGTTCCTAGTTGGATAAAAGAAGATACAAAGTTAAGCAAAGAATGTCTTAGAGGTTTATTTCAAACAGACGGTTCAATTTATAAAGACCGTAAATATATAATGGTAAATTTTGTAAATATAGTTCCTAATCTAAGTGAAGATGTATTTAATATGATGACAGATCTTGGATATTCACCAAATTTACAAAAACTTAAACAAGCTAACGGAAAAACAAAACATACTATAAGACTTTCAAAAAATTCAGAGAAATTTATAAAAGAAATAAACTTTTGGAAAAAATAGTTTTATAAATAAATTAAGTTTATGGATATACTAAACAAAATGGAACAAGATATAATGTAATAAGGTAATTATCAACATTAATCTTGTCCCATTATGCAAAATAATAATAACATATTAAGTCAAATTCCGTCAGAGTCGGTTACTAGTTACTAATTATTTTTTTCGTGCTTCGCACTCAAAAATAATAAGTACTATCAACCCCGGCTCGCGACAATTTAATATTTTCCAGTTTAGAGCTGGAAAATATTAAATTGTAGACCGCTCCGCCTTTCGACTCTTAAAAAATACTACGTATTTTTTCAGGTGGTTCATTAAAAAAATCCAGCAAAGCTGGACTAATTTTTTAATGAGCCACCTATCAGAGTCGAACTGACTCCTGCTATTTATACAAAACTTTGAAAGCTAGTCGCTTTCAACTCCACCAACAGAGCTAAGATGAGCCACCTATCAGAGTCGAACTGATGACCTACGGTTTACAAAACCGTTGCTCTACCAACTGAGCTAAGGTGGCTAATTATTTTACAATTTATTTTATTTTCAATTTTATATTAACAACCAACGAGAGCAACGGTTTTGACAAAACTTTCAAAACTATCGTTTTGAACTCCACAAACTGAGCTAAGGTGGCTTGATGCTTAATTATATTATCATATTTAAATCAAAAATGAAATCAAAAATCCTCTCTTTCTATTACTGTTTCTTTTTTATGTTGTTCTATATTTTTTAAATAATCAGAAGGCTGTCTTGCTACTTTTTGTTCATATATTTTTCCTAATTGATTATTTGTTTTTTTAATTATATCTTTAAAAACTAAGTTAAATAAATTCTTAATTTTTACAATAAATTTTGTAACTTCTAAAGATAATACTGCTAAAATCTTTCTAGTTACTATAAAATTATTTTTGGTAGTTTTTTTAGCTACTTCAATTTTTTTTTCTAAAAAAACATCCATTTTTTCTATAAAATTTGAATTTACAAAATTCATCCAAAATGTTAATCGATAACTCCTAAAGCCTATCATTAATATTATGAGTATTGCTGTTATTAATACAATTGATATTAAATAAAACATTTTTATTAAGTTTCAACTTATTTAAAAAAAAATCTACTCTACATTTTTTTTAATTTTTAAATAAAAATTTAATTTATTGAAAAACGAGTAAAATTACCTATTTCAATTTTTTCTCCAAATTTTTGAGTTCCCTCTTCAATTAAAGTACCAATTTTTTTACTAGGATCTTTTATGAATTCTTGTTCTAACAAAACACTATTTTTAAAATGTGCATCTAATTTTCCTTGCAATATCTTTTCTCTCATTTCCTCAGGCTTATCTTCAACTTCTTTTTCAAATACTTCAACCGCTTTCTTTTTTACTTCTTCAGAAATCTCCTCTTTTTTCAAAAATTGAGGAGCTGTAGCTGTTACTTGCATCGCTATATCATAGGCCACAGCTTGAAAATCTTCATTTTTAGCAACAAAATCTGTTTCACATAACAATTCTACCATTGCTCCTGCTGAACCTCCAGCATGGACATATGAACTAACCACTCCTGAACCAAGAGTTCTATCTGATTTTTTTTCTGCTATTTGTTTAGACTTTTTACTCAACAAAATAATTGCTTTTTCCATATCCCCTCCTGCTTCCTCCAAAGCTTTTTTACATTGCATAATAGAAATACCTGTTTTATCTCTTAATTCTTTTACTTGTTCTGTTGTTATCATAATTTAATTTATTAAATACTTAGACTTAAAAAACCAACCTATGATTTTTTAAATTTAAAATCTAAAATTTATAATTTTTAATTCAAAATCTATGATTTTGATTCTCCTTCTTTTTTTGTTGTACTTTTACAAACAGAAGCGATTTCTTCTGTAAATAATTTAATACTTTCACCAGCAGCATCATTAGCTAAAATAGGAAAATCTATAGTTTTTATATTACAATCTGAATTAGCTAAAGCTATTACTGGTATATTTTTTGTTAAAGCTTCTTTTACAGCCACTGATTCATATTTTGGATCAACTACAAATATAACTGCTGGTAAAGTTTTCATATTAGAAATACCGGCAAATTTTGTTTCTAATTTTGCAATTTTTTTATCAATTTGCAATCTTTCTTTTTTTGTATATTTCATTAAGTCCCCTTTCTCTCTTTCATCAACTAATTTTAAATATAAATCAATTCTTTTCTTAGTCATTTCAAAATTAGTCAAAGTTCCTCCAACCCAACGATTATAAACATTAGGCATTTCAATTCCTTCAGCTATTGATTTAACTATTTCAGATGCTTCACTTTTACTAGCTACAAACAATATTTGAGTTCCTGCTTTCTCAAATAAAGATTTAATAAATTCTTTAGCTTCTTGTAAAGAAACAAAAGTTTTTTCTAAATCAAAAATTTCTGTATTGTTTTTATCTCCAAAAATAAAAGGTTTTGCAGAAGGATGTCTTTTTGTTTTAGTATAAGCATAATGAGCTCCAGCCTCAAACATCTTCTCAATTTGAGTTGAATCAACATTAATTTTGTTTGTTTTTTCTTTTATCATAGCCAAGAGTTTAGCAAAAAATAAACATATTTGCAACCAAATTATATATTAGATTTTCTTGTTTGAAAATTATATTTAACAATTTTTGGTTGTAAATTGAGAATTAAAATAATAAATAGTCATTTTATAAATCATTAAATTTAAAATCTAAACTTATTTCAAAATAATTAATTTATCTATCTCTCCACCTTCAATTACTTTATCAATATCCCTAATTTCTACTCCCGAACGATGATCTTTAATCACTTGATATGGATGGAAAACATAAGAACGAATCTGATTTCCCCATTCCACACTAGTTGTTTTTGATATTTTGGCTAAATCTTCTTTTTCTAATTTTTCTTCTTCTAATTTTTTGAATAATTTTGCTTCTAAGATTCCTAAAGCTTTTTCTTTATTAGCCCCTTGAGTTCTCTCAGAGTCAATATGAACAGATACATTAGTTGGTAAATGTACTATTCTTACTGCAGTATCTCTTTTATTTACATTTTGTCCTCCTGGGCCACTAGACTTAGAAAATTCTATCTTCAAGTCTTTCTCAGCAATTTCTATCTGCCCTATTTTTTCAAATTTAGGAATCACCTCCACCATTGAAAACGAAGTATGTCTTTTTTGATTAGCATTAAACGGTGAAAGTCGTACAAGTCGATGTACACCTGATTCATTTTTTAATTTTCCATAAACTCCTTTACCTTGTATTTCAAAAGTGATATTTCTAAATCCTTTATGTTCATTTTCATTTTTATGCAACAAAAAAATTTGCCAATTTTGATTTTCAGCAAATTTATAATACATTTTATATAAAATTCTTGAAAAATCTTCAGCATCTAACCCTCCGGCTCCTGAAAAAATAGTAATAACAGCATTTCCATTATCATATTTTCCCTTTCCTTCAATTTGTAATTTTAATTCTTCTATTTGCTTTATTACAGACTGAGCTCGATTTTTATCTTGCCAAAAATCAACTTTAGTCATTTCTTGTTCTAATTTCTCTATTTCTTTTTGTAAATTTTCCTTTTTCATATTTTTTAATAAAATGTATATAAGCTCTTGTCTTATAATTTAATAACATGTATAATTAAGCTGTGTTTGGGGGGGTCTTTACCCCGTCACGGTATATGTTATCAAACTGTAACCAAACACAACTAAAATACATCAGCTTCTAGCTGGTGTTTTTTAGTCTTCTTCTAAATTTCCAGAAAATAGTTTTAATTCTTTATTACTTTTCCAGAAAGGAATTACACTCCAAAAGTGTTTATTTCCACCTTCAATCTGTCTAATGATTACTTTAACTCTTTTATTGAAATTTCCATCTTCTATGATAGCTACAAACCCATAATAAGTAGCTTGTTTTAATATTTCTTCTTTTCTTGTATTCGTACGAACTTTAACAAAGATTTTTTTACTATGAATTTCTTGAAGAGTTGAGCTTCTTTCTACAACTAAAGGAGCGATGTGGATATTTTTTAAACGCATATATTGATCTTTTCTTTCACGAGCTTTACTTTCAGATTTAAATTTTAAATGTTTAATCCCCTTGTCATTAAAAGAGACTTTTTCTTTAAAATAAGGGCAGTAAATTTCCCCAATTCTTTTATATGTTTTTTCAGCTTTGTTTATAATTTTTTTCAAATTTTTATCTACCTGCATATTCACATTATTATACCAGAAAAATATGGAAAAATTATAAGAAATAGTATATAATTCAAAAAATATGCGAATGTAGCTCAGGTGGTTAGAGCGCATCACTGATATCCACGAGAGTGACCGAGTCCTACCATTCGCACATAAAACAAAAGAACTCAACACGATAGTGTTTGAGTGATTTTTGTTTTACTGCGATGTAGGACTCGAACCGAGGCGATGCGAAGCCGACTCTGTAGCGAAGCGAAAGAGTCGAATCGCCGAGTGGAGGTCAAGGGAGTGAGATATTTTATGAGCTTGCGAAATAAAATATCCACGAGAGTGACCGAGTCCTACCATTCGCACAAAATTTCTACTCAGGATTAGAGTGATGAATGCATGCCATTCATGATCCACTATGAGGTCCCAGGTTTAAGTCTACCAATCAACAAACAAATCCTACTATTCATACATTAAAATCAACCAAATACTCCAATCGATTGGAGTAAAAAAGTATTGACTTGATATTTGTTTATAATTTTTTTTATAATTTTAAAAATTTAAATTTAAATACTCCAAAAATTTAACAATTAAAATACTCCAATCGATTGGAGTAATATGTTATAATAAATAGAAAATAGTTTCGGTAATATATAATATATCTTTAATATGGCTCGAGTTTCTAAACAAAAATTAAATAAAAAAACATTAAATCAAATTAATAAAAGATTAGTAGATACAGTAGCTAGATTAGAAACAAGTTATTCCACTAAGAGTTTTTTGAATGATTTGTTAGGAGAATCTGAAAAAATTGTTTTGGCTAAACGATTATCTATTATTTTTATGCTTCAAGAGAACATAAGCAAATATAAAATATCTAAACTATTAAAAGTAAGTGAATCTACAGTTAAGAGGATATCTTTTGATATTAGCTTAGGTAAATATGAAAATATTAAAAAAATTATCAACAAGAAGAAAAATAGACTTACTTTCTGGACTGGAATGGATTTAGTATTAAAATTAGAAATACCATCTATTGTAGGAGGAGGTCAATGGAATATTTTAGATGAAATATACGAAAAATATAATATATCAAAAGATAAGTAAATCTAATTAAATTCTATTTAAAAAGGCAGTTCATCACAGAACTGCCTTTGTTTTATTTATATTTTCTAAACTTCACAAAGTCCAGCTACACAAGCATATTCTTTTGAACCTTCTGTCTCATCTTCTTGTTCATAAGTAACAATTTTAGAAAAATCAATTCCTTTAAACCTCTTTCCCATTTCTTCGTAAGTCTTTTTATCAGTTTCTTCAAATGGAGCTAAAGTATAAACAAAATCATTTCTAGGCAAAAAAGACAAACCTCCTACAATATCCCAATTTTTATAAATCCAATTAGCCACTTTAATCCACTCATTATCAGAAACAGAAACAGTTACAGATGGATTATGTTCAGTAAAATTCTCTTTAACCATTTTCCAATGTTCCAATTGATCCATGGCACTTAAATCATTCTTAAAAATTTTAGATCTTGAAGGAGCTTTCACTGGGAACTCAAAAACATAAGTATTAGCCGTTTCTTTAGCTTGGCCATTTTCTGGATGATAAGGCACTCCTTGATCTTTCAACATTTTAAACAAAGAATCTGTAGCTGAAATTCTAATTCTTCTAATATAATATTGTGAATGTCGTGGATGCATACCAGAAGCACAATCTACTAATTGAGAAACTGTTCCTGAAGGTTTTACACAAGTAGCACTCGTAGCTGGATTTATTCCAAATCTCTTTGCGTATTTTTCATTAGCTTTTATTACTCTATTTCTTATTTTTTTCAAAATCTTAGGATCTTGCACAGCAGGACAATCCCAATGTCCAGTAATAGAAACTCCTAATAATCTTTCCTCTTCACAATTATTTTTCCAACCTTTAGACAAATATCCAAAATTAGTTAAAGTAGTTTGATAAGTCCCTAATAAAGCAGCAATTTCAGCTTTTTCTAACAAAGTTTTTTCAGTATCTTCTGGTCGAGCTACTAATTCACTCAAATTACAAAATTGTTTAGATCGAATATTTATCTCTCCACAAGGGTTTACTCCAAAATCTTCCATATATTTATTAAAAATCTTTTTTCTTCTTTCAGGTATTTGTTTCCCTAAAGAACTTCTATTAAAGATTCCTCTTTCCCCTGTTCCACTTTTCATCAAGGCCACCCATTCATCCATAAAATCAGAAGCTGCTGGCTTTTCATTATAAGCTGTTGAATTATTAGCCATTGACCGTTGAGCGTTATTTAAATAAAATTGCCCACTCTTAGCTAATCTCATTTCACTATCATCTAATTCAGAAAGAGAAATTAAAGCTGTCCTTCTCATTCCTCCAGATACTACCACTTCTCCAATTTTACAGACAATATCGTGTACATCTAAGTTAGATAATCTTTTCCCATGCATTTTTAAAACTCTATCTCGTGTAAAGTCAATCAAATTTTTTAAAGGATCAGGACCTGAACTTTTTCCTCCCATTGTTTTAAGTTTAGCTCCTTCTGGTCTTAATTTTGAATAATCAAATTGTACATCTTCTCCTGCAAACCAAGTTTTCAATCCATAAACAAAAGCATCTGCCCAACCTTCTTTAGAATCCTCCACTACGTGAGTTTTTCTCATTTTCAATTTTCCATTATGAATTTTGATTTGAGGAAGTTTTTGTACATTATAACTTTCAGCACTAAAACCAACTCCACAACCACACATGGACAAATACATAATTTCTCCAAAATCTTGTAATTCTGAAGGAGCAATATACGAACAATTATAAGCACAAGCGTTACATCTTCTAGCAGCTTTTCCGGCACTCCAAAATAATCTCATAGAAGGCATGGATTTTTGATTTAAAATAAATTCTTTTATTTTTTTATATTCAGCTGGTTTTAATTTATCACCTAAATTTTCTTTCATAAAATCCAAATATCTGTCTACAGTCTCTATCCAAGTTTCTCTTCTTCCTTCTTCTTCTATCCATTTTGAATAAGAACGATAATAAACAAATTCAGCTAATGGATTTCTAAAATATTGTTTTCCTTCTTTAACTAATTTCTTTACTTTTTCAGGAACTCTTATTCCTAAATCTCTAAGTCTAGCTCGTTCTTGTCGATATAAAATATATCCCTTGGCAGTTTTAACAAAATCATTTTGCATTAATTCATTTTCTACCGCATCTTGAATCCCTTCTACGTTAGGAATAAAAGTCTTGTGTCTTTTAGAAATTTTTACTAAATCTAAATAAATTTTATTAGCAATTAATTTGGCTTCTTCAGTTGTTCCTTCTTCGTTAGCCAACATTGCTTTATAAACAGCATTTGTTATTTTTTCTAAATTAAAATCAATTATAGAACCATCTCTTTTTTGCACTTTCTTAACTAAATTTTGTTTTTTTGCGCCTTTTTTTGTGTTTTTTGACATATTTCTTAACAGTTTTAGTAAAATTTAATAATCTTTATTTTTTTGTTACTCTACTATTTTACATCAACTATCAACAAAAAAACTGTGGATAAACCGACAGAATACATCTAAATAAAAAAGTAAAGTCAAAGCCTTCTGTTTGAACAAAAGACAAATTTAAGATAACAGACCTGCCTGCCGGCAGGCAGATTTAAGAACAAAGTTTGGCGAAATCGAAATCTATCTCTACTAACCAAATATTTTAGACTAACTACCCCAGTTAACTGGGGTAGTTAGTCTAAATACTTATATAATTATCCCCACCTTAACCAAAAATATTTTAAATATTTAATATATAATTAAATTGATACAAAAGAAAAAAGATTATTATTAATTAACAACTTAGTAAAAAGTTCATAAAGTTTGTAAAGTTCATAAAGTTAAAAATTTACTCTGTAAATTTTTGCAACAAAAACTTTTAACTTTTAACCTGCCTGCCGGCAAACAGGCTTTATAAACTTTTAACTCATTTTTATGTTTCATAATTTTTGTTTTAAATGGTGGCAAGCAGCTCTTTATGAGTTAGCTGTTGTTTCTGCCGGAATCTTGATAGGTTCTTATTGGTCAGAATTTTGGCTAAATTATACCTACATTCTTTTAATAACTTTCATAGTTCCAGGAATTTATGTTTTCTATATTTATTTCAAGCAAATGTAAATTTAGAAATTAGGTATCCGCCAACTGGCGGAAGGTTTTTAGGTAGTTAGAAAAAGCATCGGCTTCGCCGATGCTTTTTTATTTTATAAAACTTTAATTCTTAAATAATATTTCATATTTAACATAAAAATGAATAATTAAAAATATAATCAATCCAGCCACACTTGGAATTAACGATGTCAAAGGATTATTAGTTATAAAATTCATTAACAAACCTAAAGAGTAAACTACTACTCCTGAGACAAGAAAAATAATTATTTCTTTTTCTGTTACCTCAAAAATTAAAGAAATCAATAATGCCATTCCTACGATCGATATCAAAGAGATAAGAGCAAAAACAGCTGACAAAAACGAAAATAAATACCAAGAGGCAAAAGCTGCTACAACAATACTACCAACTGTAAATAATCTTGTCTGTTTAACTGCATAGGCAGAAGCAGTATCACGAGAACGAGAAAATAAAACTCCTAGAGCAAAAGCACTTGAATCTATAGCTCCCATAAAAGCAGCGATAAGAGAAATAACAAGAAATGATCCAAGCCATTGAGGGACAACTCCAAGAACTCCTTCAACAAACAAATTTGAAGGATCCATTATTATTCCTGCAAATTTAAAATTAATGCCAAGATAAGCAATTGATCCAGCTACCAAAATAAGCATTAAAAATGAATAGACTAAACTTTTTTTTAATATTTTAGAATTTTTAACAGCAAAAATCCTTTGGAAACTTTCTGGTTGTGCTAATAAACTAAGAAATTGAAGAAATGCTAATCCCACAGCAAACCAAAACTGTGACAAATCAAAAGCAGAGGGTATCTTTTCTAAAGTAAAGCTAAAAGGAAAAAAGAAAATTGTTAAAATTATAGGAAGCATTAAAATTCCTTGAAAAATATCCGTTTTAATTGAAGTATTAAAACCACCAAACCACAAATATAAACAAACAATTCCTGTAGTAACTACAAGAGATATTAATTTACCCGAACCCAGTAAGGTTGAAAAAAGATTAGTATTTACAAATATCTGTAATATTAAAAACAAGAACAATGACACGGTTAATATTATATTCACAAATTTTTTAGAAAAAATACCATATTTAATTCCAAAATAATCTCCTATAGAAAATAAATTATATTTTTCTTGAAGTAAAGACAATTCATTTCTAAAAAGAAAATACAAAACAACAAAAGCAAATCCTGCGCCAACAAAAGCCATTAAATACCAAAAGCCAAATAAATATGAAAAAGTTACACCTAAAATAAAATTATATCCTGTAAGGAGCGATGCAAAAGTAGTCCAGGTTGACTCCCAAGTAGATAAGCTTTTAGAACTGTTCATATATTCACTCTCTTTTTTCTTTTTAGAGGATTTGTATGTAATATATCCAACTATAGCTAGATAAATTAACAAATATATATAAGCTGTATCCATAAAAATATTTTATCATAATCAATAAAAAAAATAGCGATAAATTATGTATTTAAAAATAACCTTTAATTTGAAGCTATTTTCTACCGCTATTGACAAATAGTTCGTCAATAGTATTATTAAAGAATGATTAAAATAGATAAAACAATATTAAAATTTCTTGATAAAAAGCCCTCATATCCTTCTGAAATAGCAAGGAAAATTAATTTATCCAGAACAACAATTCAATATAGACTTTCTAAGCTTCAAAATTTAGGGCTTGTTAAAAAAACAATTAAAGGCAAAAAATCAATGTGGAGTTTAAAAGTCACCCCTTTTAACTCAAAAAAACTTTTTCAAATATATAAAGGAAAAGATTTTGTTAATGTTTATAATCGATCACTGACCCTTCCTAAAAACTCAACAATTTTTGGAATACAAGGGAGTATGGCTGCACAAAATAATTTTAAAAATTTTTACAAAACATTTATTAAAAATAACCATCGTATATCCAAAAAGAGAAGGTTTATTTTAAAAGTAATAATAAATAAAAAAGCTCTAGAAGCTTTAGAAAAAGTAGAAAGGTCTTTAATAGAATCTCATCTTGGTAGAACTTTAGGTGTAAAAATGTTTTCAAATGATAGTTTTAACGGATACGGAGAAATCATATCAACTAAAAAATTCATCACTTTTGCAAACCAAAAAAATAAAAAAGCAATTATAATAACTGATAAAGAAATTGTTAAAATTTTTTATGAAATGATGAATCTTTTATTTGAATCTCTTAGCAACAAAAGTAGTTTTAATTTAAACTCTTATATAAAAGAAGTATATTTGTAATTTATATTTACTTCAATGTTTTTACTTTATAAAATTTGTAAATTTAGTATAATAAACATAATATTTTAGGAGAGATGGCTGAGTGGTTTAAGGTACTCGCTTGGAAAGCGAGCGTGCCGAAAGGCACCGCAGGTTCGAATCCTGTTCTCTCCGCATTGATAATTTAAAATACCTATTAAGGTATTTTAAATTGACAACATACTAAAGAGAGTAAAGGATTCGAAAAAAGTGAATATATTTTTCTGTAGCGATAGCGAAAGAAAAATTTGAACGCCGAGGTCAAGAGTTCTTTTTATTTTAGGAGCCTGCCTGCCGGCAAGCAGGCGAAGCGAATTAAAATAATTAGAACTGGGGACCGAATCCTGTTCTCTCCGCAACAGTTTTTTAAAATAGCGATTGAGCTATTTTAAAAAAGTGTCTTGTCAGTGAGGGAGGATTCGAAAGGCGGAGCCAGAGAAAACGAGCGTTAGCGAGTTTTCTAACTGGCGAGCCCGGACAGGAACCACTTAGTAAAATATGAGTGAGTTTACGAACGAAATATTTTACTAAGTGAGTTGAAGTCGAATCCTGTTCTCTCCGCATAATAAAAAGTTAACGGCTCAACAAGTTGAGCCGTTAACTTTTTTAATTTATTACTATAGTTTTATCAATAAAACCATAGTAATTTTTGCTTTATTTTTTAATTTTCTGGTTCATTTCACAACCATTCACGAAGACGAATTTTGTAAGACAAAATTCGTCATAATTTTTAATTTTTAATTCCTGTCTGCCGGCAGGTATCATTTATAATTCGATAATTTTTATAATTTTACCAAAAATTATAAAAATTATCGTCGTCCTGCTTCCAAAATAGGCAATCCTGCTTCTGTAGGAACATAGATTACTTGCATTTCATTAGTTTTCAATCCATTAATCCAAAGATATCGTAAATATTCTTCACTTCCTTCTAATGATCCAGCAACAATGTCGTTAGCTTCCGCTACTCCTTTAGCTCTTTCAATTTCGGCCTCTGCTTCTAAAATTGCAGATTCTTTTTTAGCTTTTGCTTCTTCAACAGCAATTTGACGACTCCATTCAGCTTCTTTAAATAAAGCTTTTCCTGACAATTCTTGAGTCCATACCTTATATTGTGGAACTGCCCAAAGCAAAAACAAGACAAAAACTACTATCACCCCCACTCCAAACATTGATAATTTATTATTTTGCATAATATATATTCGTCGAAAGTCTTGAAAAAAGTTTGCAAAGCAAATTTTTACTACCTTCTACCCTCCACTCTCAACTTTCTATTTATTAATTATTAATTACTTAAATTTTAACTCAAAATACTTTAAATTACCACAAAAAATCTACTATATTAAATTCACGATCACAGATTTAGTGTAATTTTTGTTTTATATATTTATTCTAGTATTCTGCAGAATACCAGAATATATTTTTAATTAAATTTAAAAACATCTACTATTCCAATCGATTGAAATAGTAGATGTTTAAAAATTAAAAATTTTAAACCCTACCTCCTCTCAAAACCTTAATTCTTTCTTCCACAGGAGGGTGAGTCATAAACATTTTAGCCAAGAAACTAGTTTTATTTTTTCGTTTATAAGGATTAGAAATAAATAAATGGGCAGTCGCTTGAGAAGCTTTTTTCATAGGAATTGAGTTAGAAGAAATCTTTTCTAAAGCACTAGCTAATCCAGAAGGATTGTGAGTTAGAGAAGCACCTGAAGCATCAGCTAAAAATTCCCTTTTTCTAGAGATAGCTAATTGAATTATCATTGCTACAAACGGAGCTAAAATAGCTAAAACAATTCCTGCAACAGCCATTATTGAACCAGCTGAGTTATTCTCATTATCTCTAAATCCTCCAAAAATTGACATTCTTAAAAAGAAATCTGATAAAAGAGAAACAAATCCTACCAAAACTACAATAATAGTAGAAATCAAAATATCATTATTTTGAATATGAGAAAGTTCATGAGCAATTACTCCTTCTAATTCTCTTTGATCTAAAGTATTTAAAAGACCTTGAGTAAAAGCCACGGCAGAATTTTTTGCATTTCTTCCTGTTGCAAAAGCATTCAGCGACTGATCATCCATTATATAGATTTTAGGAATGGGTAAATAAGCTTGTCGACATAATCTCTCGACAGAATCAAAAAGCTCTCTATTATCTTCTCTTTTAATCGGTTTAGCTCCAGACATTTTTAAAACAATCTTATCTGAAAACCAATAACTAAAAATATTCATTAATAAAGAAAACCCAACTGCAAAATATAAAATATCTGAATTTCCTATTATTTCTGAAAAAAGCCATCCGATTCCAATCACTATAATTAAAAACAAAGACATCAACAAATATGTCTTTCTAATATTTTCTGATTTTTGTTGAGTGGTGTTCATTGTGCCGGAGAGAGGATTTGAACCTCCACGGATTGCTCCACTAGTTCCTAAGACTAGCGCGTCTACCAATTTCGCCACTCCGGCATTCCTAATTTATTTAATTTTATATACTATATCAAAAACTAGCGGAGAACTCCACTAGCCCTATTTTCTATCTCACTATCGTTCGATAACGAAAATTTTTTGCTTTACAAAAATTGGATGAAAAGCAAAGTAGTTTGTTTTTCATTCGCTCGACTGAGCGCGTCTACCAACCTGCCTGCCGGCAGGCAGGTTTCGCCACCTCGGCATATATAATTATTATATTTTAACAAAACTTATCATTTTTTTCCACTAAAACTATCGTAGTCCAACTACGATAGTTTTATAACAATTATATTTTTTCCATTAGCAAATCTTCATTAAATTTTAACTTATCATTCAATCTTTTACTAAGAACACTTTTTACTACATTTTTAGCAAATTCTTTATAATCAGCAAAATCTCCGTCACTTCTATCTAAAATGATACTTTTATTACAAAAATTTATCTTTTTTTCTCCTATATATTCTTTCCAACTACTGCTATAAAATAATTTTTCTTTATCTATTTTAGAAATATTTTTAGTCAAAAAATGAATTTTATTATTTAAATTAATATAAGCACTTAAATACATTAAATAATTATCTGAATCTATTAAAATTGATTTAAATCTACCTTGAAACAAAACACCTGATCTTTTATATTTTTCATTAAAATATCGAGTATAACCTCCCCCTAATTTATGCATAAATTTTTCAATTCCATTATCTATTAACGGGGTTAAGATAAAATGATAATGATTTGGATTTAGACTATATACTATAATATCTACTAACTTTTGTCTTTTTTTAGTTTTTTTCAATTTATAATGAATATGTTCAATTGGTTCCAAAGTATTAAATTTATCTATAGATTTTTTAAATCTATCTAAATCAAACTTATCTTTAAAAATAATTCTTTTATCAGTTCCGCGATTATATATATGATAATATTCGCCAATTACAAAAGGGTGTTTTCTCATAATTACATTATATCACAATAATTTAACTTATCGTAGTCCAACCACGATAGATATCGTGGTTGGACTACGATAAGTTGGAGGGGGTGTATGAAACTTGACATATCCTCTATTATTGTTATATAATACAACGCAGAAAGTCTGAATTGTTCCCTATTGGGTTTGGGATTTCACAATTCTTTGAAAAAACTAAATTAAAAAAATTATTTTTAATTAACTATATACACAAAAACTTAAATTTAAAGGAGATTTGAAATGGCTGAAAACAAAGCAGCATTAGACGCTCAAAAAAAAGGTTTTTTGCAAATACTCACTGCAATAATAGAATACTTTACAACCCCAACATTATTTGCTTTTATCTGCTGGGCTTTACCTCCGATAACAATATGTTTCGGTTTATCTTTGTTTTTTGAATTAAATAATATTACGTATATCACTATTATTATAGTAGGATTTTTTGCCTTTGCCGGAACTTTTCTAAGCTATTTTTCTTTTGAAGTTCCTAGCTACACAGCAATAAATATGTACCATTACTATAATGGAGATATATTTACATATTTCCCTGGATTTTATTTCAAATATCCTTGGTTAGTTCTTAACAACAAAGAAACCAGTATTATTGAAATAAAATCTATAGAAATAAGTCTTGAAGAAGATTATCCTGCTAAAGATGGAGTTCCTATGTTAGCCAAAGGAACAATGGAACTTAGACCAGATCCCCACAATGCTGAGATATTTGAAGGATTAACAGAAGAAATAATCAATAAAGCAATGAAAGAGACTTTCAGTGCTAGACTTTCAACAATAGTTGCCAAAGGAATTTCTACTGAATTAAGAGGAGATACAGATCTTATAGAAAAAGATTTAGAAGAAATCTTTGGTGTTGATTTAAGGAAAGAAGAAAAAGAAAAAAGGAGGAGAAAGAGAATAAATGAAAACTTTTTTTCACAAAGAAAAACAACTCCACTAGAAAGATCTTATGGAATAATTTGTGAAAGAGTCACTATTTCTGATTTTGATTACCATCCTGATTACCAAAAAGTATTAACTGATCAAAAAGCAACTGAAAATTTAAAAGAAATAGCCTTACAGCATTTTTTAGACAATGGTGGAAAAGCTGAAGTTAAAAAGGTGTACAAAAAAAGAGTAATAACTGAAGAATTTTTGTCAACCAAAATCAAAAATGCAGGTTTTTCTCTAAAAATCTTTAGAATTTTGTCTAAAATGGGAGCTCAAACTATTAAGGACCTCTTATCTTTAAATGAAGCTAATTTATTTTCTATTGATGGCTTTGACACAAAAGACGCAGAAGAAATTAAGAATAATCTTTTTTATACCAAAGAATTGGAATCTACGTCAATAAAAGTTACGAAAAAAGGCTTGAAAACAATGCCAGAATGTTTTAATTTTGCCTTAGAATCAACAGGAAAAGTCAAAACTACTCATTTTAAAAATATGGGAGATGGGAGCAAAATTAAACCCGTAGTAGATCCAACTATTTCTGAAGGAGGTCAATAATGGCAACTATGTCACAAAAAACTCATAAAAATATCTTATTTGGGATCGCTGTATTTTTTCTTTTTGGTTTTGTTTGTTATAAAGGTTACTCTTATCTAAAACAAGACAAAATCATAAAGAAAAAAACTTCTGTACAGAAACTTTCAACTCAAACTAATTATGTAATGGGTTGGACAACAAAAACAGACTCATTAATAGCCAATGTAGAAAAAATTAAGTTTGATGCAAAAGGAGAAATACTTGAAATGATATCTTATTCTCGCCGAACTGGAGTAAGAGCAATATTTAAAAGAATGTTTGCTGATCAAAAAGGGGAATATCACCAACCTGGAGAAATCGGAATATGGTATCTTAAAAAAAGTTCCTATGGACACATAGGAACTATGTGGGACGACAAAGGAAAAAAAGCTACTTTTTTTGTCCAGAAAAAATAAACCCAAAAAAACAGAGAAACGAATTATTCGTTTCTCTTTTTTTTAATTTGCTGAATACAACTTTAAAATTCTTAAGAAATCCGACTCCTCCTAAGACGGACAGGTTCAGTAATGATTAAACAACACTCAACGACTAAAGATTACAGCTATCTTAATTAAGAGGCCGGACTTAATTTACTTAAGACTAGTAATTGTTCCGTCAATTACAGATGATAATAATTGAGCTCCTAATAACACCATTATTCCAATTAAAACATATATTAAAGTTTTTTTAGCTTCTTCTAGTTTAGTAGAATTTCCTTGAGCTTTGACGAAAAGGAATCCTGAATAAATTATAGCTAAAATAGCTATGGGAGTTGCAATAGTTATTACTACTCCCAAAATTTCATCTATAAAAGCTTTTAAACTTTTTATATTTCCTATAGGATTTTTAAGTTTAATTGGTTCATTAGATAAAGCAAATGCGGATATAGGTAAAAACAAAATCCCTAAAATAATAAAATATTGGAATTTATAATTTAATTGTATTATTTTTTTCATCATAATTTGTTTAGAGGTACGACCTCAATTT
>CAZAKQ010000003.1:0-61022 GCA_964486155.1 uncultured Candidatus Saccharibacteria bacterium | reverse complement strand
TACAGCACAATCTTCCTTTTATATTAATTTAGTTCCTAGGTATCAGGAGATTTAGTTTATGAATTTATTTTTATCTATTTTATCAGGGGGTCTGTTAATTCTTTCTTATAATTTAGATTTTTTTTGGTGGGTAAGTTTTTTTGCTCTAATTCCTTTATTATATTTAATTTATAATACCGAAAATTTAAAGAAAGTTTTTGGCTATGCTTATTTGTCAGGATTTGTATATCTTTTCGGAGCATTTTTTTGGTTATTGAGTACTTATCCTATAGTTTGGATAAAATTAGAAAATGAGTTTTTTAATTTTTTGATAGTTTTGGTAACTTGGTTTTTAATTCCTTTTGTTTTAAGTTTTGTATTTGGATTTTTTGCTATAATTTTTTGTAAATTGAAATCAAATAAGATTCAAGATGTTTATTTAATTTCAACCTTATGGATTGTTTTTGAATTTATAAGAATATGGATTTACTCTTTAGGGTCTTATTCTCCAGAATCTCTTTTAGGATCCCATTATACTTTTGCTTTGTTAGGGTACAATTTAGCTAATTCTAATTTTTTAATTCAATTAGCAGGAGTGGGAGGTGTTTATTTATTATCTTTTATTGTTGTTTTTGTAAATGCTATTTTATTTTTTATTTTTAAAAATAGGAATAATATTTTCTCTTTAAATTATTTTAATATTAAAAATATTTTAAAAATAAATAAAAGCTTAATTTTTTTGATTATTTTTATATTTATAATTTTAATTTATGCAAATTTTTTAAATTCAAAGTTAGAGGAATCTAAAATTTTGAATGTATCTCTTTTACAAACTAAATTTTTAAGTTTTTCCAGTGAAAATAATGATAAAAATAAATTAGAAAGAAATGAAATTTATAAAGATATTTTATTTGCTATAAAAAATAAAGAGCCCCAAACAGATATCATTCTTTTTCCAGAAGGAACTGATTTTGTTTTAGATTTAATGAAAAAGGAACAGGACGAGAGTTTTTATAATAATCTTTTTTCAGGAAAAGAGATTTTAATTATAGACTCTGCTTTTGTACGAGATTCTTATGGTAAAGCAAAATCAAAAATGTATTTTTATAATACTAAAAATCAAGATTATAATATTTATGAAAAACAATTATTGGCTCAAAACGGAGAAACTATGCCTGAGTTAATTAAGGTGTTGATGAAAGTATTTGGGTTGTCAGAATGGATAGATTATTTTAAAAAAAATAAATCATATACAAAATCTAATCAAGAAGAAATCGGACTAGGTTTATATAATAATTCAAATATAGGAGTTGTATTTTGTTCGGAAATTTTTTCTCCTATTTTATTTCAAGATTTAGTATTTCAAAAAGCTGAATTGGTGGGTTTGTCAGCCTCCTATGCTACCTTTAGAGGATCTCAATTATTATTATCTCAATTGGAAAAAGTTGCTAAAGTCCGAGCAGTAGAAACTAATCGTTATTTTATTCAATCTAGTAATTATGGACATTCGTTAGTTATAGATAATAAGGGTTCTATAGTTGCTAAGACAGAAGATTTGGATAATGGTTATTTAACTTATCCAGTTGAGTTGGTTGAAAAAAATAGTTTTTATACTTATTTGGGAGATTGGATTTTATGGTTTTCGGGATTATTCTTGATTTTGTATATTTATTTTTTCCAAAAGAGCAACCCTTTAAGTCTAGTTGCCTAGGTTTAACATAGGTAAATTGGTGTTATTACTTTAAAGAATATGCTAAACTACGACTCATGGAAATTAAAAATATAAGAAATTTTTCTATAATTGCTCATATAGATCATGGTAAATCTACCTTAGCTGATCGTATGCTTGAAATTACTAATACAATAGAAAAAAGAAAGATGAAAGAGCAATTGTTGGATACAATGGAATTAGAACGAGAACGAGGAATTACTATAAAAATGCAACCAGTTCGAATGGAATATAAAGGACATATTTTAAATTTGATTGATACTCCTGGACATATTGATTTTTCATATGAAGTTTCTCGGGCTTTAAGAGCTGTAGAAGGTTCTGTTTTGTTGGTTGATGCAACTCAAGGTGTACAAGCTCAGACTTTAACTACTTTGAATATGGCTAAAGATTTAAAAATTCCTATTATTCCTGTCTTATCAAAAGTTGATTCTCCTTTAGCTATGGTAAGTGATGTAAAAGAAGAAGTATCTAAATTATTAGACTGTGATATTAATGATATTTATGAGACTTCTGGAAAAACAGGGCAAGGAGTAGTTGAATTGTTGGATGGGATTATAGAGAAAATATCTGAACCTAAGGTTGAAGTTAAGGACGATTTTAGAGCTTTGGTTTTTGATTTTAAATATTCTACTCATAGAGGAATTATTGTTTATGTTCGGGTAATGGATGGAGAAATTTCTAAAAATAATCCTTTAATTTTTAGAGGAGCTAAGGAGAAATTTAATTCACTAGAAGTAGGGACTTTTTCCCCTGATGAAACTCCAAAAGATTCTTTAAAAATGGGTGAAATTGGATATATAGTAACTGGAATTAAAAAACCTGGAGTGGCATCGGTTGGAGATACAATTACTTTATCTAAAAGTTCTTTGCCTGTGTTAGGAGGTTATAAACAACCTAAATCAGTTGTATGGGCTTCAATTTATCCTGAAAATTCAGATGATTTTAATTCTTTGCGATTAGCTTTAGGAAAATTGCAATTATCAGATGCTTCTTTTTCTCATGATGAAGAAACCTCAGGTGCTTTGGGACGAGGATTTCGTTGCGGTTTTTTAGGTATGTTGCATTTAGAAATAATTACAGAAAGATTAAAGAGGGAGTTTGGAATTGAATTAATTGTTACACATCCCAGTATTTCGTACGAGGTTTATTTCAAAGGATTAGGGAAAAAAATGATTTATTCACCTGTATTTTTTCCTGAACATGGAGAAGAAGAAAAAATATTAGAGCCGTGGATTTCTTTAAAAATAATGTTACCTTCTAAATATTTAGGAGAAATAATGCAATTATTTTATGAACATGAAGTAGAGATGGGAGGATCTGAAGATTTTGGAGATGGACGTTTATCTATTTCAGCTGAAATGCCTTTGCGTGAATTGATGAGAGGTTTCTTTGATAATTTAAAAAGCGCTTCATCGGGATATGCTTCTTTGGCTTATGAAATGTTGGATTATCGTTTGGCTGATGTAGTTAGAATGGATATTTTAGTAGCAGAAGAAATTGTACCAGCTTTTTCAAGAATTGTTTCTAGACGAAGAATGCAAGAGGAGGCTGAAAAGTCTGTTGATAAATTATATAAAATTCTACCGAGACAAATGTTTGTTACTAAAATTCAAGCCAAGGTTTGTGGAAGAATTATTTCTTCTAAAAGATTATCCGCATTGAAGAAAGATGTAACGGGTCATTTATATGGAGGTGATATTACTAGAAAAATGAAATTAAG
This sequence comes from uncultured Candidatus Saccharibacteria bacterium, assembly GCA_964486155.1. Classification (GTDB taxonomy): domain Bacteria; phylum Patescibacteriota; class Minisyncoccia; order Phycocordibacterales; family UBA12079; genus JAHITU01. The sequence goes on along the minus strand of CAZAKQ010000003.1, from coordinate 57,591 downwards.
AGAAAAACAAAAGAAAGGAAAAAAGAAAATGTTGTCTCAAGGTAAAGTGAATATTTCACAAGATGTGTTTTTGAAGATGATGAAGAATGATTAAAATAAATTTTTAATTTTATAATTTTTAATTTTTAAATAATTTCTAATAAATTAATCTTTTAATTTTTTGAAAGGGCAGCTGTGAAGCAAGTGTCCTTACTTTATCTAAGTATAAAGAAAACCCGTTAAACGAGTTTCCTTTGTTAAACGAGTTTGTAATAGTTGTTAAAGCAGATCTAATTCTGCTAGTTCGATTAATTTTTGCATTTTTTTCATTACAACAGAATGGTTACCGCTATTTTTTTGGAAGTCTTGAAGGGTTTTTGTTGAAGATCCTCTCCAGTCTGTTTTGTTTAAAATCAATTTTGCTAAATATTCATTTTTAGCGGATTTTATAATGTGTGCATAAGATGCTTCATCTGGTTTGTTCTGGATTGTTTTTTCAAAAAAATCTTTACTTAATAAATTAATTTCTTCTTTAGATAGAGATCCTTTTTTGATAAATTCTTCAGCGAGACCTATTATTTCAGGACTTCTTTTGTTGACACCTCCTTCTTTTGGAAACATCGCCATTTTAAAAACGTCTATAAGATTCATCTTTTCTCTCCTTTTGTATTTTTCGGTTTTTGGTTATTTACTTGCAACTAAAAATATAGTATCATAAAATTAATAAAAATAAAGGGTGGCAGGTAAAGTCTGCTACCCTTTATGCTTAATACATAATACAGTATACTTAATACACATTTATGTTTGATAAAAAAAATCAAAAAGTAATAAAAATGATTTGGGCTGTAATAGGAATTTTAGTAGCTGTCAGCATGGTTCTTGTTTATATTCCATTTTAGTTTTATACTGAAAACTAAAATTAGTCAAAAGTTTATAAAGTTAATAAAGGTGGAAAAATCGCAGAGCGATTTTTCTTCTAATCTGCTAGCTGGTGAACTAACTATCTAATTTGCTAATTCTCTAAATAAATGTCTTACTCAAGCAAAAAAAGAAAAAGAATAAGTAAAAATATTTTTTCTTGGATATTTCTTATAGGGTTATTTATTTTACTTTTTTTCTTGATAAAAAGTGTTTTGATAGCATATCAAGGAGAAAGAAAATCATATTCCAATCGGATTAAAACTGAATTAATTTTGAAGGAATTAAAAGATGCTCAAAAGAATGTGTTATTAGATATAGAATATTTGCAAACTAAAAAAGGAATAGAAGCTGAATTAAGAAATAAGTTTAGAGTAGTAAAAGAAGGAGAGCAAATGGCGATAATTTTAAATTCTCAAGATGAAAAGAATGATTTTTATAAAAATAAAAAAGAAAATATTTTAGAGAGAATAATAGATTTTTTTGATTTTTTTTAAAAAAATAGTAAAATAGAGAAACTTATTAGATAATTTGAGTTAGAGTGTGTTAAGGAATTATCCGAATAAAATGTTTTTTGATTTTTTAACAAAAAATCAAAAAATTTGTTCTATTTATAGAACAAATTTCATCGGGTCATATTTTTCTGAACTCGCTTTGCTCGTTAAGAAAAATATGAAAGTAAAAATGTATTCAACTCCTTCTTGTGGATATTGTAACTTAGCAAAAGATTTCTTTGATGAAAAAGGGATAGAAGTAGAAGTCTTTGATGTTTCAGTAGACGAGAAAAAAAGACAAGAATTAGTAGATAAAAGTGGACAGATGGGAGTTCCTGTTATAGAGATAGGAGATGAAATAGTTGTTGGTTTTGATCAAGCTAAAATTTCTAATCTTTTAAGCCTTTAAAAAATTGGTCCCTTGAGGGGCCAATTTTTTGTCCTTGTAGTTTAATGGATAGAACAGATCCCTCCTAAGGATCAGATATAGGTTCGATTCCTATCAAGGACACTATGAAAAGATGTGCTTGGGTAAATCCTAAAAACAAAATATATAAAAAATATCACGATGAAGAATGGGGTGTGCCTCTTCATAATGACAGAAAACTCTTTGAAATGCTTATTTTAGAAGGAGCTCAGGCAGGACTTTCGTGGGAAATTATTTTAAATAAAAGAAGTAATTACAGAAAAGTTTTTGATAATTTTAATCCTAAAAAAATATCTCAATATACAAAAACCAAAATAGAAAAATTATTAAAAAATGAAGGAATTATCAGAAATAATTTAAAAATAAATTCAATTGTTCAAAATGCAAAAATATTTTTAGAAATTCAAAAAGAATTTGAAAGCTTTGATAAATATATTTGGGGTTTCGTGAACGGAAAACCGATAAATAATAAATTTACTAAAATTTCAGAAATTCCAACTCAAACTAAAGATTCAGAAAAAATTTCTAAAGATCTAAAAAAGAGAGGAATGAACTTTGTTGGCCCGACGATTATATATGCTTATATGCAAGCCATTGGAATGGTAAATGATCATGAAGTTAGATGTTTTAGGCATAAACAAGTTTAATTTATGATATAATATAAATATGGATCCAGAAGATAAAAAAATAATAAAAGAAACTTTAGAAATTGCTAAAGAGAATAAGAGAATGCTTAGTAAAATTCGCCGGAAGATGTTTTGGGGGAGTGCAATTCGTTTAGTTTATTGGGTTGTTATAATAGGAGCTTCTTTGGGAGCTTATTATTATCTTCAACCTTATTTAGATAGCGCTATGCAAACTTTGGATCAAGCTAAAGAAACTTTTAACCAAATTCAATCTGGAGTAGATGTTGTTTCGGATGGAGTGACAACTACTACTGAAGTAACAACAGGAGTAATTGAATCTATTTTTGATTTGGGAAATAATTTATTGGGATTTTAATTGCAAAATATTTTTAGAATTATATAATAATTGAATAGTTAAATATGCTGAGGTAGCTCAGTTGAAGAAAAAACAAACTGCTTTGTTTTTTATCCGATTTCGAACGATAGTGAGAAAATCACCGATGTTTACGAGGTGATAGGAAAAAGCATTCGCAGAATGCGGAAAATATTGATATATATTAATAAGGTAGTATAATCGAAAATAAAATATGCTGAGGTAGCTCAGTTGGTAGAGCATTCGCCTGAAGAGCGAAGGGTCGGCGGTTCGAGCCCGCCCCTCAGCACAAATTTAAATTCCCAAATCGGGAATTTTAATTTTTGTTGAGAGAGAAAGCCAATTGTTTGGCTTTCGTGCGGGCTCGAACGGCGGAGCATATCGTGAGTATTCCGTAGCGAAGCGAAGGAAACGGAACGATAGTGAGCCGTGTCCCGCGACTCTTAATAAAATTTAAGCGATAGCGAAGAATTTTATTTAGAGATCGTCAGGACGAGTGCCCCTCAGCACAAATTAAACACCTCAACATGTTGGGGTGTTTAATTTGTGCTGAGAAATGGAATGAATTTCTTTATTTTCCTGTATCTCCAAATAATCAGATTATCCTTCCAGTAAAAATACTATTTTATACGTTATTTTGTGATATTATTATATAATAATATTAATTATTATTAATTTAATTTTTTTATGAATAAATTTTTTTTAAAATTAGCTGGAATATTATTTGTTTTCAGTTTAATTGATGGGATTGTATATTGGTATTGGTTATTAAAATGTAATGAAACAGGTTCTCCTTTTTATTGTGATGTATTTCAAATGGGAGGATTGTTTATTGTTTTAGGTATTCCCGCTTTTATTTTATTAGGAATGTCTATATTTACTTTAATATTTTCAAAATTATATAAAAAAGATGTTTATATTTTAGTAAAATTAATAATAATTTTGATAGGAATATTTATCTTTGTTGCGCCATATATACTATTATTTTTTAGCGATCAATCTATTACTTATAAAGACTTCCAAAATATGATGGAACAAACTAAAAAAGAACAAGAGTTGTTTGAAATAAAAGAATGTGAAAAATATTATCAAAAAACATCTGAATGGTATGAAGGACAACCAATGCTTACACCTCCTTTTAATAGATGTCATTAAAATTTAAAAATATTTAATCAAACAACTCTTCAACAACTTTTTTCACTAATCCACCGTCCGCTTCTTCGCCAATGCTTTTAATTTGCCCTAATACAGCTCCAATTAAAATTCCCATTTTGGTTTTATCTTCAATTCCTAATTCTTCTTTTTTGACTGAAGCTATTTCTTTAATTTTATCCTCACTCATCATTTCGGGTAAATATCTTTCCAAAACTGCCAATTCAGCTTTTTCATTTTGAGCCAATTCTAACCGTCCTCCTTTTTCAAATTGTTCAATAGAATCTTTTCTTTGTTTAACTGCTCGTTTAATTACTGTTAAAGCCCCAGAGTCTTCAAGTTCGTCTTGGGGTTTTTTACCAGAAGCCACTAGTTCATTAGTAAACCCAGATAATAAACTTCGTAAAACTAATAAACGAACTTCTTCACGATTCTTCATTGCTTCCATCATTTCTTCTTTAATTTGTTTTTGAATATTCATATTTTTTATTTATTAATATTAAGTAAATAAGTTAGTAATTATTATTATATTATTATATATAATATTATAATAATAATATTATAATACTTTTTTAGTATTAAAGCTCTAAAGTTAATGCTTTTTTGAGAGAAATTAAAAAATGTTTACCTCTCTTTGTAATTATATGTTCTACAGATAAACCTTTGTATCTTTTATATACAAAACCGACTTTTTCTAATCTTTGAGTATGAACAGCTCCTGATTGATAGTTCATTTTTAAAATATCTGAAATTTCTTCTACATTTAATTTAGGTTTTTCATCTATAAGATTCAGAATTTTAATTCTATTTCTATTAGCCAGAGCTTTAGAAAAAAGTTCTAATAATTTAGTTTGTTTTCCTGTGAACTTCATTTTAATTTTAAAAATTAATTTATAGTCTTAATATATCTATTATATTATTATATATAATAATATAATAGATATAGTATAGTATGGTAAAGTTTTTTATAAAAATATTTTAAACAGAAACTTTTTTAAATATATGTTAAAATTAAAAAACAAATTGAAAATTTTTAATATATCTTAAATATTATGATAACAAATTCTCTAGAGATTTGGTATAGTCTTAAAAAAGAAGAATTAGAAAAAAGGTTTAAATCTAATTTAGAAAAAGGTCTTACTTTAAGAAAAGTTTCTAATAATTCTAAAAAATACGGTTTTAATATAATTAATAAAAAAAAGAAAATTACTTTTATAAGTAAGGTTTTTTCACATATCAAAAGCCCTTTGAATCTTATTTTGATAATTGCAGGAATTGTTGCTTTAGTGCTGAGTTCATTTTTAGATGCTACCGTAGTATTTTTAGCTGTTTTTATAAATTTAACAGTTGGTATTTTCCAAGAAGATAAAGCAGATAAAGCTTTTGAGAAATTAAATAAAGCACAAGAAAAAACCGCCACAGTGATAAGAGAAGGGTTGCAAAAAATAATTCCTATTCAGAATTTAACTAAAGGAGATTTAGTAGTTTTAAATGCAGGAGTTTATGTTCCAGCTGATATACGTCTTATTCAGTCAAAAAATTTACAAGTAAATGAAGCTATTTTAACAGGAGAATGGATAGATGTAGAAAAGAATTCTAAAATAATAAAAAAAGAAAACTTAAGTATCTCTGATCAAAAAAATATGCTTTGGATGGGGACTTCTGTGTCAGCTGGTTATGGGTTAGGTTTAGTGACAGCTATAGGAAATGAGACAGAATTAGGTAAAATTTCTCAAAATTTAACTAATTATGAAAGAGTTACTCCAATGAAAAGAAAAATGGATAGGTTGATTCGTTTTCTAACCATAACTGTATTATTTGCAACTGTTTTAATTTTCTTTTTAGGAATTTTTAAAGGAGAGTCTTATGTAGATATGTTTTTAGTGGCTATTGCTGTTGCTATAGCAGTAATTCCAGAAGGGTTACCTATAGCTACTACTGCTGTTTTGGCAGTTGGAATGAAACAAATTTTAAAGAAAGGTGGTTTAGTAAAAAATCTTTTAGCTTCAGAAACTTTAGGAAATGTTTCTATTATTTTGACTGATAAAACAGGAACAATTACTGAGGCTAAAATGAAATTAGCAGATTTAATAACTATAAATAAAAATGATAAAAATGAAGCCTTAAAAATGGCCGTAATAGGTTCTGATGCTTTTGTAGAAAAAGATGAAAACGAAAAATTGGTTGTTCAAGGAAGACCTATAGAAAAAGCTATTATTACCAAAGGATTAGAAAAAGGGATTAGTCAAGAAGAATTAGAAACAGAAAATGCTCGTTTAGATTTACTTTTGTTTTCATCAAAAAACGGTTATTCAGCTTCTTTAAATAAATCTTCAGAAAAAGAAAATATTTTATATATAAATGGACGTCCAGATATTTTGCTAGAAAAATCTACTTATATTTTTGAAAATGGAAAAAAGCGAAAAATTACAAAAAAAGAAAAAACCCATTTTAAAAAGATATTAACTGAAAAAACTAATTTAGGATTGAGATTGACAGGACAAGCTTATAAAAAAGTTTCTTGGGACAAAATAAATAAAGAAATAACAAAAGACTTAGTATTTGTTGGCTTAATTGTTTTTGAGGATCCTATTAGAAAAGATGTAAAAGAATCTCTTTTAATTACAAAAAGATTGGGAGTTAGAACTATAATGGTAACAGGAGATAATCAAGGAACTGCTCGAAAAATAGCTGAAGAAGTGGGTATTTGTAAAAAAGGAGATCCTGTATTGACAGGGTCTGAAGTTGAGAAAATGAATGACGATGAATTAGAAAAAGCTCTAAGAAAAATCAATGTCTTTGCTCGAATGAATCCTAATCAAAAATTAAGAGTTTCTAGAGAATTAAAAAGAATGGGAGAAATAATTGCTATGACAGGTGACGGTATAAATGATGCTCCTGCTTTAAGAAATGCTGATGTAGGAATGGCAGTAGAAAGTGGGACCGAAGTAGCAAAAGAATCTGCTGATTTAGTTTTATTAGATAATTCTTTTTCAGTTATTGTTTTTGCTGTAGAAGAAGGAAGAAGGATTATTGATAATTTAAAAAAAATAACGGCTTATCTACTTTCAACTTCTTTCTCCGAAGTGTTTGTAGTAGCTGGAGCTTTATTATTTGGGTTACCTTTGCCGGTATTGGCTTCACAAATTCTATGGATAAATATTGTAGAAGAGGGTTTTATGAATTTTGCTTTTGTTTTTGAGCCAAAAGAAAGATACTCTAAAACTAAAAATGATAAAATTTATAATTCAGAGATTCTAACTCCTCGTTTACGAAATATGATAACGATGATAGCTTTGATTACAGGTTCATTTTTGATAGCTTTTTATTTTGTTTTGACAAAATTAAATCTTCCGTTAGAAGAAATAAGAACTATTATGTTTGTAGCTCTTTCTATTGATTCTTTATTTTTTGCTATTTCGCTAAAATCTTTGCATAAACCTATATGGAAAATAAATATTTTTTCAAACAAATTTTTAATAATTTCTTGGATTTTAAGTATGGGAATGATTTTAGCTGCTATATATGTTCCTTTTTTACAATTAATTTTACATACAGTTTCATTAAATATTTTTGACGTGTGGGTAATAATACTTCTAGGAATTTTTAATTTAATTTTAATAGAAGTAGCTAAATATTTATTTTTCCTAAAAAAATAATAAACTCAAATTTAACATATTTTGTCGTCAGCTCTGCCTACCTGTCCGATAGGGACAAAAAACTAAAGTTTTTTGTTAACGAATTTTGCCTCGTAAAATTCGTCTTTGTGAACGATAGTGAAACAACCCAAAATTAAAGTTTGATTTTTTAATCAAGATGTTCATAAATTTTAGTACGAAATTCGACTTCTTAATTAAGATACCAATAATCTTTAGATAATTAATTTTGTTTTATAGAATACGAAGTCGGATTTCTTTTAGTATTAATACTGAGGTCGGATTTCTAAATAATTAAAATTTGACAACAAAAAACCACTTGATGTTACATTTAATCAAGTGGTATCTCTTTAAAAAGAACATCTATAACAACTGTCAGAGAAACTAGGGTAAGTTTTGTTTGTCTATGAAATAGAAAGTTTTCTCTTGAGACAACAAGATATTCAGTGTTTTTCAGAAATTGAGTGGATATAGAGAATCCCTTCTCTCTCAATATCGTACTTTACTGACATCAATTGGATCCATTTCTACAAAACGATCTCATTATTACTTGAAATATTATTTCCCCTAGTTCTCCGAAGTGCTCTCTGACAGTAACGGTCTTTTAATATTATCAAAATATTAAAAAAAGTCAAGAAAACTATTTATCGGCTACACTATAACCGACAATAATCGATAAATTAAGAAATTTAACGAGTCAACATTCTAACATTCTATAGAATGTTAGAATGTTAAAAGTTTAAAATTCTAAATATTTATAATAATTCATAGTTTAAATATTTTGGTATTTTTGATATAATTTATTATATGAGTTCAACAACTATTTATTTATTAATTCTTTTAGCTTTTGTTTTAAATGGAGCTTTTTTTTGGTTTGTTTATAAAATAATAAAACAAGGTCAACAAAAATCAGAAAATAAAGAAGACGATAAATCTTTTTTACTTTTACAAAATCAAATGAATGAATTGAATAAAACTCTTGATTTAAAAATAGGGGAGTCTTCAAAGTTAATGAGTGAGTCAGTAAAAAATCAATTTGGTGAATCTCAGAAATTAATTAAAGATATTACTGAAAAAATGACTGAAATAAAAGAAACCAACAAACAAGTATTTGGAATGACTGAACAATTACAAAATCTTGAAAAAGTTTTAAAAAACCAAAAACAAAGAGGAAATTTAGGTGAAAGAGGTTTAGATTTAATTTTAAATAATATTCTTCCTCCGACAGCTTATCAAATGCAATATTCATTTAAGGATGGAGATATTGTAGATGCAGTAATTCATTCTAAAGATGGAATTATTCCTGTAGATGCTAAATTTTCTTTAGATAATTATAATAGAATTGTAAATGAAGATGATGAAGACAAAAAAATAATTTTAGAAAAGGAATTCAAAAATGATTTAAAGAAAAGAATTGATGAAACTGCAAAATATATAAAACCTAAAGAAGGTACTCTCCCTTTTGCTCTTATGTATATTCCTGCTGAAGCTATTTATTATGATTTGTTAGTAAACGAAGTAGGTTCTATAAAAGTAAACACAAAATCTTTAATTGAATATGCTTATCGTGATAGAAAAGTAATAATAGTTTCTCCGACTACTTTTGTGGCTTATTTAAATACTATATTGCAAGGATTTAATGCTTTTAAGATAGAAAAAAATGCTCAAGAAATATACAAAAATGTAGAAAAATTAAAAGGGCATATTAAAGCCTATGATACTTATCATACTAAATTAGGAAATTCTCTTTCTACTACAGTTAATCATTTTAATAGGTCTAGAAAAGAATTAAAGAAAGTAGACAAAGATGTTTATAGAATTACTGGAGATTCTGCTGAAATAGAACCTGTTTTATTAGATAAACCTGAAAAAGAATAATTTAAAATACTAAAATAAAAATTCCTCACAACAAGCTGACGAAGCATTGTAGAAAAATTTCGCTTTGCTACATTTTTCTATTACTCTCGCACTACGTCGATAATAAAAGCACTTCGTCTTATAATTTCAAGTGAGGATTTGTGAAAATTTATTTTCATATAATCCGAACGTAGGAATTATATGGTTTCCTTATATTAACTCCTCGGCTCGGCAATAGAAAAATTTCGCTTTGCTACATTTTTCTATTACTCTCGCACTACGTCGATAATAAAAACAAGTGAATCAGAATTATAATCTTATTCACTTGTTCTTCAAACCTTTGTTTATTTAATTAAAAAAGGAAAAAACATACTATACTCCCAAGGTGGAAATTTAGGAGTAAAGGAAGTAGTCTGAGGTTTAATTTTTTCAAATCGATGTTTAATTAATTTGGGATTTTTAGTATGGGGATTACAAGTTAAAACTCCTTCATCTTTTCCTGCATCATTCTGATAAAATCCTAAAAAAATTAATATTTCGTTATTTTGAATGGAAAAAGGAGTTCCAAATTCCTTATCCATAAAAAAATCTTTGATTTCCCTGATTCCAGTCATTTCTTCTCCTTATCTTTTATAAATTAAGAACTTATCTATCTGTATAACTGATTAAAATCTTTATCAAAAAGTAAAACTTTTACGGGTTTTTTTGTTGGCTGACTCCCTACTCGTATTTCCCAAGAAGCTTGTTTTGTTTCTTTACTTCTGGAGTATTCTATTTGAACATTGTCGTTTTTGAAATTTCCTAATTTTGCATAAATTTTCAAAATTCTTTTTTCGGAATTTAAATATTCAGTTACATTATCAATCAGGAAGCTTCTAAGCTCCTTCTTATTTTTTAAGTTTTCATGATATTGAGCAATTTCAACTACTATAATGTTTCCAATCAATTGTGTAGAATCTCTGGGTGGTATACTGCTTTCTTTTTGCTGGACAGTATTATAAATAATTTCTTGATTATGTATTTCTTTAGTCCATTTGTTTATAGCATCTATAATAAGAGATAACATATAGATTCCTACAAAGAATAAAATTACAGCCAATAAAATCTTTATAGATTTTGCAGTATTTCTTTTTTCTTTAAACATTTTCAATTCCTTTCAGTTTAATTTAAGTTAATGAACTTTCTCTAAACTAAATAAATAACATAGTTAAGAAAAATTAGCAAGGTAATTATTTTTTTTGTTTTGCACAGTTTTAATTATCTAAAATTAAAATTATATTATATAATTAACAAATGTCGGACAAAGAAAAATATAATGTGGTAACAGAGGCCTTTCAAGGTCCTTTAGATTTACTTCTGCATTTAATTGAAAAGAGAAAGATGCATATAAGTGATGTTTCTTTGTCTCAAATAGCTGATGACTATATAGCTTATTTAGAAAAAATGGAAAAGTTTTCCTTAAAATCTTCAGCAGATTTTATTTTAACAGCTTCCATTTTAATGCTAATAAAATCCAAGTCTTTATTACCTGAATTGGATTTAAATCAAGAAGAAAGACGAAGTATAGAAGATTTAGAAAATAGATTAAAAGAATATCAGAAGATAAAACAATTAAGTCTAAATGTAGAAAGATTATTTGCTAAGAAGATCATCTTTTTTCGTCAATATTCTAAAAAAAGAGAAATAATTTTTTCTCCTGATAAAAACTTTAAAGTTGGAGAATCATTATTTTTGATTAAAAATCTTATCCGACGAATTCCTAAGAAAGTCTTGTCACCAAAAGCAATTGTTGATAAAATAATCGCTTTGGAAGATGTTATAGATGATTTAAGTAATAGAATTAATTCAGTATTAAAAATGAGTTTTAATGAATATTCAGGATTAAATACTTTAAATAATTCTTCAAAAGAAAAAAAAGTAAATGTAGTTATAAGTTTTTTGGCTATGCTTGAATTGGTTAAACAAGGAGCTATAAGTGTAAAGCAAGATAGTCAATTTGGAGATATAGATATGGATACTCAAGAAGTGAGTATTCCTAATTATATGGAAAGAATATAATTACATTTTTTAAGATTATAAATATAAAATTAAAGTTTATATAAATTTTAATTTTTTAAAATAAATAAATTTAAAATAAAATTAAATATGTTAACATTAGATGCACAAATAGAAGCGGTTTTATTTTTTAACGGAGAAGCAATTACAATAAATAAATTATCTAAAATTTTTCAGAAAGATTTAGATGAAATTCAAGAAGCTTTAGAGATATTAAAATCTAAATTAGAAGAAAGGGGAATTATTTTAATAATTGATGAAAATAAAATTTCTTTAGGTACATCTCCAGAAGTTTCTGATATAATAGAATCAATAAAAAAAGAAGAAATAAATAAAGATTTAAGTAAAGCGTCTCTAGAAACCCTTTCTATTATTTTATATAGAGGTCCAATTACTAGAGCTAAAATTGATTATATTAGAGGAGTTAATTCTAATTTTATTTTAAGAAACCTGCACGTCAGAGGATTAATAGAAAAAATAGAAAATCCTAATGATTCCCGAAGTTATTTATATAAAGCATCTATAAATTTATTATCGTTTTTAGGAATATCAAAAATTGATGATTTACCAGAATATAAAGAAATAAAAAAAGAGATAGAACAAACATTAGAATCTAATTTACCAAAGGAAGAAGAAAAAAATTAAAGATTATTAATATGCAAATTGAATTAAAGATTACTAAAAAACAATTTATCTCAATTTTTGGGATTGCTTTGCTAGCAGGAGTTTTTTATTTATCTGTTCAAGCTACATTATATTTTAATCATCAATATGAAAAAGATTTAATACAAAGAGAAAATCTGGTTGAAGTTTTAGGAGTGAAAAAAGATAATCGTTTTGAGGATCTTGTTCTTTCAGCTAATTCTTATTTAGTTTGGGATGTAAAACATCAACGAAAAATTTCTTCTCTTAATGAAGAAATTCAGTTTCCTATGGCTTCTTTAACTAAATTAATGACAGTTTTAGTAGCTTCTAATCATGCAAAAAGTAATTCTGTTTTGACTATCCAAGAAGAAAATTTAAACACTGAGGGTGAAAGTGGTTTAGTTTTAAACGAAAAATGGAATTTAAAAGATTTAATTGATTTTGTGTTGATAACTTCATCAAATGACGGTGCTAGTGCTTTAGGTTCGGTGATATCTTCATTGAATACTGAAACAAATCAAGAAACTTTTATAAGAAAAATGAATAATACAGCAAAAGATTTGGGGATGACCCAATCTTTTTTCCTTAATGAATCTGGTTTAGATATAAATGAAAAAATTAGTGGAGCTTATGGCTCTGTCAGGGATGTTGTGATTCTAATGGAGCATATTTTAGAAGAAAATCCTAGCTTATTAAAAGCTAGTGTATTAAAGGAAATTCAGATTGATTCAGATTCTGTTGTTCATCAGACTAAAAATACAAATATAATAGTAGATAAATTGCCCGGAGTGTTGGCCTCAAAAACAGGATTTACAGATTTAGCTGGAGGTAATTTAGTTATGGCTTTTGATATTGGGTTAGGGCATAATGTAATAATTTCAGTAATGGGATCTACAAAAGAAGCTCGCTTTGAAGATATGGAAAAATTATATTGGGCAAGTGTTGGAGTTCATTAAAACATCAAAACGAAAAAGTCTGCCTATCAGACAAACAGGCATTAAAACAAATGAATTTTACTAAAGTAAAATTTATTAACGAAAAGCTGCTGCTTTTCGCTTTCGCGAGGCATAGAATTTTTTAAATTTTTTAAAATTTAAAAAATTCTCTAACGAAGAGACCCAGAAATTAAAATTTAGAAAATTGAATCATTGAAACATTAGAAATTATTTAAAAATTACAAAATTAAAAATGAGTCGAGAAAAATCGCAAAGCGATTTTTATCCTAACAACCTAATTTACTAATTCACTAATTAATTAAAATATGACTTTAGATATAGTAAAAATATTTATACCTTGGACAATTTCTTTTTTTGTTGGTTTAGCTATTGCTCCTCTTATAACTCATTATCTATATAAGTATAAGATGTGGAAAAAAACTAATGGAAATCCTGTTGGTTTAGGGGGAGGAGGAACTCCAATTTTCAACAAATTACATAAAAAGAAAGAAATAGGAACTCCTAGGATGGGAGGCATTGTAATTTGGGGAAGTGTTTTAATAACAATTTTTATTTTTTGGTTTGTATCTTGGCTTTTCCCAACTGATTTTACTCAAAAAATGGATTTTATGAGTAGGGGTCAGACTTGGCTTCCTTTATTTACATTAGTTGCAGGGTCTTTAGTAGGTTTATTTGATGATATTTTGGTAGTTTCTAAAAAAGGTAAATATATAGCAGGAGGTTTATCTTTAAGAACAAGAATCTTAATAATATTATGGATTGCTTTTGTTGGAGCTATCTGGTTTTATTTTAAGTTAGAAGTATTTTCTATTTTGATTCCGTTTGTTGGAGAATGGCATCTAGGATTGTTCTTTATTCCAATTTTTATGCTAGTGATGCTTTCGCTCTTTGCTAGCGGAGTAATTGATGGAATTGATGGTTTATCCGGGGGTGTAATGGCTACTATTTTTTCAGCTTATACTGGTATTGCTTTTTTTCAGAATCAAATAGATTTGGCTGCTTTCTGTGCAGTTATTGTTGGAGGTATTTTAGCTTTCCTATGGTTTAATATTCCACCTGCTCGTTTTTATATGTCGGAAACAGGTATTTTAGGATTAACTGTAACTTTAACGGTTGTGGCTTTTTTAACAGGACAAGTTTTAGTTTTACCTATTATAGCTTTTCCTCTTTTTGCAACTGTTTTAGGAAATATAATTCAAGTAGCTTCAAAAAAAATTAGAGGTAAAAAAATATTTTTAGTGGCTCCTATTCATCATCATTTTGAAGCTTTAGGTTGGCCAAGTTATAAAGTAGTAATGCGTTATTGGGTCATTAGTATTATTTTTGCCATTTTAGGAATGGTAGTTGCTTTAATTGGATAGAAATTAAAAAATTCACTCTACGAAATGATTAAAAAAGTTATCAAATAAAATAATATATTATAGCTGAGATATGGTATAATAGTATAATCTAAGAAAAGAGAAAAAATATAATCTTCGCGAGAAAGAAAGATTTTTTATTTTTTTAAATAAAAAATCTTGATGAAGCAGTTCATAATTAATTTAAAAAAACATAAAAAATTAATAACTCTACTTAGCCGAGGTCAGACCTAGGATTAAGTTTAAAAAACAAAGAACATAAAAAATTAATAACTTTAAACATTAAAAAAATGAAAAAAATCAATCACAATAAAGGTCCTCTGTCTATTTTACTCTCAATAACTATTACATTTCTGTTTGTATTTACGTTAGTAACAGCAGCCACAACAATTAATGAAAATATTAATACTGAAGGAACATTGACTGTGACAGGAACTTCTACTTTAGCTACTACTACAATATCAACAAGTTTAGAATTAGAGACAACAACAGGTTCATCAATAGGTGTAATTTATAAAAATGGAAATAAATTTATTCACGATTATCTTCCTTTTGAAGGAACAGGAGCTAATGTATTTATAGGAAAAAATTCTGGGAACTTTTTAATGACACATTCCAGTGGTGATAATTCTAGTTATAATGTAGCTTTGGGTGAAAATACTTTAGCTGGTTTAACTACAGGTGCTTATAACACTGCAATCGGATCAGGTGTTTTAGTTGCTAATACTACTGGTGTTGCTAATGCTGCTATTGGACAAGGAGCTATGAGTGCAAATACTACTGGTGGGTTAAATACAGCTGTTGGTGTTAGTGCTTTACGTAGTAATATAGAAGGCTCATATAATACTGTTTTAGGTTATAACGCTTTGCGTGATAGTACTACAAGTAGTTATAATTTGGCTTTAGGATCATATGCCTTACGTTTTAATACTACTGGTACTTATAATACTGCAATAGGACCACATTATGCATTAGGAAGAAATGTGACAGGTAATTATAACACTGCTCTTGGAGATCATACTTTATATTACAATAGGTATGGTCATAATAATACTATTTTTGGATTTCAAGCAGGTTATGGAATGGTTGGCGCATCAGATGTATCGAATAATTTAATAATGGGATATAAGGCGGGTTATGGAATTCTAACTGGGGCAGATAACAATATATTATTTGGCTATCAAGCCGGTGATAATTTAACTACAGGAAGCGCGAATATAGTTATAGGATATGATATCGATTCTCCTACAGCAATTAATTCTGAAACGATGACTATTGGTAATCTAATTTTTGGAACAGCAGTTGATGGTACAGGAACAACTATTAGTAGTGGAAACATAGGAATAGGAACAACTTCTCCAGCGACTAAACTAGATGTTGATGGATTAGTTAAGGTTCATCAAACAGCTTCTACAACCTGTTCATCATTGTTAAGAGGCTCAATGTTTTACAATGAAGATAATGATAGTTTTTGGGGATGTAAAAGTAGTGGTTGGGTAAGATTAGATAATTAAATCAATAAATTATCTTTAAAAATATAAACATTAAAAAAATGAAAAAAATCAATCACAATAAAGGTCCTCTGTCTATTTTACTCTCAATAACTATTACATTTCTGTTTGTATTTACGTTAGTAACAGCAGCCACAACAATTAATGAAAATATTAATACTGAAGGAACATTGACTGTGACAGGAGCTTCAACTTTAGCTACTACTACAATATCAACTGATTTAACTGTAGACACTGATACTTTTTATGTTGATTCTGTTAATGGGAGGATTGGGGTTGGAACTACAACACCAAATTATAAATTAGACATAAATGGTTCTATAAATATTCCTAATGATCAAGTGATTAAATTTGGAGGAGAGGATTTTATAAAATTATGGACTTCTAGTTATTCTACAAAATTAGGTAAAAATGCAGGAACAGATACAGATTATTCAACATCAATCGGAGAATCTGCTGGATATCAAAATACGCAGGATTATCAAACAGCTATAGGTTCTTACGCAGGTTATCAAAATATAGGAACTTTTCAAACTGTTGTTGGTCTTAATGCAGGACAAGAAAATATAGGAAATAATCAAACTGCAATAGGCCATCATGCTGCTTATAAAAATATAGGGGATAAACAAACAACTATTGGAGTTAATGCTGGTTCATATAATTTGGAAGAAAATCAAGTTGCTGTAGGTTATTTTGCAGGTCGTTCAAATGCTGGAGGTTCTCAAGTTGCTTTGGGAGTTTACTCCGGTTATTTCAATACAGGACTTTATCAAACTGTAGTAGGGCATTATGCAGGACAAAATAATGATGGCAATTATAATACTGCTATTGGAAGTTTGGCTTTTACTTCTTTTGTAGAAGATACAGTTAACGCAAAAGATGTAGAAACAGTAACTCCTGTTTTAAATCAAGTAACTATCACTGATCATGGATTTGGAGCTAATAATACTTATATAAATTTAAAACCAACTTCGACTGGTTCTTTACCGTCAGGATTAAATTCTAATACTGAATATTGGAAAATAATTGACGTTAATACTCTCCAATATATAAAAGAACAAATAACAGATGAAGGAACAGGAATTTTTACATTAACTCCTCAATTTGTTTATTCAAACTCAACAGCTATAGGATACGATGCTGAACCTGATATTTCTAATCAAGTTATGTTAGGAAATTCAAATGTTACTCAAATAAAAACATCAGGGAGTATCTATTCATCAGGAAGTGGAGATAATTATTTTAAAGGAAACATAGGAATAGGAACAACTTCTCCAGCGACTAAACTAGATGTTGATGGAGGAATTCGAGCAGACCAAGTCACTGCAGATCCTTGTGGTTCAGATTTTCCTGAAGGTGTTCTTTTTTATAATGACACTTCTGATTATTATTGTTTTTGTAATGGAGCTGGAGTGGATATGCAATTACATGCACCTACAACGGCTTGTTTTTAGAAATAACTAAAAGTTTAATTTTTTGTTAAAAAATTAAATTAAAAATAAAATATGAAATTTTTTAAATCAACAATTTTAACAATATTTTTATTTCCTTTGTTTGTCATGTCTGCCACAAATGATTTTGTGGCTGGTTCAGACATGACTATTGCAGATGTAACTTTTGGTCAAACTATAGCTGATATGATTATCTTTAATGGGTCTACATCAGAAGAAATTTCATTTGATGTTGGTGTATTTACAGTAACTAATCCAGCTTCAGATTTTAAAGTCGGTTCCTCAGACAGCACAGTTAAATCAATGCAAATTTCTAAAGATGGATCTGTAGTGGCTTGTTCAGAAAATATTACAGCAGGTACAAGTTATGCTACTTTACCTGCTGATTCAGGAATATATACTATTAGACCTTCTGCTACTACAGATTGCACGGATCTTTGCACATTGATTGATCATACTAGTACATATAATTCATTTCCTACTTGTGGTTCGGCTACTTGTAGCTCTGGATATTTAGTTTCTGGTTCAGGGGCTGACGCTATTTGTGTATTAATAGATCAAGGAGGAATATTTACAGGAACTATCCCAACTCCAAAACATCTAATATCAAGAATGCAAACAATCTATGCAGATGGAACAGTAGTTTATCATGATGAAGATGAACAAAGTAAAATTTTGCCGGTTTCTTCTAGTCTTCGTGAAGAGCAAAGTGATCTAGTTAATCAACAATTAATTTACACTTTCACAAATAATCTAAACAAAGGACAAACCAACAACGAAACTTTAAAATTACAAAAATTATTAAGAACTTTAAATCTATTTAAACATCCATGGGATACAGGTTATTATGGAACAGTAACAGAAACCGCAGTTAAAGCTTTCCAATGTAAATACAATATTGTATGTGAAGGAACACCAACTACTACAGGTTATGGAATAGTAGGGCCTAAGACAAGAGAACAACTTAATCAACTTAATTCAGTACAGAATGAAGAAGTAAATCAATCCTTTTCAATAGATAAACAAAAACTAATTACTTCAATAGAACAACAAATTAATGATTTGCAAGAAATGGTTAATTCCTTACTTAAAGAGTTGGAGGGAGTGATTAAAGAAGAAATAATTTAATATTCATAAAAAGTTAAAATTATTTACTGAAGATTATTTTTAGTAAGCTATTTTTAGTTTATTTAAAAAATATTAACTTATTCACAGGTTGTTTATTGTTACTTGTATATAAAAAAGTGTATAATATATATAATAAATTATTATTAACATTAATAACGATAAGTTGAAAGTTTAATAGGTATGATTTAAAAAATATAGAGTAAATTTTTTTTATTTTTTTATAAACTTTTGACTAAATATAATTATGGATACATCAAACACAACTATAGATATAGATAAGCAAGGATTTTTTATGAATAAAATTTCACTTATAATTGGAATAGCCATGGCTTTTCTTTTGCCTATTTTTATTATTCCTGTAAATTTAATTTCCTTCGTGGCAAGTAAAAATATAATTTTGTTCTTAGGAGTAATTTTATTATTTTTAATGTGGATAATTGATAGAATTAAAAATAGAGATTTTTTTGTTTCTAAAAATCTTTTAGTAATATCCGCTTATTTAATTCCTTTGACTTATTTACTATCAGCTTTTTTTTCAGGGTCTAAAATGGCGGGATTAATTGGTTATGGATTTGAAACAAGTTCTTTTGCTATGATCCTAGCCTTGTTTATGTTGTTGTTTTTTACGGCTAAATCTTTTAACTCTAGGAGAAAGGTATTTTTCTTTTATATAAGTTTAATTTTATCAGCCTTCCTGATGATGTTGGTGCATTTGTTAAGATTATTTTTAGGGCCAAATTTTTTATCTTTAGGGCTTTTAAACTCTAATATTTCTAATTTGGTTGGAACTTGGAATGAATTAGGAGTTTTTTTGGGATTGATTGTAATTATTACATTAATAGCTAATGAATATTTAAATAAAAATAAAATTATTAAAATTACTAGCTTGGTATTATTAATAATATCTTTATTATTTATTTCATTAATTAATTTTAATTTAGTTTGGATATTTTTAATGTTAATTTCTTTGTTTTTAGTTATTTATAATTTTTTCTTAAATAAAACTGAAAATGGATTTAACTTCAAAAAATTATATAAAAATCCTTCTTCCTATGTTTTTATAATAACTTTATTATTTATATTGTTACCAGGGCAAATAACAGGATTTTTACCCCAAACTTTTGGTATTTCTAATATAGAAGTACGCCCTACAATTTCAAGTACATTAGATATAGGTAAATCTACTTTAGGCACAGATTTAATTCTAGGAGCAGGACCAAGTAAATTTATTAATCAATGGATTTTACATAAACCTCAAGAAATAGCTCTTACTCAATTTTGGAATACTGATTTTAATTCAGGAGCAGGTTTTATATTGTCTTCGCTAGCAACAGTAGGTTCAGTAGGTTTCTTAGCATGGTTGTTGTTTATTGGATCAATTCTTTATCTTGGATTTAAATTAATAAAATCCTCTTATTATAACAAACTTGATCATTTCGTTATATTGTCTTTATTTAGCCTGAGTTTGTATTTAATTTTATTTTTCATTTTTTATGTTCCAGGGATAGTTATTTTAGGCCTAACATTCTCAATTTTAGGAATTTTAATAGCTTTCTTAAAAAAAGAAAACTTAATAAAAGTGAGAAGGATTTCTTTTAATCAATCAAAACCAAGATTAATAGTATTTATTATTTTAATGGTAGTTATTTTAGGAACTACTGCTTTTGGAACATTTTTATTTTCTAAAAAAGTTTATGCTTCAATTCAATTTAATCAAGCTTCAAAAGCTATTAATATAGATCAGGATTTTAATAAAGGATACAATTCATTAGTTAAAGCTGCTACTGTTTATCCAAATGATCTTTATTTTAGAAATTTGACTGATTTAAATCTAATACAATTGCAAAATGTGTTTAATCAAAAAGATGTTAGTCAAGAACAGTTACAAGAACAATTTCAAGCGATTTTTTCGGCTACTATAGGAAGTGCTCAACAAGCTATTTTGTTAGATCAAAGTAATTATCAAAATTGGAATTCTTTAGCTAAAGTTTACGGAGCTGTAGCTCCTTTACAAATAGAAGGAGCTTATGATAAGGCTTTCCAAGCTTATTCTCAAGCTATTCGTTTAAATCCAAAGAGTCCGTTATTAGTTCTGAATTTAGCTAATTTAGAAATTACTAAAGGAGATTTAGAAAAAGCTAAGGAGTATATTGGAATTTCAATTCAAATGAAACAAAATTATTCAAATGCTTATTACTTGTTATCCCAATTAGAACTGAATGCTGGTAATAAAGAACAAGCAATACAAATAATTGAAGCACTAGCTTCAGTTTCTCCAAATGATCCTCAGGTGTTCCTTCAGTTAGGGGCTTTAAATTATGAAGAACGAGATTATAAAAAAGCTCAAGCTTTTCTAGAGAGAGCAGTTGTATTAAGTCCTTATTATTCAGATGCTAAATATTTATTAGCTTTAACTTATAATGAAATTGGTCAACGAGATAAAGCTATAGGTCAATTCCAAGATTTAAAAATTTTAAACCCTAACGATACAAATATAGATAAAATTTTAGAAAATATAAAAGAAGGAAGAAATCCTTTTGCTGGATTCCAACAACAAACTCTTCCTACTCCAATAGAAGAAGAGGTAGAAGAAGAAAGTGAAAACGAAGAAGAAGCTGAAGATGGAGAAGAAACTACTGAAGAAGAACTAGAATCATAAAAATCTGCCTATCGGTAGGCAGGCACAAGAACACTAGAATATTAAAACAAATAAATTTTGTTCTACAAAATTTGTTTCTAATTACCTAAAATCTAATTTCTAATTTCTAAAATATGATAAAACGAGTATTTAATTTCTTAGACAAAGATATAAGCGGTCTGCATAAGGCCGCTTATATTTTAGGTTTTTCTGCTTTTTTATCTCAATTATTGGCTTTGTTAAGAGATCGGATTTTGGCTCATACATTTGGTGCCGGAGAAACTTTAGATATTTACTATTCTGCTTTCAGAATTCCTGATTTTATTTTTATTATAGTAGCTTCAATTGTTTCAGTTTCTGTTTTAATTCCTATCTTATCAAAAGAAAAAAATGACGAAGAGGCTAAAAACTTAATGAGTGAGATTTTTTCTGTCTTTTTGGTTTTAATTTTATTTGTTTCAGTTATAGCTTTTTTTCTTATACCCAAAATAATCCCTATTATTTTTAGTGGTTTTGGAACAGATACTTCAAATCAAGTTATAAATCTTTCTAGAATAATGCTCTTGTCTCCGATTCTTTTAGGACTATCTAATTTCTTTACTAGTATTATTCAAACTAAAAATAAATTTTATGTTTATGCTTTAAGTCCACTTCTATATAATATAGGTATTATTATCGGAATATTGTTTTATTATCCTTTGTGGGGGATTTCTGGGCTAGCCGTAGGGGTTATTACAGGAGCTTTCTTGCATTTAATAATACAATTACCTTCTATTTATAGATTAAACTTTATCCCCCAATTTACTCATAAGATAAACATAAATAAAATAAAAGATATAGTTAAATTATCTTTACCTAGAACCTTAGCTGTTTCTTCAAGTAGTATAGCTGTTTTAATATTATTTTCAATAGCTTCTTATTTAAAAGAAGGGTCTATTGCCATTTTTAATTTTGCTTTTGCTTTACAGTCTATTCCATTAACCATAATTGGAGTAAGTTATACTACAGCAGCTTTTCCTTTATTGTCTAAAATATCAATAAATAAAAAAAGTGAATTTATGCGACAAATAGGAATAACGGCTAGACATATTTTATTTTGGACTATTTTTGCTATGGTATTGCTGTTTGTTTTGAGGGCTCAGATTGTAAGAACGGTTTTAGGTTCAGGGGAATTTACTTGGATAGATACTCGTTTGACTGCTGCTTGTTTAGCAATTTTTGCTATTTCTATTCCAGCTCAATCTCTAGTTTTGTTTTTTATACGAGGTTATTATGCAGCTGGGATAACTAAAAGACCTGTATTGATAAATATTTTTTCTTCTATTTTTACTGTTATTTTAGTTTTTTTGTTTAAATGGATTTTTACAACTACCCCTATTTTGTTAACAGGTTTAGGTTATTTATTAAAGATAGAAGATATTTCTGATATTCAAGTAATTATTTTGCCCCTTAGTTTTGCTATCGCTGTTATATTAAATATGTTTTTACTTTATTTCTTCATCCAAAAAGATTTTCAATATTTATTAAAAGATTTATCAAGATCTTTTTTTCAGATTTGTGTAGCTTCTTTAATAATGGGGATAATAGCTTATTTCTCACTAAAAATTTGGGATGACATTTTTAACATAAATACTTTAGTAGGAATTTTCTTACAAGGTTTATTATCTGGAGTAATGGGAATTATTGCTTGGTTCATTACTCTTAAACTATTAAAGAATGAAGAAATAAATTCTATTTTATATTCAATAGAACAAAAATTAAGAAAATAACGTAAAATTACAGGCACAGACACCCAATGTCTATACCTTAATTCCGAAAAATAGTAGCAATCGGATTGCTACTAATGATGTGAAAATGGATGTTCTTCACACATTTTACTCTCCTTATTTTTTATTGTAAAAATTTATACATTTGTTTTTATCTACTATAAACATATAAACTTATATAAGTTTTGTAATAAAATCTTTATCTTTTGTTTGTTAGGTAGGGAATAGAAAAACCACTTAACGATAAAGTCGCTGAGCGATTTTTCATTAAGTGATTTATTGGCTATGTTTTGAAATAATAAATTATACTAAAAACATCATTTCACTAATTCCGACTTTTGCAATTTCCACATCTTCATTCTGAGTTCCCCCGCTGTAAGACACTTGTACAGAATATCCGTCTTTGTTGAAACATAAACCTCCTTTATACGGTATTTCTCCAATAAACCCATCATCTTTACCACTGGGTTTTTTCGTGCGTTGCATTTGAACTGATTTTAAAGCGGCAACACCAGCAAAATTTACATCACTTTTTCCAGGAACATTAACTCTAACTTGGGTGTTGTTTGTTAATGATAGGGTCAGTTTATAACTACCTAAGTTTTTGTTTGAGACGGTGATTGTTGATTCACCTGTATTAACACCAATGGAAGATGCTTTTTCCTGCATTTTTTCCAATGCTTCAAGTATTAAGGGTGAAGTTCTTTGTATAAAAATAAGTAAGATTTTCATAAAAGGGCTCCTTTTTGGGTTTGAAGTTTAAATTAACTGTTACTTCTTCTACAAAAAATATAAACTAAAAAGTTTAAAAAGTAAAGATATTTGAGTTTTTGTGACCCTACCGGAAGATTCGGCGTCAGCTCACTAAGATAAAATATTTCGTTCACAAGTTCACTTATATTTTATCAAGTGGCTCCTGCCCGGACTCGACTGCATATTTTTCTTTCTGAAAAATATGGCTTCGCAGCCTCCGTCTTTCGGCTCCCAGTAGGGTCTACCAAAATATAAAAAATCAAAGCATTCGCTTTGATTCTTTAGTTGAGTTAATTGAGTGCTTTGCATACTGAGTTTACTTGTGTCCCGAATCACTAAATATTTTTTTCGTCCTTACGGACTTAAAATATCTAAGTGTTCGTGACCTCGGCTCAGCTTTTTTACTCTCTAATAGGTCGTAAAAATAGGCCTCCGCCTTCACAAATCGCCAAAGAGCAAAACTATTTGCTCTTTGGCGATTTGTGACCCTACCGGGAGTCGGTCACGAATCACTAAGTAAAATTTTTCGTAAACTCAAATTTTACAAAGTGTTCTCGACCCCGTCTCAGAAAATCTCGAATTTTCTTCTGACTTTCGACTATCCCACACAGGGGATTCACTAGAATTTAAAAAACCCAGTCAAAAGACTGAGTTTTTTAAATTTGTGAACCCTATCGGGACAACTCTCGAACTTTAGAACCACAGAATGAAAGAGACCTAATATTTCAGCGTTATTGTTCGAAAAAAAATCCTTGGCTCAAGTATTCTTGTTATACTGAATTAAAAAAGAAAATTCCAAATAATATTAATTATAAAAAATTAGCAAAAAGTTTGTATATAGCTTATCTATCATACTAAAACAAACCCCTCTACCTATTTTTGCTAATTTTATCAGAAATAGAAACCGTTACTAGACGGTAGTTTTTTGTTTTATTTATATAAATTATCTTATCTCAATATTAGACTTTTTAATTATCTTTTCAATATTTGAACCTAAAAGTTTTGATAGGTTGTACTCTATACTATCTTTAATTATATAGTAAGCAACATTTTTATAATGACCTCCATAAATATCTTTATTTTCCCAGAAATTAGTTTTTGAAGAAGTTTCCATTTTTGGCATAATTATATTTTCTCTTCCCCCATCAAAATAAATCATTGGAAATTGTTTTATGATGCTACCATTATATTTTAAATCTATATAATATTTACCAGAACCTTTTGAATTGAACCAAACTTGAGTCCAAGGCTCTGAAAAATCTTTAATATCATCTTGTTGATGAATTTGGTATAAATTATCTTTTGAATAAATCCAAACTTCTTTGCTGTTTATAAATTCTTTTTTCCAGTTTCTTATATTTTTTATATATTTTTCAAATAATTGGATTTGAGATTTAGGTTTTTCATATTTTTTTTCTAATCGATTTAGAGAAGTAGTTCGTAAATCTTTTTTTTCTAATTGATTTATAACAGAGGTAAGAATAAGAGTTAAATTATCTCTAACAAAATCACAAGAGGGTTTATCAACTTTTATTATTTCATTAATAGTTGCTTGATTGTGTAATATATCATCAGCAAGATTTCTTGTAGATTTATCTACTCCTTCTAGAGCTTTTTTGAATGATTTATATTTTTTTAAATTACTATATACTTGAGAAGTTGTTTTATATCCAAAAATTGGAGGGATGTAATCTAATACAGCTCTGATAAATACTATCACTACTTGATATCTATTTTTTAAATAATTAGTATTGATATCATGACATATTTCAACAAGTTTAAAAGGTGGATTTTTTTGATGGGATAAATTATCAATAATATCTTTTTTTATAAAATTATATTTTTGCATGTTTATTTATATCTTTAATTTTACCCCAAAAACACAAAAAACCGAAACATGCTTTGGTTTTTTGTGTCAAGACGGATAAATATATAGAAAAACAGGATTTGGTGACCCTACCGGGAGTCGAACCCGGATTACAAGCTTGAGAAGCTTGCGTCCTAACCATTAGACGATAGGGCCAATAACTTGGATTATATCAACTTATAGTAAAAACTCAATCAGATATGTTACAATAATTTATATGAACTACACAATTTTAATTATAATAGGAATAGCAGGAATTATTATTGGAAGTTATTTTAGTATGCAAAAAGGAGGAAGAGGAAAGAAAAATATTCTTTCAAAACAAGCAGAAGCCAAAATTGAAAATAAATCTAAAATTCTAGAATTTTTAAACGATAACGAAAAGATAACGAATAATGATATAGAAGAACTATGTAATGTATCTAACGCAACTGCAGAAAGATATCTTGATCAGTTAGAAAAAGAAGGAAAAATTAAACAAATCGGCACAGTTGGTCAATCTGTGTATTATCAAGTAATATAGCCATCAAAAAGCTGAACACCTCAACGACTTGAGGTGTTGGTAGTTTTTTAAAATATGATATAATTTTATTAATGAACCCTTTAACAAAAAAACAATTAATTTCTTTTATAGATATTTTTAAAAATTTTAAGGAAACGGATTGTTTTGATTTTTCTAAGATTAATTGGATAGAACCTATTCTATTATTACCTATTTCTGCTTATATTGATAAAAATAATTCTGATTATAAAAATATATCTTCAAATATTTCAGATTATTTAA
Organism: uncultured Candidatus Saccharibacteria bacterium; assembly: GCA_964486155.1. GTDB lineage: Bacteria > Patescibacteriota > Minisyncoccia > Phycocordibacterales > UBA12079 > JAHITU01. The sequence continues at coordinate 31,197 of CAZAKQ010000003.1, read as the reverse complement.
AAACAGTAAGATTCCCAAATGGAATCGATAATAAAAATTCTTTTAAAAGAATTTCTAGATTACTAAATAAAACTTATACACCTATAATTAAATTAAAAAATGATAATATAGAAGATAGAGAAGATTTCAAAAATTTATTTTTTCAAAAACTATTTCAATTTTTACCAAAAAAACAAGAGGGTAATAGAAATTCATATTTATTACCTTTGAGTGAGTTGATAACAAACATATTTGAACATAGCGGAGAAGATTTTGGTTATACTTTACTACAATATTATCCTAATAAAAAAGTATTAGAAATCTGTATTGTAGATACAGGGAAAGGTTTTTCTAAAAATTATAAAGATCATCAAAATATAGATTTATCAGACATAGATTCTATAAAAGAAGTATTTAAGGGGAATAGTACAAAAGGAGAAGAAAGAGGTTATGGTTTAAGAACTTCAAAGGAACTTGTGACTAAAGGGATGTTGGGAGAATTTGTTTTAATATCAGGAGAAGCATTTTATTTTGCTAATTCAAAAATGGAAACAATTTCTCAATTTCCTATTAATTGGGAAGGAGTTGTTATTTCTTATCGTATTCCTCTTCCTGAATCAAAAATTGACTTTTATAATTTTGTAGAATAGTATTATTATATAAACATAAACATTATGATAAAAATAAAAAGAAAAATCTTAAGTTCTCGTGATTTGATAAGAGATTATCAAAAAGAGATAGAAAAAGCAAAAGACAATTCTGTTGTTTTAGATTTTTCTAACGTTGACTTTATTTCTAGATCTGCTGCTCATGAATTTTTAAAATTAAAAGAAGAATATAAAGTTAAGAAAAATAAATATTTAATATTTGAAAACACAAACGAAGATATTTCAAAAATGTTTGAAATTGTAGCTCGGTCTATGGCAATTAAAAAAGAACCAGTTTCAAATATTAAGTTAGATAATATTTTTGCTTAACATAGCTATAAAGGAGCTGAACACCTCAACGACTTGAGGTGTTGAAATTTTTTGAACATGGTATAATGAAAAAATGAAAAATAAAAAAATAGTATTTATTTTAGTAATTATAGTAGTTATATCGATAATTGGATTTAGTTTCCATATATTAAATGATCCCTTTGCCTCTTGCAAAAATAGCATTAAAGAAAGAATTTTTTCCGATTGCGCTTCTTGTGTTTCAAGCTGTTATACTAAGATTGCTTTCGAGAAAAAAGATTTGGACATCTGTCAAAATATTAAGAACAAAGAATTAAAAAATGCCTGCATTATTGGCACAGCAGCAGGGAAAAAAGATCCCAATATTTGTCAAAATATGGTAATGGTTTCCGGATTAATCTCTAATGATGTAAACAAGCTTATTGATTCTTGCTTGATTAATGTTGCAATAACTATTAAAGATTCTTCCATTTGCGATATGATCAAAACAGAATCCTGGAAAAATGAATGCTATAGGCATTCAAAACAAGAATGAGCATAAACTTTTGAAAATGAGCATAAATTTTTGAAAAGGATAAATTTTAAAAAAAATTAATAGTGAGATAAGTAAACAGTATACTGAATGGATACAATTGGAGGATGTAAAAGGTTATTATCTATTAAATTTATTTTAGAATTATCCATTCCAAATAATATCAAAAACACGAAAATTATATTAACAAATAAATAATAAAAGTGTATGAAAGAATTAATTAATAAAATACTAATTGTAAATGGTGTTTTCGTAATATTATTTACCTTGTTGGTGATTACAGAAAGATTTTTTAAATCTGGATTTGCTTTTTCATTATTTGATATAATTGGTTTTATTTATTCATGGGTGTTTCCTATTTTTATTATTTTAACGTGTCTACTCTATCAGCATAAAAATCGTGATTTTGTAAGTTATGGTAAAAGTCTTCTTATTCCTTTATCATATGTTCTATTTGGAAGCATTTTGTTATTCCCTTGGGTATTTATTGTTTTTCAAGGTGAAGCAGAAGGATTTGCAATTCTCTTTTTTTTAATACAATCAGGAATAATTTTTATAGCAGTATTGGTTGTTAATTTGATTTATCTTTTTATTGATAAAGCGATAAATAAAAAAATTAAAGACAAATCAATTGGAGTAATACCTGTGTTTTCAGAAGATACAAAAGAAGATTTATTTCTAGTAGTTTTACACAAAGGAGGTCACTGGGCTTTTCCCAAAGGTCACAAAAAAACAAACGAAAATGATTTAGATACTGCTAAAAGAGAACTTTACGAAGAAACTGGAATTAAAAATATAAAATTAGAAAATGAGAAAGAGTTTTTTGAATTTTATTCTTTTGAAAAAGATGGTAAAAAACATGATAAACAAGTAAAATATTTCATTGGATTTGTTTCGGATACTAATAAAAAAATAACAAATGAATTTAAGCATGAAATAAAACAAATAAAATGGTTAAATTATTCTGAAGCTTTAAGTACTATTACTTTTAAAGAATCTCAAAATTTACTTAATGAAGTTAAAAAATATTTAGAAAAATAGAAAATCAACTATTCCAGTTAACTGGAATAGTTGAGTTTTAAATAACTATAAAATCAGAAGAAGTTCGAGGAAGTGAGGGGAAATATTTTGAGTTTTAAAAAAAGAGGTACGACTTCGGCATTGATAAGATAGAACAATTAGCTAAAGATTACGGTTATTTTAGTTAATCCGCCAGCTGGCGGAGTCGGACCTCAAAAGTTCAAACATTTTTCCAAGACTGACGATGAAGTTCGTTGGTTTTGAATTTATTTAAGTTCTTTTATTTTTTCAGCGAGTAATGATGTTTCGTCATTCCTTTTAGAAATTTTTCCTTTTATCATAATACATTTTTCTTCTTCTAATAGGTCAGCAAATTCTGTGTAAACTTTTGGGAAAACCACCACTTCTAAAGATCCGCTAAAATCAGACAACCGAACAAAAGCCATTTTGTCACCTTTTTTGGTTAAGATAGGTTTGCATTCTTCTACAATTCCAGCCACTACTGTAGTTAGTCCTTCTAAAGATTCTTTTTTAACTTTAATTAAATTAGTTTGATTTTTTGATAATTGTTTAGAAAATTTATCTAAAGGATGTCCCGAAATATATAAACCTAATAATTCTTTCTCCCAAATTAATTTTTGTTCCATAGTAGCTGGCTCAGTTTTTTCAAGAGTAATTTCAGAAACACTAACATCCTCTCCAAATAAAGAATCTTGACCTTCTGGTTTAGAGGCAAAATCTTTAGAGTATTGTAATAATTCATACATATTTTCTATAATCTGTTTTCTTTCGCCTAATTTATCCATAGCTCCACACATAGTCAAAGCTTCTAGAGATTTTTTGTTCATATTTCTTCCTTGAATTCTTTCCAAAAAATCTACTAGCGATTTAAATTTTCCATTTTTCTTTCGTTCTTGAATTACTTCATTAGCTACTCCTTCTCCAAAATTTTTAATAGTTTGTAGTCCAAAACGAATAGCTTCATTACCAGTTTCTTCATTTTTAATAATAGTAAAATCTGTAAAAGATTCATTTATATCAGGAGGAAGAACTTCAATTCCTAATCTTTTACACTCTGTGATTATTTCAGAAACTTTATCTGTGTCACCAGAATCAGCCATTAACAAAGCAGTCATATATTCAATAGGGAAGTTAGCCTTCATATATGATGTCTCATAAGCTATTCGTCCATAACTTGCAGAATGGGCTTTATTAAATCCATAAGCAGCAAAAGTTTCAATAGTCTCCCATAATTTTTTAACAGTTTTTTTCTCTAATCCATGTTCTAAACAACCTTTGAAAAATTTATCATGTTGTTCAGCCATCATTTCAGGAATTTTCTTTCCCATGGCTTTTCGGAATTTGTCAGCTTCCGCCCAAGTATAACCGGCTAAATTTACAGCAATCATCATGACATCATCTTGATAAATGATAATTCCGTAAGTTGGTTCTAAAATATCTTTTAATTCAGGATGTAAATAAGTTACTAATTTAGGATTATTTTTTCTTTTAATATAATCAGGGATAAAAGCTATTGGTCCAGGACGATACAGAGCTACCATTGCCATAATATCCCAAATAGTTTGAGGTTCCAACTCTTTTAAATACTGAGTCATTCCTTGTCCATTCAATTGGAAAGTTCCCATGGTTTCTCCTCGAGCTAACATATCGTAGGTTTTTTTGTCTTCTAAATCTATATTATCTAAATCAACTTCTACTCCTTTTAATTTTTTTGCTAATTTTATAGCATTAGCTAAAATAGATAAATTTTTAATTCCTAAAATATCAAATTTAGGTAAATTAACTACTCCATCGCGACCTCCAGTATACATATCATATTGAGTAATAATTTTTCCGTCTTTATCCTGTTGTACAGGAGTATAATCGTCTACTCGAGTTGGAGAAATTAAAACTCCAGCAGCATGAGTAGAAATATGTCTCGCACACCCTTCAATTTTTTGAGCGTATTTAATTATTTCTTGAACATCTTTATCATTTTTATGTAATTTTTCCAAATCTTTTTCCATATCTAGAGCTCGGGCGATTGTCATTGGGAAACCTTGAGAGCCCATTGGAATTAATTTAGCAATTTTATCTCCTAGTTCATAAGGAAAACCTAAAGCTCTAGTCACATCTCTTACAGATCCGCGAGCTGCCATAGTTCCAAAAGTTCCTATTTGAGCGACAGCTTTATTCCCATATTTTTTTCTCATGTAATCAATTACATCATCTCGACGAATATCAGCAATATCGACATCAATATCAGGAATTCCGGGACGTCCAGGATTCATAAATCGTTCAAAAGGAAGTTTTAATTTAAGAGGATCTACTTTAGTAATAAAATTTAAATAGGAAACAAGAGATCCTGCTGCTGAACCTCTAGTATTAGTCAAAATTCCTACAGATCTAGCATATTGAATTAAATCAGCAATTATCAAAAAATATGATGAATAACCTTTATCTTTAATAATTTTTAGTTCATATTCAATCCTTTCTTCAATTTCTTTAGTTTTTGTAAAACCTCTTTTTTCTATTCCAGCATAAGTAGTTTTGCGAAGTTGAGAATTATAATCTTCTCCTTTTGGAATTTCAATATCAGGGAAATACCAACTATCAACATCTAATTCAATATTACATTTATCTACGATCTTTTGAATATTTTCAATTGCTTCTGGGGTGTCTTTAAAATATTTTTGAGCTGTTATTTCATCTATAAAAGAAAAATCTTCTTTTTCATTTCTAAATTTAGTATTAGAACTTTGAATTGACATTAAAATATCTCGAGCTTTTTTGTCATCAGGATTCATGTAATAAACATCTTGGCAAGCCACTAAATCTAAATTTTCTTTTTTAGCAAAATCTATAATTTTTTCTTTAAGTTCAACTTGTCCTTCAATTTCTGGATGATGAGTGATTTCCAAATAGAAATCAGAAAAAATTTTTCGATACCAATCTGTAACTTCTTTTGCTTTTTCAATATCTCCATATTGAAGAGCTTTAGAAGATTCTCCACTAAAATGAGGCATTATGCAAAGTAAGCCTTCTTTATATTTTTGGATTAATTCACGATCAATTCTAGGACGATAATAAAAACCTTCTAAATAAGATTTAGTTACTAATTTAATTAAATTTTTATAACCCTGTTCATTTTTGGCTAACAAAATTAAACGATTACTACGATTATCTATCCCAGGTCTTTTGTCATGACGAGTTTTTAAAGCAGTATAAAAATCAACTCCTAAGATAGGTTTGATTTCTTGTTTTAAACACTCTTGATAAAATTCAATTGTGCCATACATATTTCCATTATCAGTTATCGCTAGAGCAGACATTTCTAATTCTTTAGCACGAGAAACCAATTCTTTTGTTTTAGGTAAAGCATTCAAAAGACTAAAATGACTATGAATATGAAGGTGTGAAAACTTAGACATAATGTTATTATATAATAAGAGTTTAAATTATGAAATAAAATATTAATAAAATAATTAAAGAAAAATCTGAAAAGAAAATTTTATTTATTATGATTAAATGTTTAATATTTAGTTAATTTATAATTATGCAAAAAAAACCTATTCTAATAATTATGATCGGACCAGCGGGTTCAGGTAAAACTACTATTGGAAGAAAGATTTCTCAAAATATGTCTATTCCGTTTATCAGTAAAGATTTCATAAAAGAATTATTATTTGAAGAATTAGGTTGGGGAGATCGTCAAAAATCTTTAAAAATAGGAGGAATTGCTTATTCTATTTTATATTATTTTATTGAAATAATATTAAAAGATTATAAACCTTTAGTTATAGATGGAAATTTTGTACCTCAACTAGATGCAGAAAAAATTAAAAAAATTAAAAAAAATATTGATTTTATTCCGATCCAGATTAATTTAACAGCTGAAAAAAATAGGTTAGCAAAAAGATTTAAAAAAAGAACAGCTTTAAATTTTAGACATCCCGGACATTGTGAAGAAAATATGTATGATGAAATTAAGGATTCTTTAAAAAGAGGGTATATGGAAACTTTAGATATAGAAGGAGAAATAATAAATGTAAATACTACTAACTTAAATAGGGTAAATTATGATGAAATAATTAAAAATATAGAAGATATTATACAAAATAATTAATTGCTTTTTTTATAAAATAGTATATAATTCAAAACTATATGTCATCAAGAATGAGAATAACAAGTGGAAAAACAAGGAGCCGTCGTTCCCATCACGGAATAAAATCTCCAAGATTATCGCGTTGTAAAAAATGCGAAGCTTTTCATTTACGACATAGAATGTGTGATACTTGTGGAACTTATCAAGATAGACAAGTTATAGATATGAATGCTAAAATAGCTAAAAAGAATGAAAGAAAAATTGCTAAAATGAAGTCTCTAGGAATAGACCCTAATGCTAAAGACAAGGAAGAAGAAGTTAAAGCTTTAGATCCTAGAAAATTATCTAAAAAAACTAAATAAATTTGTTAGTTGTAATTTAATTACAAACACCTCCTGAAAAGCTTTTACGAATGAATGACTGCTTTCCCAGAGGTGTTTTTAATTTATATTTATAAAAATATGTTAGAAAGACATTTATTAAGATCAATAGTTTTACAATCTCTTTTTGAATGGGATGTTAGAAAAGACAATCATAAAGAAGATATTCAAAATATTCTTTTAAAGAATGTTGAAGATTTTGCTCAAACAGACAAAATTCCTAGTTTTGCTCAAAAGGTAATAAATTGTGTTTTTGAGAAGCAAAAAGATTTAGATAATATTATTCAAAAAGCTGCTCCTCAATGGCCTATTGAAAAAATCCCAGTAATTGATAGAAATATTTTAAGAATAGGGATTTGTGAATTATTATATTCTGACAGAAAGGAAGTTCCTCCTAAAGTAGCCATAAACGAAGCCATTGAATTATCTAAGGCTTTTGGAGGTGAGAACAGTGGTAGATTCATAAGTGGAGTAATGGGAACTATTTATAAAGAATTAGGAGAACCGCAAAAACACGAAACGAGTGAATCTAGAAAAAAAGAAGTAAATAAAAAAGACATGGTGATTCATGAACTAGGAGGGGCAATGGTTTATTCTATTCATAACGAAAGTATTTTAGTAGCTTTAACTCATAATATTTTTGGGTATTGGTCTCTAGTAAAAGGAAAAAAAGAGGAAGATGAATCTATAGAAAAATGTGTGATAAGAAAAGCTAAAAATAAATTAGGTTTAGATATAGAAATTGAAAATAAATTAGGAAAGCATGAATATGTTACTAATCATACTGAAGATGGTTATGTTAGAAGAAAAAGTACATTTTATTTAGCTAAAAGTAAATTTTCTGATTTAGATTTAGATAAAAATCAAAAAAGTTCTAAAGTAATTGACGACATAAGATGGTTTCACTTAGGAGAATTAAAAGATTTAGAATTTTATGATGATATGCGTCCAATTATAAAAAAAGGAATTGAAATATTAAAAAAGAAAAAATAATAAAATGGAAAAATTTAAAAAATTTTCTGAAAAAATAAATATAGAATTTAATGATATTAATTTATTAAAAACAGCTTTTACTCATCGTTCTTATTTAAATGAAAATAAGGGTGAAAACTTAGAACATAATGAAAGATTAGAATTCTTAGGTGATGCTGTTTTAGAATTGGTTGTAACTCATCATTTATTTAAAAAATTTCCAGAAGAAAAAGAAGGAGTTTTAACTGCTTATCGTTCAGCTATAGTGAATACTACTTCTTTGTTACGAGTAGCAGGGGAATTAGAGGTAAATGATTATTTGTTATTATCAAAAGGAGAAGCTAAAGATACCGGAAGAGCTAGAAATTTTATAGTAGCTAATGTTATTGAAGCAATTATCGGAGCTATTTATTTAGATCAAGGATATGATAAAGCAGCAGAATTTATTGACACTTATTTTTTGAAAATAACCGATACGGTAGTAGCTGATTCTTTATGGCAGGATAATAAAAGTCATTTTCAAGAAAAGGCTCAGGAATTTGAACGAGTAACTCCTTCTTATCAAACTATTGAAGAAGAAGGGCCTGACCATGCTAAAAAATTTAAAGTGGGAGTTTTCTTGAGGAATAAAATGATTGCTGAGGGAGAAGGAGTTTCCAAACAAGAAGCTGAACAACTTGCAGCTAGAAATGCTTTAGAAGCAAAGCAATGGATGTAGTTAGATTATTAGGATTTTAGGAAGTTAATCCGCCAGCTGGCGGATTAGAAAAAAAGGCGAAGGACTTTAGTCCTTCGCCCTTTTCATATTTTTCTTAAGTTATTGAACGAAGTCCAACTCCGCCAGCTGGCGGATTAACTAAAATAACCGTGAACTTTAGTTGTTGAATGTTGTTCTATTAATATTGGGGTTGGACTTCTAATAAAGAAAAATATCAATTGTAGGATTAACAGAGCTCATAGTTGAGTTTTTCTTGCTAATTTTCTTAATTTACGGTATAAAAATAGTAGATGTTTAATTACAAAATAAATAAATAACTTAAAATAGATAACAAAAAGGAGATCTAGGATGAATAACTCAACTAGTAATTTTGACAGATTAGTAAAAAAAGTTAAGGATAACAAAAAAACTTTAGTTAAAATCATTTTGATAGGTTTTGTTGCTTATATTTTGTTCTGTTTTTTCTGTATATGTGTTCAAGCTCAAACAGAAATTGGAAAAGCAGAAACTAAAATTCCATCTGTTTATTTCCAAAATGGAAAGTTTTACAAACATGATAGTCCAGCTGATATTGTTATAGATGAAGCACCTAAAGATTGGGATATTTCTTTGGAAGAGCAAAAAGAACTTATATCAGGAGAGAAAAAGGTAATAGAAAATAGAAATTTCTACAAAGGAGTTTATTATAGTTTTATGGAAATATATATTTCCAATGAAAAAAACCGATATTTTAAAAAAAGAAATAATTTTGGAGGAAGGAGTTTTTAAATCTAACTTTAAAAAAGTTGTCAGAACAAATTTCAAAATTAATTTCTTGCCTTTAATAATTGTTTTGTTAGTAATTATTTTAGGGAGTACGGCAGGATATTTTTCAAGTATTAAAGAAGATAATCGTTTGATTTTAAGAATTTTACTGGCTTTTGTTTCTTTTGCGATTATCCCTACAGCGACTTTTTTAATGCCAGAATTAGATAGTCGTCATATTATTATAATGATTTTGATAACTGCCGTTTGTATCGCTCTTTTGTTTTTTCATTCTTTTGTATCTAAAGAAACAAACAAAGAAAATTTATTTTCCTTTAGTTTAGCTTCCTTTGCTGCAGCATTTATAATTCTTTTTTTATTTGACAAAAATATACCGATTCTATTATATTTTTCATTTTTTTATTTCAGTTCTTTTATCCTTTTTCATTATTTGTATCCTAAAATAAAAAAGATTTAAAGAATTATTTAGGTAGATGGAAAACAAATAAGAGGTTTAGAGCAACTGATTTAGCCGGTGAATGTAAATTCATCGGCTATTTTTTGTTTATTGTTTATTTTTTCACATTACGACTTGGACGTGAAACGTCCAAGTGGAACGTCCAAATGGAACGTCCAAGTGGATAGTTTTTTAAATTATCTTTACCTTTTTCAAACGACCGTAAGAAAAAGGTAAAAAGTTTATTTTAACTCTAAAAGTTTTTTGTGATATAATAATTATATAAATACAAATCCAGTTAAAGATTTTGTATATAAAAAGATAAACGGAAAAAAGAATTATTGTTAATTAAATCAAGATAGTTTATAAAAAACTATTTCTAACGGGATGAATAACTTAGTTTTATATAGAAAATATAGACCTCAAAAATTTTCAGAAGTTTTAGGTCAAGATCATATAGTAGATACTATACAAAAAGCTATTTCACTAGGGAATATAGCACACGCTTATTTGTTTTCAGGCACTCGAGGAACTGGAAAAACCACTATTGCTCGGCTTTTGGCTCAAGAAATTAAAACCTCTTTAAATGATTTAAATGAAATTGATGCTGCTTCTAATAGAGGAATTGACGATATTAGAGAATTACGAGAGGCTGTGACAGTGCTTCCTTTTGAATCACCTTATAAAGTCTATATTATAGATGAAGTGCATATGTTAACTAAGGAAGCTTTTAATGCTTTGTTGAAAACTTTAGAAGAACCTCCTAAACATGTAATTTTTGTTCTAGCCACTACTGAAATAGAAAAAATCCCAGATACTATTTTATCTCGTTGTCAATCCTTTACTTTCAAAAAACCTTCTTTAGAAATTCTTAAGAAATCAGTATTAGATATTTGTAAAAAAGAAAAACTACAATTAGAAAACGGAGCTGAAGACTTAATTGCTTTATTAGGTGATGGATCTTTTAGAGATACTTTAGGGATTTTACAAAAAGTTATTTCTGCTTCAGGTGACCAAAAAATTTCAATCAAAGAAGTAGAAAAAATAACAGGAGCACCGAAAGGAGATTTAGTGAATGATTATATATCGGCAATTTCTGAAAATAATTTAGATAAGGGATTAAAAGCTGTTCAAGAGGCTACAGAAGATAGTATTGATGCTCAGTTATTCTTAAAATTGATTTTACACAAAATTAGAGCTGTTTTATTGGTAAGATTTGCTAAAGATATGGTTAAGATTGTTCAAGACGATTTTTCAGAAAAAGATTTTGAATTTATTGAAAAATTAGCTAAAAATAAAGATTCGAACTTAAATGCTAAAACTTTAATAGAATTAATAAATAGTTCAGATCAAATAAAACAATCTTATATTTCTCAATTACCTCTGGAGTTAGTATTGATAAAATTGATAAAAAAATAGATGGTATAGAAATAACTATACCATCTCAATCTATTCTATTCATAATCGGCTATCAATTTTTTAAGAGAGACTCCTATTTTTTGATAAAAATTACCTAATTCTTTATCAATTTGTTTGCAATATTTTATTGCGTTTTGGATTTTATCTGGATATTCTTTTTCAGCTAATTTAATTAACTCTTCTGGATCAGTGAAAGGATTTAAAAGAGAAAATCCAAAAGATTGACAACCTAATAAAAGACAAGACGCCATTAATTCATGGTCAGCTCCGAAAGGTTTCTTGTGTTTTTTCATATGCATTTTTGATTTCTCGCAATTAATACACCCTCTCTTTTTAATAAAAAGAGGGACTTCTAATTTTTCATCCATTTTAATACTCCCTTCCTATTTTTTATTATTAATTAACTCTAAGAAAAGATTATCTAAAAAACTTTATGAAGTCAATGATTAAGTTGAAAAAATATAAAAAAAAGGTAAAATGTATGTCAACAAGTTAAGTATTGCCAGATCGTCTAATGGTAGGACGCTTGGTTTTGGTCCAAGTAATTTAGGTTCGAGTCCTAATCTGGCAACATAATTAAAAAGACTTGGCATTTTAAATGTCAAGCTTTTTAAATTTCGTACATACGGATGTACGTACGCCCGTACTTACGCTCTCAATATTTACTACACTAAACTCACGGTCGTGAGTTTAGTGTAGTTGTAATAACTACTGGTTTTTTGGTGGGTAGGTGGTAAAATTAAATTAATGAAAAATATAAATACTACTCAATTAGAGGAGAAAATTAAAAATAAAGAAAATTTTACTTTACTAGATGTGAGAACACCTGAGGAATTTAACGAAGGAAAAATTTCTAGTGCAATTCTTTTACCAATGCAAGATTTATCTGAAGAAAATTTAAATAAAATAGGTATAAATGATAAAACACAAAAAATAATAGTTTATTGTAGAAGCGGAGCTCGTAGTAGTTTTGCTTGTCAAATTCTAGAAAATTTAGGATTCATTAATGTTTCAAATTTAGAAGGAGGAATCTTAAACCGAATAAAATTAGAATAAAAATATATAAAAAATAAAAGATGAAAAAAATCAGACATCGAATGTCTGATTTTTTATGATTTATATAATCTATCAAAAAGTGCCATATGTGTTTAGACATTACCTACAAGTATTGACAAATTAAGTTTAATTTGATTAAGTATATGAAGTTTGGAAGAGTAGTACATATATAATTTTTTCTCAGCAGAGAAAATAAACATTTAAAAGGAGATTAGAATGTCACAAAAAATTGATGCAAATTTATTCGCCGGAACAATTATGGAAAAAGTGGTTGAATTTATGCTCAGCTTAAATTTTTTACCAGTTCTTGAAAAAAAGTTGCTCAGAAAGAAACTGTAATTGGAGAAATGACAGTTTTTGAAAAAGCAATTTTTTCAACATTAAGTATTCTTACTGATGAATTCAATGAAAAATTGGATTTGTTTAGCAAAGAGGAATTCTCAAAAGAAAAACAACAAATACTTGAGAAAATTAAAAGCGATCAATTGTTCATCAAGAAGCTTTTATGGAAGACTATCAAAAATCGTCTTAAAACTTATGATATGCCAGGTATAGGAATTCGTAAAGGATACTATATTGTTCAATTTTCTCCAGAGGAAAACTTTTTGGATATGATTATGAATTCATTTTTGACAGAAATGATTTTTGAAGAAGACAATCATATTTGTGAAAATTGTGGTGAGTATGATGTTTGCGATTTACCTTTTAAGAAAAAAATTCAGAAAAAAGATGTTAGCAAGGTCGAGGCAGGCACCAAAGCTTGATTTCTTTTCTTTTGAATATTAGAATCTAAAAAGCCGGTTTAATGTAAACCGGCTTTCTTACTTACATTTTCTATTCAAATAAATTAATCAAATATTCATCTATTTCTCGTTGATCTAAATCATAAAACCCCTTATTATTACTATGTAAATAAGTAGCTAATTTAACTCCCACAAAACGCCAATGCCAAGGTTCATAAATATAAGATTTATTTTTTTCAGGATAAGAAAGTACAAAACCATACTTGTAAGCATTATTTAGAAGCCAAGAATAAGCTTTAGTTTCATCAAAACCATCTAAAGTTCCATTAATTCCTGTAGTAATTAAATCTACAGTAGTTCCTAATTGATGCTCAGAATATCCTTGATCGGCAGAAAATTGGTTAGCGGTTCCTTTTCCATAAGTTACAGTATAATAACTTTTAAGAGCATTTTGTTCTTCGTAAGAACGAAAGGCTGAATAAACATAAATTTCTAAGTCATCAGCAAGTGAAGCTTTCAACATATTTTCTAAATAAGGCCAGACTTGAGAATCTAATTTTGAAAATTTAGATTCATGATATTCATATTTATCTGGAATTTCAGATAAACGAGCAGGAGAGTAATGCTCATTCAGAAAGAAGACCTGAGAATATTTTTGTAATATTTCAGGGTCAATATCACTTAATTTTTGTAAAGTAGTAACTGTTCCAGTTATTTCTTCATTTTGTTTTTTAACTGTTCCAAGTAAATTTTTAATTTCTCCTGCTTTTTGTTTCTCTTTATCAAGAGCTAAAGATAAATCTGAATGTGTTTTACTGATACTTTCTTGTAATTGAGCAGTACTAGAAGCTGATTTAATTTCCAAAATATTTAAATTATTAGTAATTAAATCTATTTTTTTATTTATTTGATTAAACCGATTTTTTCCATCCCAAACTAAAAATCCTATTATAATAAATATTATAATAAAAATAATTATAATTATCCAATAAATTAATTCAATTTTTTTTACTAAGTTTTTGATTTTTTCCATAATTTCAAGTGAGGATTTATAAAAACGATTATGTAATAATATGTTTTTATATAATCCGAACGATGTAATTATATGCTCGCTTCATATAATTTCAAGTGAGGATTTATAAAAACGATTATGTAATAATATGTTTTTATATAATCCGAACGATGTAATTATATGCTCGCTTCATATAAAATTATTATATATTAAAAATATAAAAATAAAACTCTTTAATATGTTATAATCTATAATTATTTTATTAATTAAAAAAATTTATAATGAAAAAACTGAATATATAGCAATTATAATTTTAATTATTTTCTTTGTTTATAATTATGGTTTAAAACCCAAACAAGAAAATGATTTAAATGTTATTAACACAATCGCAGGAGCCTGTGAAGCCACCGAAGCTAATTGGTTAAACGAAGAAAAAGAATGTGAGTATACTAACAAAACTTGGTGTAACGAACACAAAGGTAATTTTTCTGAATGCGAATCTGCTTGCCGTCACAATAATGACCCCATGGCTCCTTGTACACTTCAATGTGTAGGGGTTTGTAGTTTTAATAAAATAAATAATAATGAAATAAATGATTTTATTTCTTGTGCTGAAGCAGGAAATCCAATAATGGAATCTTATCCCCAAAAATGTCGAGACCCAAAAACTGATAAAACTTATACAGAAAACATTGGAAATATTTTTGAAGTTCAAGATTTAATTGAATTAAATTCAGTTAGACCTAATCAAAAAATATCAAGCCCTTTAGTTCTAGAAGGGCAAGCTGTAGGAAATTGGTATTTTGAAGGAGATTTCCCTGTTATTTTAACTGATTGGGATGGGAAAATCATTGTAGAAGGTTATGTTACAGCTCTCCGCCAGCCGGCGGACTATTCCGAAAATTTTATTCCTTTTAAAGGAACTTTAGAATTTGAAAAACCTGAGTATGGAGAACGAGGAATTTTAATATTAAGAAAAGATAATGTTTCTAATGATAAGAATTTAGATAATGCTTTAGAAATCCCTATTTTATTTGAATAATTTAGATATTCAATATTTACAAAATTCAAAAACCTTGGAAGATAATCTTTCCAAGGTTTTATGAGCATTTTATTTTTCGAATTTTAAAAGAATATCTTTTAAACCTCTTCATCCTGAAAATTCATTGAGTATTTATTTACAAGTTCTATTCATGGAATCCAAAGCACGATTACAAGCAAGAACAAAATCTTCTAATTTTTTGTTCCCTTCATTAAAAGTATTAAAGTGAGAGTCTGTATCTATAACATGTTTTTTGGCTTCTTCCTTTTTTTTAGATATAGTATCTTTTAACTCTGAGATTAGTTGTTTTGCAATTTCTTCTTGTTGTTTGGTCATAACAACCTCCTTATTTTTAAAGATTTTATTATCTAATTATCTAACTTTCTATTTTTAGAATATCATTTTAATAAAAAAAAATCAACCTTTTCCTCCAAAGTTACTGAGAGATCCAACTCCTCAATAACTTTTTAGGGAAGGTTTTAATAAAAATATAAATTGACTTTAAAAACTTTTTAAGATATTCTCATATCAGTATAGTTGTATTCTTTAATTTTTTATTGAAGGAGAAGATTTATGTTAAAAAAATTAGTAGCAAAAACTACTGGTAAATTTTTTTCTACAAAAAGAAGTGATTCTTTAATTTATAAAGAATCAAAAACTTTTTTAATTGAAGGGGCTGCTTTTGTAGTTCCTTCTCATTGGATTGAAGAGAGATTTATATTAAAAAATGAGAAAGAGTTAATAATAGCTTTTTCTAAAGAAGATGAACCGATTACTGTTTTTCTTTCAAAAGAGGTTACCGTTAAAACAATATTTAAAGATTCTGAAGTAGAGTTATCAGTAAACGAAGCAATTGTACACAAACTTCATTTCCATTTACTTTTTTCTTCAATTCCTTCTGATAGAATTTTTAAATATAATTTTAAAAAAGATTTATTTGTTTCTTGCCAGTTTTATAGATAAAATTAAATCGCTGACAAAAAATGGGGGAAATTATTTTTTCTCCATTTTTTTAATTTATAAGATTTAGAATTTCATCATAATTATCACTCTCTGATGATTTATTTTTTTTCATATGTTTGCAATTTAAACATTTATGGGTAATTATTATTTCTTCTCCTTTTTTATCAATTTTAATCGGTTCCATTAATCCTTTACAATCAGAAGCTCTGTCTCCAGGATTTATATCAACATGCCTACTCCATAAACAAATAGGGCAATGATTTGTATAACCATTTCCTTTTACTTCATTTCCACAATTTTTGCATCTAAAATCTTCTATTTTCCTCTGAAATCTCTTATTCATATTTTTTAATATTATTATGTTATAATAACACAAATGCAAATACAAGAAATTTTAAAAAATAATACAGTAATTGATCCTATAAAAGATTTATTACATCAAGAAATATCTAAAATTATAGAAAAAGGTGTTAATTTTGTTGTTGAACATCCTGCAGAAGAATCTCACGGAGATTATGCTACTAATGTCGCTATGGTTTTGGCGGGAACTTTAAAGAAAAATCCTTTAGAGGTTGCTAAAGAAATTATTGAAAAAATTAATTTACCTGATTTAATAGAAATTAAAGAAATTGCTGCTCCTGGTTTTATAAACTTTAAAATTAAAAAAGATTATTATATTTCGGAATTGCAAAATATTTTAGATCAAAAAGAAAATTATGGGTCATTTGAATTATCTGAAGCTAAAAAAATCATGGTTGAGTTTGGTCAACCAAATACTCATAAAGCTTTTACAGTAGGACACATCAAAGGAACTATTTCTGGACTGTCTATTTGTAAATTAATTGAAAATTTAGGTCACAAAGTAATAAAAACAAACTATTACGGTGATATAGGGATGCATACGGCTAAAAGTACTTGGGGAATTTTAGAAAAAGGACTACCTGAAGATTTTGAAACTTGGGGTAAACATAAAAAAATGGAATTTATTGCCGAGGCTTATGTTTATGCTACTCAAAATTTTAGTGAAAATGAAGAAGTTATAAGAAAAATTAATACCGACATTTATCGAAAAAACAAAACTGAAGCAACTGAAATGTACGAAAAGTTAAAAGACTGGAGTCTTGAACATCAAGAAGCTGTTTTTGCTGATTTAGGAGTTATTTATGACAAACAATATCCAGAATCTCAGGTTTATGAGAATGCTTTAACGATAGTAAATAAAAATATTAAAAATATTTTTATAGAAAGCCAAGGGGCTATTATTTATGATGGAGAAAAAGAAGGTTTAAATACATGGGTAGTGCAAACCAGTGAAGGAAATCCAACTTATTTAGCTAAAGATTTAGCTCTTGGTTATCAAAAATTTGAAGATTATCCTGATTTAACTTTAAATTTAACTTTAACTGGAGTAGAGCAGGGAGATCATTTCAAAGCTGTAATTAAAATATTAGAAACTTTAGATTCTAAATTTAAAAATAAATATTTTCATATTTCTTTTGGTTGGTTGTTAATGGATGGAAAGAAAACAAGTTCTCGTTCAGGAAAAAATGTGAAAGGAACTGATATTCTTAAAGAAGCATTAAAAGTAGCTAAAACTAAAATCGCTGAATTGAAAGATTACAGCGAAGAGAAACGAATAGAAATTTCAAGAGTGGTGGCCCTAGCTGGTTTAAAATTTTTAATTTTATCTCATGATTTTAATAAGGATGTTAATTATGATCCTGAAAAATTTGTAGATTTTGAAGGATATTCAGGACCTTATATTTTGTATGCTTATGTCCGAGCACAATCAATCCTCCGAAAATCAAACCACTTGGGGGTAGCACCCCCAAGTGGTTCAGGGATGAATGAATATGAAATTAGTTTGTTAAAATGGCTATATCGTTATCCTCAAAAAGCTTATCAATCAGGAGTAGAAATTTCTCCTCACACAATGTGTAATTATTTGTATGAATTAGCTCAAAGATTTAATTCATTTTATGCTCATTGTCCTGTAACTCAAGCTTCTGAAAAAGAAAAAGGTATTCGTTTAGCTTTATCAGAAGCCAGTGCCCAAGTTTTAAAAAATGGTCTAGGACTATTAGGAATTGAAACTATTGAGGAAATGTAGTCAAAATCAAAAATTTTGAATTATAAATGATACCTGCCTGTCGGCAGACAGGAATTTAAAATTATAAATTATAGAAATAAAGGACTCACCTAGGTGAGCTGTTTATTTTTGTTTGTTATTTATTATCAATAAAGCTTGACAAATAATTATTATAATGTAATATAGATAGAAATCCAGCCTCATGATGGTTGGTCTTAGGGGAAAAATCAGTGCAGAAAGAAAGTTTTCCCCTTGAAAACAACCCTTACTTGCAGAAGGACCAGGAAAATAAGACGGTCCAGTGAGGGTTTTTACTTCAGATGATTTAGGTCAGAATGGGAAATCCTCTGACCGGAAATTCCATTTAAATCATTTGTCGAAAAAACCGCTATTCGCGGATTGCGCCCCGGAACAGATAAAGGTTTCTGTCTTCTGGGCGCTTTTTTTATTTTATACCAATATCTTCTAAATTAATATTATAATATTATATATAATATTATAATAAAGATAAGTTCAACTATTCCAGTTAACTGGAATAGTTTAGCCAGTTGGGGTGTTCATAATTTGTGATATACTATTAAATTATGAAACAATCAGAAGCTTTAGATATCTTAAAAATGGGGAAAAATGTATTTTTAACTGGTCCCGCTGGATCAGGAAAAACTTATCTTTTAAATCAATATATAAATTTTTTAAAGTCTAAAAAAGTGCCAGTCAGAGTGACTGCCTCTACTGGAATTGCGGCAACCCATATGAATGGAGTAACTATTCATTCTTGGTCTGGTTTAGGGATTAAAGATAAATTATCAGCCATAGATATAGAATCTCTTTTAGAAAAAGCTTATTTAAAAAGAAGATTTAAATATGCTCAAGTTTTAATTATTGATGAAATTTCAATGCTTCATTCTTTTCAATTAGATGCTATTGATATTATTTGTCGCGCCTTTAAACATAACGAAGAACCTTTTGGTGGAATGCAAATTATTTTATGTGGAGATTTTTTTCAATTACCACCTATTAACAAAACTGGGGAAGAAACTAATTTTGCTTATAAATCAAATATCTGGAAAAATATGGATTTAAATATTTGTTATTTGGAAGAACAATACAGACAAAATGATGGAGATTCTTTATTAAAGATTTTAAATGAAATTAGAGATAATGAAGTAGGGGAACAAACTTGGAAATTATTACAAGAACGACAACAATATGACAAATACAAATTTACTCCCACAAAATTATATACTCACAATCAAGATGTAGATCTTTTAAATATGCAAGAATTAGACAAAATTGAAGAATATCCTATTATATTTAGAATGAAAAACACTGGAAATAAAAAGTTGGTAGAATCTTTAAAAAAATCTTGTTTAGCACAGGAAGAGTTACATCTTAAAAAAGGGGCAGTCGTAATGTTTATAAAAAATAATTTTGAAAAGGATTTTGTAAATGGAACTTTGGGAACAATTATAGATTTTAGTGGAGGAAAACCAATAGTAGAAACTTACAGTGGTAAAGAAATTTTAGTAGAAGATGAAACTTGGCACATTGAAGAAGAAGGAAAAATAAAAGCTAAAATTACTCAAATACCTTTACGATTAGCTTGGGCTATTACAATCCATAAAAGCCAAGGAATGAGTCTTGATTTAGCTGAAATTGACCTTTCAAAGTCTTTTGTCGCAGGAATGGGTTATGTGGCATTATCTCGAGTTAAATCATTAGATGGCTTATATTTAAAGGGTATTAACAATACTGCTCTCCAGGTTGATTCTGAAATTTTAGATTTTGATACTGAATTAAGAAAAGAATCTAAGAGAGTTGTTTTAAGACTAGAAACAGAGTCTAAATCAAAAGAAATTCAAGAAAATTTTATAGAAAATTCAGCTGTAAAAGATTTTACTGAAAACAAAATTTCTACCTATGATATTACCAAAGAAATGATAATTAAAGAAATGATACTAGAAGATATCGCCCGAGAAAGAAATTTAACTCTTTCTACTATAATAAATCATTTAGAAAAATTAGCGGAAGAAAAAGAAGACACTCGAGTAAATTTTGAATATATAAAAGATGATATAGAAAATTTTGATAAAATATTAAAAGTTTGGAAAAAAGTAGGTGGAGATAAATTAAGCCCAATCAAAAAAGCTCTCCCTGATAATATATCTTGGGAAGATATTAAGTTAGTTAAGTTGTTTTTGTAGAAAAAACAGTAAAAGTTTGATAAGATAGTGCTAGTTGTAAATTGGGTCTATCGGTTAACTGGTAAACCACTGGTCTCCAAAACCAGGACTGCAGGTTCGAGTCCTGCTAGGCCCGCAATTAAAAAACATTGATTTTTATCTATTTTTATATATAATAGTCTGCATACTTAATCAAACAAAAATACCCAGCCCTACTTTTATCATTTAGATTTTATTTTGACTTTGATAGAAATAAGCTGTTAATAAATAAAGTATTAATAAATAATAAATAAAAGTAGAGTTGGATAACGATTTTTAAAGTCGCTAACTCCTTAAAAATCAGTCATGTCACAAGATAGATTAATCAAATTAGCTTGCCAAAAATGTAAAAGAATAAATTATTGGTCAAGTAAAAATAAAAAACTAATAGTTGATAAAATTGAAATCAAGAAATATTGTAAATGGTGTAAAAAACACACTATTCACAAAGAAGGTAAAAAATAATTAACAAAAAAATAAAACGGGTCACTAGTGACCCGTTTTATTTTTATTTTTAATTGTCCGCCCAGCAGGGATCGAACCTGCGACCGTCAGCTTAAGAGGCTGCTGCTCTACCGTCTGAGCTATGGACGGAGGACTTTTTTATAGTTTTTCTATCACCGTTCGACTCCCGTCCTGCAGGAAACAAAAAGAAAAACCTTAATTTAAATAATTAATGTTTTCTTTTTTGTGCCTGGGGCGGGAGTCGAACCCGCATCCCCGAAGAGACAGCATTTTAAGTGCTGCGTGTATACCAATTCCACCACCCAGGCATTTTTCTTATTTTATACTATTTTTCAAAATACTCAACTTTTTTGAGGCCATGGTGGGAATTTTTTTCCTCCAGTTTGTTCGTATCGTTCCAAGTATTCACGATATACTCACAAACTTCCCCCAAAACCTCAGACTTTTTCTTAATCCTACGGCGAAAAAGTTCCGTGCAAATCCTACCAGAGATATTTTCTGGCGAAAATTCTTGAGGCCATG
Source organism: uncultured Candidatus Saccharibacteria bacterium (assembly GCA_964486155.1). Lineage (GTDB taxonomy): Bacteria > Patescibacteriota > Minisyncoccia > Phycocordibacterales > UBA12079 > JAHITU01. Next base: position 9,801 of record CAZAKQ010000003.1, on the reverse strand, counting down.
GTGGGATTTGCACCCACGCATAACGGTTTTGCAGACCGTCGTGTTAACTACTTCACCACATGGCCATTGTTATGGTTTTTTATATTCTACGATTATTGGGATAGTTCGTCAATTCTTTGGCGATTTTTTTCTCCATAATCTAATTCAAAATCTAAGAAGGGAATAGTCCTCATATCTAATCTATTTCGAAGATAATTTCTAGCATCACTTCGTTTCCTTTTCAAAAAATTTAAAGCTGATTCTTCTTCTGATTCAGGCAAAACAGAAACAAAGATTGTTGCTTTTTTTAAGTCTTTAGAAACATTAGCATCTGTAGCTGTGATCATAGAAGTTCTATTAGATTCAGTTTCCAAAAATTGAGCTATTATATTTCGAATATTTTCTTTTACTTTATTTTGTCTTAAAGTCATTTTATTAGGTTATTAGATAACCTACCTATCGGCAGGTAGATTAGGTATTTAGGTTTTTAGGAGAAAAATTTGCGAAGCAAATTTTTTCTAATTTAAAATCTAAAATTTAAAATTTATAATTCGAAATAACTTTAATTCAAAGTTATTTTGTAACTGTTTCAAAAGCTTCAATATTATCTCCAATAGCAATATCTATTTTAGATTTTATTCCTATACCAAATTTTCCACCTTCTTTAACTTCTTTTACTTGTATTTTTTGACTTTGTAAATTAGAAATAATTCCTGTTCCTATTTCAAAATCTCTTCTCATTATTTTTACAATAGAATTTAACTTAATCATTCCTTCTAAAACTTGTCCTCCTAAAATCTGCTCTCCCTTATCTTTATTAAACATAGCTAAGATCTTAGCTTTTCCTGTTTGTTTCTCCACTTCTATTTTAGGTATCATAATTTCTATATTTTCTTCCAGCCATTCAGTAAGATTATAAATAATGTTAAAAGAAGCTACTTTTATATTAGATTGATCAGCTAAATTAAGAATATCTTGATTAATTTTTACGTTAAAACCTGCAATTAAAGAATTCGAATTATGACGAGCCATTTTTATATCATTTTCTGTAACATCTCCTACTCCTTCTGAAATAACTTTAATAATAATTCTATCAGTTTTAATTTTAGCTATTTCTTTTTTTATAGCTTCAATAGTGCCAAAAACATCGGCCTTAATTATCAAAAATATTTCAACTGCTTCACTACAATTTTTAGCATTATTTAAAATAATTTTATCATTATCAGATGCAACACAATGTTCTTCTAAATTATTTTGAGCTTCTTTTTTTGTAGCATAGGTTTTAAAAGATAAACCTGCATCAGGAAGATCACAACAACCAATTATTCTAGCAGGACTAGAAAAAATAGCTTCACTAATTTGATTTCCTTGAAAATCCTCAATTCTTCTAATAGGGCTAATTTTATTATTAACTACGATAAAATTTCCCTGTTTTAAAGTTCCATTTTTAATGATTACCATAGTATCAATTCCTTTTTTAGGATCCATTTTAGATTCTAAAATTATTCCTTCAGCTAACAGAGAGATGTCTCCTTTATATTCTTCCATTTCAGTAATTAAAATCATCATATCTAAAAGTTCAGGAATTCCTTCTCCATTCTTAGAAGAGATCGGAACAAAAGGAATATCTCCTCCAGAACCTTCTAAATAAATTCCATTTTCAATTAATTCTGATTTTACTTTTTCTATATTTGCGTTAGGTTTATCAATTTTATTAATAGCAACCACAAAAGGAATTTTAGCTTCTTGGATACTTTTATAAGCTTCTAAAGTTTGAGGTTTAACCCCATCTTCAGCAGAAACTATTAAAATTGCAATATCGGCTATATTAGCGCCACGAGATCTCATCGCTGAAAAAGCTGCATGCCCAGGAGTATCAATAAAAGTTATTTTTTTCTCCACCCCTTTGGAATCTTTATGAACTACCTCGTAAGCTGACACATGCTGGGTGATAGAACCAGCTTCTCCTTCAACAATATTAGATTTCCGAATATAATCTAAAAGAGTTGATTTTCCATGATCAATATGACCCATAACTACTATCACAGGGGAACGCTCTATTATGTGTTCTTGTCCCTTTTCAGAATAAGAATTTGTTTTATTTTTTATGGTCATAATATTCAAAGTTATAGAATTTTCAATTCTCAATCCGCCAACTGACGGATCAATCAATTATCAATGAATTAATTATCAATTTTGAAACACGAATTTTGACTTCGTCAAAATTCGTCAATATTGAAAATTTCAACATTGAAAATTCCTTGAAAATTGCAAATTGATAATTGAAAATTTTAAAAAAGAAATTATTATTTATTATATAATTTTCTACTTACCTAATTTTTGTTTCTTGCTTGTTCCAATACTCCTCCTTCTTCTTCAGAAAGTTCATATTTAGATTGCCAATTTACTATTGGTTTAGTAAATACAGAAACCTTTTCTCTAGAATAAAGACTGGAAACAATTACTCCATTTCCTTTTTTGTTTAACAAAGTAAAAGCAAAACTTTGATCTCCTCCCATACCATCATTTTTAAAAGGATTAAATCGAATAATTTCAATATTTTGAATACTTTCATTTAATCTTTCTTCTATAACAGCAAAATTATCTTCTGCTTGTTTTTCAAAATCCCAACAATCATTGAATCTCTTTTCAATATTTTTGAATTTTTTTAATAAAGATTCTTTATCTTTTAAAACTTTAATATCACGAGTTCTTCTATCAAGACTAAAAATCCATAAAATTAATAAAATAATGACTCCCATAAGGGCATATATAACAAATTTTTCTGTAAATAACATAATCCAAATTATACATTAGATATAACTTTTTGCAATTTGATTACTTAAATTCTTTAATTTTTTGTTTAAAATTCAAGATATCTGATTGACTAAAACTTATTTAAAGATTACTATTTAATCAGTAGAAATGTATTTATTGAAATTTTAATTTTTAAAGGAGGTGAAAAATGGAAACCGTAATATTTTCAACGGTTATAACTGTTTTAGGGGTAACAATATTTCTATTTTGGTCTTATCGTAAATTTCAAATGAAACAAACAAAAGAATGTACGTATATTGCACATGGCGGATATCTTTTATGCCTCCTTATATTTTACTTTTTTATGATAATTATAAATATTTATCATTTTAGTTTAATAAGAAAAAATACTCAGATTGAAACTAAAAGAAATTATCAAGGAATGCCTATAACAAACTTAATAGATGGTAAAACCTATAAATTAATTAAATTTGTAGAGGGGCCTAATACCTCGTCAGATTATATTAAAGTTATATTAGAAGATGGTTCTTTACTTTCAAGATATTTTTCCATAGAAAATAGTAAATTAAGAAAACCTAATAGAGAAATCCCTCTAATAGAGGAAGCCTTTCCAAAACAATTTATAACTCAAAAACATATTTTTTTGGATTCCAATCCTGACAAAGAGGGGGAATTCAAAAAAACGGAAGGTTGGATTTTACATTCTTTAAAAACACTTCCTAAAGATGATTAATTCACAAAGGAAGATCCCAGTAATTTATTTAGTTATAAATTACTGGGCTTTTAATTTTAATATAACTTAACATTATATTTTTAATTTTTTAACATTTTAATTAAATAATGTTAATATAAAAGAATGTTTAAGAAAAAAAGAAAACGAATTTATATGGATTATGCTGCAGCTACTCCATTACGAAAAGAGGTCAAAACAATGATGGATAGATATTGGGATAAAGATTTTGGCAATGCTGGAGCTATTCATACAGAAGGAGTTATAGCCAAACAAACGATAGAAAAATCTAGAAAATTAATTGCTAAATCTTTAAAGATACAACCTAAAGAAATAATTTTTAATTCTGGTGGAACTGAATCTAATAACTCAGCTATTTTTGGAGTATTAGACAAATTAAATGAAGAGGGATTGAAAATAAAAGATATGCATTTAATTACTACAAAAATGGAACATCCTTCTGTTTTAAATTATTTTAAACATTTTGAAAAAAGAGGGGCAACTTTAGATTTAATCGACATAACTAAAGAGGGTTTTATAGATTTAAAACAATTTAAAAAATTATTAAAACCAAATACTATTTTAATTTCTATAATGTTTGTTAATAATGAAATAGGAACTATCCAACCAATGAAAGAAATCGTTAAAATTATTCGAAATTTTAAAAAGAAAAAATTAAAAAATAATCAATCTATTACACCTATTCTCCATTCAGATTCAGCTCAAGCTTTGTTATATATCCCTTTAGATATTAAAAAAATAGGAATTGATCTAATGAGTTTTGATGCTCAAAAGATTTATGGACCTAAAGGGGTTGGAGCTTTGTATATTAGAAAGGGGTTAGAAATAAATCCTTTAATAGTTGGTGGAAGTCAAGAAAACGGAATGCGTCCTGGAACTCCTAATACTCCTTTGGTAGTTGGCTTTGCTAAGGCCTTAAAATTAGCTTTAAAAGAACAACTCAAAGAAATTACTAGACTTACAAAATTAAGAAATTATTTTATAAAAAAAGTTTTAAAAGAAGTCCCCAAAGCTGATTTAAATGGAGGGCTGGAAAATCGTTTATCTAATAACGTTAATATCTCTATACCTGCTACCAATAATGATTTTTCTGTAATTCAATTAGATTTCAAAGGAATAGCTTGTTCTACAAAAAGCGCTTGTTCTACAGAAAAATATTCATATGTTATTAAATCTTTAGGAAAAACAAAAAAACAAATTCAAAATTCTTTAAGATTTACTTTGGGGAAATTTTCTACTAAAAAAGAAATTGATTATGTTGTAAAACAATTGACTTTGCTGAAGTAAAAGCTTACCCTCTATAATAGAAGTATTATTTTTTATATTTTAAAAGAAAGGAATTTCAAATGAAAAAATATTTTCAAGGAATAAGAAACAGTCTTATTCTAGCTATAAGTTTTATATTTGCAGCTATTATTCTTGTATTATGTGCTGTTTTTAAAGGGCCTAAAGCTTTTCGCATAGAAGCAACAATGAGAGAAGATCAATCCGAAGAATTAAGAAAAGTTATTAATAAAATTGTAAATATTTAATTCAATCAAAGGAAATATAGTAAAAGATATTAAACAAAAAACAACAAATAAAAAACTTAATTAAGTTAAACTTTTAGAATAACCTTGTGTATTATTTAAAACAATATGTGAGGTTATTTATTTTTATTCACATCCAAGATTTGGTATAATTAAAGTAATGCTATATAATGTAAGAGTAAAAAGCTCATAAAGTCTTTAAGGTCAAAAGTTATAAAATTTAGAGAGTAAATTTAAAACTTTATAGACTTTCAGCTTTATAGACTTACGACTAATTTTATGAATTTAAACGAACTAAATCCTACTCAAATAATTTTACTTACTCTTCTAGTAAGTTTTGTTACTTCAATTGCTACTGGAATTGTAACTGTTTCTTTGGTCAACCAAGCTCCTCCGGTAGTAACTGAAACAATTCATAAAGTTTATGAAAAAACAGTAGAAAAAGTAGTCCCAGGAGATCAAAAAGCTACAATTATAGAAAATAATAAAACAATTATAGTCAGCGAAGAAGATTTCGTGATAGATGCCGTTAATAAAAATTCAAAATCATTAGTAAGAATTTATTCCTATCTTGAAAATGATGAGAAAGAACTAGAGAAGTATTTCGTAGGAACTGGTTTGTTTTTTACAAGAAATGGTATTATTTTGGCTCAAACAAATGACTTCATAACATCAGAAGAATCAGAAGAAACAAATTATTACATTAACTATAATAATGAAGAAATAGAAGTCAATGTAGGAGAAAATAAAGAAAATGATTTTATGTTTTTAACTCTTAAACTAAACGAAAGCTCAAAACTTAAATTCAAAAAAGTGGAGTTTGGTGATTCAGATGTTCTTCAATTAGGTCAAAGTATTATAGTTCTAGGTGGAGAAAAAACGGATATGATTTTAACTGGGATTATCTCTAATTTAATTAGAGATAAAATTGTTACAAAAGAAGCTACTGAAAACAAAGAAGCTGTAGAGAAAATTATAACTAAAAAAATTGAAACTAATTTAAATCCGTCTCGCTCTATGATAGCTTTAATTAATTTAAATGGAGAAATTATAGGAATTAGATCTAAAAATGGAATATTTACACCTATAAATACTATATTAGAAAAATTTAATCAAATTAACTCTGAATAAAAAAAGTATTGACTAAGTCTAAATTGCAAGTAAACTATAGATAGGGCGAGGCAAAGCCTCGCCCTATTTTAACAAAAAACAATAAGAAAAATTTGCGAAGCAAATTTTTCCTAAATACCTAATTTCTAAAAACCTTCCGCCAGCTGGCGGATACCTAATAACATGCCCCCATTTCAAAAATTCACAACTAAAGCAAAAGAAATTATTCGTCGTTCTCATGAACTGGCTATTGAACGAGGTCAAAATCATGTTAGTCATATGCATCTTTTTACAGCAATTCTGTTGCAAGAGGAAAATATGGTAATCTCTATTTTAGAAAAATTAGATGTAGATATTATTTTACTAGCGGATTCTCTTTTAGATTTAATAGAAACTCCTACAAAAGGAGGAACAATTACTCCTTCTTATCAATTATTTTTTACTCCCGAATTAACACAATCTTTAAATAGAGCCACACAAATCGCTCAAGAATTAAATGATTCGTTTATTTCAGTCGAACATTTATTTTTAGGGTTATTAGAAATCCCAGGAGATGTAACTGAAATATTAAATAAATTTAAAATTCAAAGAGAAGATGTTCTTAAGATTTTAAAAGAAATAAAAGAAGGAAAAATAGTAGATGTAGAAAATAAACCAAAACATAGAGCTTTAGCTAAATTTACTAGAAACTTAACCCAATTAGCTAATGAAAATAAATTGGATCCAGTTATTGGAAGAGACGAGGAAATTCGTAGAATTGTTCAAATTCTTTCGCGAAGAACAAAAAATAATCCTATTTTAATAGGGGATGCAGGAGTAGGAAAGACTGCGGTGGCTGAAGGCTTAGCTCTAAAAATAGCTCAAGGAGATATCCCTGTTTCTTTAAGAGATAAAGAATTAGTTTCCCTTGATTTAGGTTTATTAGTAGCAGGGACTAAATATAGAGGAGAATTTGAAGAAAGACTTAAAGCTATAATGAAAGATATCAAAAAAACCAAAGGAAAAGTAATTTTGTTTATTGATGAAATTCATACTTTGGTAGGAACAGGAGCTTCAGAAGGACAAATGGACGCTTCCAATATGCTAAAACCAGCTTTAGCTAGGGGAGAATTACAAGCTATAGGAGCAACCACATTAAAAGAATATCAAAAATATATTGAAAAAGATCCCGCTTTAACAAGAAGATTTCAACCAGTTCATATAAATGAACCTTCTATTGAGGATACTATTTCTATTCTAAGAGGATTAAAAGAAAAATATGAATTATATCACGGGGTTAAAATAACTGATGAGGCAATTAAATCAGCGGTAGTTTTATCTAGTCGTTATATAACCGATAGATATTTACCTGATAAAGCAATAGATTTAATAGATGAATCAGCCGCATCTCTAAAGATTTCTTTAGAAAATAAACCACCTATTTTAGAAGAAACAGACAGAGCAGTCACTCGTTTGGAAATAGAAAAAGAAGCTTTAAAAAATGAAACAAGTGCTAAACATAAAAAAAGAAAAACTGAGATAAAAAAAGAAATAGCTAATCTAAGAGAAAAAACGTCTGAGTTAGATATTAAATGGAATAATGAAAAAACCATTTTATCTGAAATTAAAGAACTTAAAAAAGATTTAGAAATTGCAAGGATAGAGGCTGATCAGAGCGAAACAGATACTGATTTATCCAAAACAGCCGAAATTCGTTATGGGAAAATTCCTCAATTAGAAAAAGAATTAAAATCAAAAATAAATCGCCTTAAACGATTAAAAAAAGGTGGACGACTTTTGAATGAAGAAATTACAGACAATGAAATAGCCGAAATAGTTAGCCGGTGGACGGGAATACCCATTACCCAAATGCTAGAAGAAGAAACGGCTAAATTAAACAGAATGGAAAAAGAACTAAAAACTAAAGTAATAGGACAGAGTTCTGTAATTAAAAAAATATCAGATGCAATTAAACGATCTCGGGTAGGAATTTCTGATCCCAATAGACCAATTGGCTCTTTCTTATTTTTGGGACCAACAGGAGTGGGGAAAACTGAGTTAACTAAAAAATTAGCTGAATTTATGTTTGATAATGAAAAATCTCTTGTAAGAGTAGATATGTCAGAATTTATGGAAAAACACAGCGTTTCTAAATTGATTGGAGCTCCTCCTGGATATGTAGGACATGAAGAAGGAGGTTCCTTAACAGAAACTATTCGTCATAAACCTTATTCTATAGTTTTATTTGATGAAATAGAAAAAGCTCATCCAGAAGTATTCAATATATTATTACAAGTTTTAGATGACGGTATTTTAACAGATGCTAAAGGAAAAGTAGCTAATTTTAGAAACACTATTATAATAATGACTTCTAATATAGGCTCTAAATTTATAGATAAAATGGAATCTATAGGTTTTAATAATGATAGTGATGAAGATATGTATAATAATGCTAAAGAAAATATAACAACCTCTTTGAAAAGTCATTTCAAACCAGAATTTCTAAATAGATTAGATGATATTATAATCTTTGATACATTAAATAAGAAATCTATATTAAAAATAGTAAATATCCAAATAAATATAGTAAAAGAAAGATTAAAAGAAAAAGAAATTACTCTAAATGTTCCAAAAACTGTATTAGAATATTTAGCTAAAAAAGGTTACGACTCACAATATGGAGCTCGTCCTTTAAAAAGATTAATTCAAAGCGAGATATTGACTCCAGTAGCCTCAATGATGATTTCTGAAGGAATGATTGCAGGAGGAATAGTTGCAGTTAGTGTAAAAAATGATAAACTATCATTTGTAATAAAGAAGAGACGGATTATTAAAACACGAGAACATAAAAACATTAAAACAGAAAAAATTACAAAGTAATTTCGAAGTCCGACTCCGCCAGCTGGCGGATTAACTAAAATAACCGTAATCTTTAGTAATTTGTTTTGTTTTTTCATTACTGAGGTCGGACTTCTTAACAATTGCAAAAGAAATTGAAAATCAAATAAATCCCCCTCACCCAAAAAAATATTACTTTTTCTGGGTGAGGGGTCAAGATACTCTAAAATAAATTTTGTTTTTTAAAACAAAATTTATTAAGATTATCTATGAGCGTCGGTGGTAGAGCGGTCAAATACACGAGTCTGTAAAACTCGCATCTTCGGATTACGCTGGTTCGAATCCAGCCCGGCGCACTAAATATAAAAAACAGAGGGTTTCCTCTGTTTTTTATATTTAGTGCGTATCAGGGGCTGGATTCGAAACGAACGAATATATTTTTCTGAAGCGATAGCAAAAGAAAAATTTGAGTGAGCGGGGTTGCGAGTTCTTAGTGAAAACAAATCAAAACTTTTTTAAAAGTTTTGATGAAGTTTGAACTTAGAACTGGAAACCGAATCCAGTCCGGCATATTCCGAAAACTTTACTTAAAAACCTGTGACCAAACAGCCCGGCCAAATTCTTGAGATTAGGAACAAAAAATTTTACTTAGTGGTTTGGAATCGAACCTACTTGCCGGCAGACAGGTCCAGCTCAAAAAATTTTTCTTATTTTGATAATAAAACAAAATTTAAAGAGGTGTTTAGTAAAAATACCAAACACCTCTAATAAAAATATAGGATTGAATAAGTTCACATACATATTAGACTTTTCTGGCAAAAAATCTAATGAAACAAT
>CAZAKQ010000002.1:0-62153 GCA_964486155.1 uncultured Candidatus Saccharibacteria bacterium | reverse complement strand
ATTAAATTGTTTCATTAGATTTTTTGCCAGAAAAGTCTAATATGTATGTGAACTTGTTCAGATAATAACTTAAATTAACTTTTGAAGTGCAACACTGTTAAAAGTTTATTGTGGTGTTAAATATAATTAGGGAGCTTCTGGATTTTAAACAAAAAACCAATCTAACGAATGGTTTAGTTGAGCTTGTACTACAAGGATTTGGTGAAGATGTGGAAGTGGAGAGAATCGGCGTCAGCTCACTAAGATAAAATATTTCGTTCGTAAACTCACTTATATTTTATTAAGTGGCTCCTGCCCGGACTCAGAAAATCTCGGATTTTCTTCCGTCTTTCGATTATCTTCTCTGTTTCCATGCAGATAAAACAAAAAACAGGCATTAGAGCCTGTTCTTTATTTTATTGTGGAAGTGGAGAGAATCGAACTCTCGTGTAAATAAAGTTTTTAAATAATTCTACAAAGTTAGATTATTTTTCAGTTTAAAGAAAATAAGTAAGAAATAAACAAAACCTTATAGTCTCGATTTTCTGAGTTTCGGAAATTTGGCGAAAAAATTAAATTTCTATATTCTAAAATTATTATGCCGGTATAGATTATTTAGAAATTCATCTATATGACACCAGTCGCTAATTGCGATAATTGGTCTTTTCGTTTAAAAAATTAAGCGAATGCCAAAGCTGGAGCAGTGAAGTAAGGTGAAACCGTTCTCCCTGCTTTCTTAGTTAAGTCTGCACTTATCTAGTTGAATCAGTTTGAAAGTTAATTCAGCTTTCTTTGCATATTTAAAAAGAATTTATTTATCGAAGCCTGTCACTCCCCTAAAATATTTCGTATAAAATTAATTTTTGAATTTATAATTCAGAAATTAATTTTATACGAAATGTTCGGGCGAACATCTTTTCATATTTTCAACGAACTATAATTTATCGATTTAAAATTATTTTCATTTCTCTATCAGAATCGCGTTTCATATCTTTCTTTTTTATATCTTCACGATGATTATATTTCTTTTTACCTCGCACAACTCCTATTTCTACTTTAATTTTATTACTTTTATTATACATTGATATTGGTATTATTGTCAAACCTTTTTGCTTTTCTAGTTCAGCAAGTTTAAATATTTCCTTTTTATTTAAAAGTAAAATTCTATTTCTTTTAGAATCATAATCTGTAGGAGTATTATCTGGTTGATAAGGAGGAATTTTAGAATTAAAAAGTATGGCTTCTCCACCACGGACACTTACATGTGACCCGTCCAAAGATCCTTTTTTATTTTTAATTGATTTAACCTCAAAACCAAGCAGTTTGATACCTGCTTCATATTTTTTTAATATTTCATATTTTAACCCTATTTTTTTGTTTTTGATATATGTCATTAATTGAATAATAGCATATTTTTAACTATGAATATATAATAAACTCACTATGATAAATAGTAGCAATCGGATTGCTACTATTTTTACTTTATTATAATAAGTTTAGGTGTTAAAATAAATTAATGATAAAAACAAAAAAACAGGTAAAAAATAAAAAAACCAAAAAGAAAAACTTTTTAAAATTTGGGAAGAAAAATAAAGCATCAAAATTAGGATTTTTAGGTAATATTTTCAATACTATTATAATTTTTTTAATTATTTTAATTATTTTTTCTGCTTTTGAAGATGGGAAAAAAGATATAGAACAAATTTCTATTTCCGAATTAGTATCAGGAATTTCAGCTGAAGAAATAAAAAGCATAGAAGTAGAGGGAGAAAAACTGTCTATTTTATATAAAAACGAAATAATTAAAACTTCTAAAAAAGAACAAGAATCTTCTTTGTCAGAGTCTTTAATTAATTACGGAATAACTTCTGAACAATTAAATGCAATTGATATTATAATTAAGAAAGAAGGAGGTTTTCGTTTTGCTTTGTTAATGTTAGCTCCATTTTTGATTCCAATTTTATTTATAGTCCTTTTTTTCTGGTTTATTTCTAGGCAAGTTAAAGGTTCTAGTATGCAAGCTTTTTCTTTTGGAAATTCTAAAGCAAGATTAACTGATCCAAAAGACAACAAACAAAAAGTTACTTTTAAAGATGTAGCCGGAGTACAGGAAGCTAAAGAAGAATTATTAGAGATAGTAGATTTTCTAAAAAATCCTAAAAAATTTTTAAATATAGGAGCTGAAATTCCTAAGGGAGTTTTGTTGATGGGAAGTCCGGGAACAGGCAAAACATTACTGGCTAGAGCAGTAGCTGGTGAAGCTAAGGTTCCATTTTTTTCTATTTCAGGTTCGGAGTTTGTAGAAATGTTTGTCGGAGTAGGAGCCTCTAGAGTTAGAGATTTATTTAAAGAAGCTAAAAAAATGTCTCCCTCTATTATTTTTATAGATGAAATTGATGCTGTGGGACGAGCCAGAGGGGTTGGAATGGGAGGAGGGAATGACGAACGAGAGCAAACTTTAAATCAAATCTTAGTAGAAATGGACGGTTTTGATCCAAATGGAAAAGTAATAGTTATAGCTGCGACTAACAGACCTGATGTTTTAGACCCAGCTTTGCTTCGTCCGGGAAGATTTGATAGAAGGGTAATGATAGATGTTCCTGATAGAAAAGACAGAGAAGCTATTTTGAGAATACATTCAAGAAAAAAAATATTTGCTGAAGATATTAATTTTGAGATTATAGCTGAAAGAACACCTGGTTTTTCAGGAGCTGATTTACAATCATTAATGAATGAAGGAGCTATTTTAGCAGCCAGAGAGAATCGTAAAAAGATTTCTCAATTTGATTTGATTCGTTCTATTGAAAAAGTAATGTTAGGTCCGGAAAGAAAAAGTCATATTATGACAGATGAGGAAAAAAAGATTATTGCTTATCATGAGGTTGGACATGCTTTAGTTGCGACTTTATTGCCCAATGCCGATCCTGTTCATAAAATATCTGTAGTTTCTAGAGGTAGAGCAGCTGGTTATACAATCAAATTGCCTGATGAGGAAAAGAGTTTATATTCTAAAAAATACTTCTTAGATGATATAGGTGTTTCTTTAGGAGGTTATTTAACTGAAAAGATGATCTTTGGAGATATTACTACAGGAGCCTCTAATGATTTGCAGGTTGCTTCTAAATTAGCTAGAAATATGGTAACTAAATATGGTATGTCAGATGAGTTAGGACCTATTGTTTTTGAAAAAGGTTCTAAGATGTTGTTGCCGAATTATTCTAAAGATGAGAAAAAATATTCAGAAGAAACTGCCAGAAAAATAGATACTGAAGTTAATAAAATTATAAGTAAAATAGTAGAAAAAGTTCAGAGTATTTTAAAGGAAAATAAAAAAACTTTAGAAGTAATTTCTGATAAATTAATGGAAGTAGAAACTTTAGAAAGAGCTGAGTATGAAAAACTTTTGTTATTAAATGGAATAGAACCAAAAGAAATTAAAAAATAAATGCTTCGAACTATTAATTATAGTAAATATAATCTTTAGGTATTGGTTTTAGTTTTACAAAAATTAAGATTGGAGCAATAAATCATTAAAAAATGACATTTTTGAAAAAATTAATTATTCAACTTTTTAAAAAATTGGCAATTGTCTTCGTTTCTTTATATGTAATTTACATAGTAGGTTTAGCTACTAGTTCAGGTATAAATGTTTTGAATATAGATACAGACAATTTAGATTTTAATAGAATTTTATTTGTTCCTGGAATTAATACTTCAGCTAGAGAATTGATTAGATGGGAAAGAGATTTAGCTTTTAATTTTCCTAATAAAGAAATAGTTTTCTTGGATGATACGGTTTATTTTTATTGGCAGAATAATAAAACTGAGATGATTGTAGAAAAAGGAATAGAAATATTGGATGACGGAGAAAGTACTTTAATAATTGCTCATAGTTATGGAGGAGTTTTAGTTAAATCTATTATTGAAAGGTCTAAGGGTGCTAATGTAGTTAAATTAATTACTATGGCTTCTCCGCATACTATGAATTCTTTTGGTATAGAAAAATCTAAGGATTTTTTGGAAACACCAGACAATGTTACAGTTCCTACTTATTCTTTTGGTGGTTATGCAGATCCTATTGTTTTATTTCCCAAAACTAAGATAAAAGATTCTCAACATAAAGATTTATGGTCAGGACATAATGGTTTTTTGTTTAATAAAAATGTTCGAAAGAAAGTTTTAGAATTTGCTTTGGGATTAAATTATGCGGAATAGGAGAGAAGTCGAAAGTCTAAAAAGTTCATAAAGTTGAAAGTGACGAATTTTGCTAAAGCAAAATTCATCTTCGAGAAGAAATTATTTGGAAGTCCGACTTCTGAATTTGCATTGATATGAATTTGCCTAAAGATTTTAATAAATAATTAAAAGAAGTCGTATTTCCAAATAATTTTGATGCAGTAGTCTAGGAAAATTAAATTGATTTTAAAGAGTTTTTGATATAATATTTTATAAATGCTAATGCGTGTGTAGCTCAGTTGGTAGAGCGCAGAGCTTATACCTCTGTGGTCCCAGGTTCGAGTCCTGGCACACGCACTAAAATACTTAAAACCAAAGCGTTTAGTTTTGGTTTTTAGTATTTTAGCGTGTGGCAGGACTCGAAACGAAGGAGTAAATTTCCCGTAACGAAGTGAAGGGAAATACGACTGAGCGAGGTCAAGAGTTCTTAGTGAAGACGAGTTCCGAAGGACGAAGTCTGAACTTAGAACTGGGGACCGAGTCCTGAATTTAAAATACTTAAAACCAAAGCAGATAGCTTTGGTTTTTTGTATGTGGTAATATCAATTTTAGAAGTATAAATTTAAACTAAAAAATAGGAGAATATTTAAAATGAGTGATTATGCTTTTGATGAAAATATTCGATGTTTGAACTGTAGGTCTCGTTTTTCAAATTCTGATTCTTGTCCTTCTTGTGGAAGTTTTGAGGTTCAAAGTATGGAGGGATATGATTCTTTAAAAAAACCTGGAAAAAAAGAAAAATCTGTTTGGTATACAATGAAAATTGATCCAAAAACCGGTGATTTAAATTATGAGTTTCCTAAAAAAACTACTCAAAATGAATAAGTTTTTCAATTTGGGAAATTTTTTCTAAGATTAGAGGGTGGTTCTGAAATTCAGGATCATCCTCTATTAATTTTTTAGCTTCAGTTCGAGCCGCTTCTACTAATTTAATATTTTTAATAGCTTCCATAGCTAAATCAGACATTCCCCATTGTTTATTTCCTATTAATTCTCCAGAACCTCGTAATTCTAAATCAAATTCTGCTAATTCAAAACCATTTTTAGCAGTTTTTAAGGCTTTCAGTCTATCTAAAGTTTTATCTGTTTTAGTATCACTGAAAACAAAACAATAGGCTTGATGATTAGAACGAATAACTCGTCCTCGTAATTGATGAAGTTGAGCTAAGCCAAATCTTTCAGCTCCTTCCAAAATAATCATAGTAGCGTTAGCTACATTTACTCCTACTTCCACAACTGAAGTAGCTACTAAGATATCTATTTTACCTTCAGAAAAATCATCCATAATTTCTTCTTTTTCAGTTGGTTTCATTTTGCTATGTAGAATTCCAATTTCGTATTCAGGGAAAACTTCTGTTTTTAATCGTTGAGCCTCAGCTGTTACTGATTTGACTCGTAAAGCCCCTGCTTTAGTAGGATCAGGTTCTTCAATTCTAGGACAAATTACATAAAGTTGTCGTCCTTCTTTTAATTTCTTTTTAATTTGAGTGTAAGTTTTTTCTCTTTGCTGAGGAGTAACAATTTCAGTAATAATTGGTTTTCTTCCGTGAGGCATTTGATCTAATAAAGTTAAATCTAAATCTCCATAAATACTTAAAGCTAAAGTTCGAGGAATAGGAGTAGCTGTCATAGATAATAAATGTGGAGTTAAGTCTTTAGTTTTAGAAATTTCTCCGTTTTTACGAGTTAATTTTTGTCTTTGCATCAACCCGAAACGGTGTTGTTCGTCAATAATGACATAAGCTAAATTTTTAAATTCAACTGATTTTTGAATTAAAGAATGCGTTCCAATGAGAATTGGTATTTCGCCATTGGCAATCCACTTTAAAAGTTGAGCTCGGGAAATTTTTGTCCATTTTGTAGGATCTACTTTTGATGGAAATTTTCTACAGCCTGAAGAAGTAATCAAACCAATATTAATGTTTAAGTATTCAAAAAATTTAATAAAAGATTCAAAATGTTGTTTGGCTAAAATTTCAGTTGGTACCATATAGGCTGTTTGCAAGCGTGCCGAAGATTGGTTTTTAGGAGAGGTAGTAGTAATTGCATAAATAGTTGCAGCTGCTACGGCAGTTTTTCCAGAACCAACATCTCCTTCAAGTAAACGATTCATAGCATAATCTTTTTTGAAGTCTTTTAAAATTGCATTTATTGATTTTGTTTGAGAGGTTGTTGGTTTGAAAGGGAAGCGATTGATAAAATCTTTTAATTTTTTTTGGGTTGTAGAAATTTTAAAGGAAGGATTTTTTTGATATTCAGTTTTTTGTTTGGCTCGTAAAAGAGAAATAAAAAAAACTTCTTCAAAAGCGAATCTTTTTCTAGAAGCTTGAGCATCTGATTTTTTCTTAGGAGTATGGATCCAAATTAAGGCTGTTTTTAAAGTAGGAAGATTATATTTTTTTAAAATTTTGTCTGAAATTGGATCTTCTAATTTATCTAAAACCCCTTCAGAAAATATCCTTTCAATTTTATGATAAATCCATTTGGAACTTAGACCACGAGTTTCTGGATAAATAGGCAATGTAAAAGAATCTATTTTTTGTTCTGAAAATAAAGCTCCTTTAGACACAATTGGTAAAGAACTTACATTTTGATATTCAGGATTGGCTAAATAAGGTTTCCCTTTTCGTTCAGAAATAGTACCTGAAAATTTTGCAAAAGAACCTTCAGGAAGCATTTTAGAAATGTAGGCTTGACGAAACCAGATAGCTTTGATTATACCAGAAGCATCCTCTAAAGTAGCTTCTGTCATTGGAATTTTTTTGTAATAAGCTTTGGTAGCTTTTATTTTTTTGACTTGAGCATAGAGAATTATTTTGTCTCCTTTTTTTAGACCTTTTATTTCTTTTAAATCTTCAGTGCTGTTATAACGAGCAGGGAAATAAAAAAGTAAATCTTCTATGGTTTTTAATCCAAGTTTTTTAAGTGCTTTCTTTTGAGCTTCGGTAGTTCGAAATTCTTTTAATATTGTTGAATTTAAATTCATTCCTTTATTCTATCATAAAAATTTTGTGATATAATTAAACTTTAATAATTAATAAAAAATAATATATGAAAACATTAGAAAATTTGGCAAAAGCCTTTGCTGGAGAATCTCAAGCAAGAAATAGATATACCTTTTATGCTAAAATTGCAAAAAAAGAAGGTTACGAACAATTAAATGAAATATTTTTATTAACCGCTGATAATGAAAGAGAACATGCAAAATGGTTAATGAGAATGATAAATGAATTAGGAGAAGGTGAAGTTACGGTAGAGACTGGAGTTCCAACTACTCTAGGAAATACAATCGAAAATTTAAAAGCATCTATTGCAGGAGAAAATTATGAAAATTTAACAATGTATCCTGAGTTTGCTAACACAGCTGACGAAGAGAATCTACCAGAAATTGCCAAGAGATTAAGAGCTATTGCTGTTGCAGAAAAACATCATGAAGAAAGATTTAAAGAAATTTTAAATGATATTGAAAATAATTCTGTCTTTAAAAAAGAGTTAGAAGTAGAATGGGTTTGTAGAAAATGTGGTTATTTGCATAATGGAACCGAAGCAATTGAAAAATGCCCTTCTTGTGATCATCCTCAAAATTATTTTGAAGTAAAATAATATATAACAAACCCCCGTTCTTTGAATTTTAAATCAAAATTCAAAGAACGGGGGTTTTGTGTTACAATCAAATTAAGTTTAGTAATTAACGAAAATATTATGGATCCCGTTAGAGATTTGATTTTGTAATTTGGATAAAAAACGGGAATTAAAATTATAAATTAACTGAGATTGTTTGCTAATAGTGAATTATTTCTAACGGGATGAAAAACATTTTAATATTATTAGGAGTAATACTATTAATAGTATTTGGACTAAGTTTTTTAGTAGGCTCTATAGAAAATAAAGAGGAACAGGAGTTTAACCAAAGTGGACAAGCTAAGGCTATAGAAAATGAAACAGATTTATGGAATTTCTATGAAATAGAAGGAACTGATTTATTTTTAAAATATCCACATAGTGTCTCTTTCGCAGGAAGAGAAACTCAGCTTTTGGTTGAAAATACGAAAATAGATGATTTAGATTATCCAAGTTTTGACAAAGAAGATGTTTTAAGTACAGTAGAGTCTTTGAAAAAGGGAGAATATGGAACTGAACATGATTGGGAATTGGAAATTTCAAAAAAAGTCAGAGATTTAAAAGGAATTAATGCTCAAGAATATATGGTTTTAAGTCGTTTTGAGATTTGTGATGTAACTTTAGAAAGGAAAGCTTTATTTTTTAAAAATGATAGAAGAATTATTATAACCTTAAAAGGAAATAAAGATTTAATTATTCCAACTATGTCAGAATATTTTGAAAAGAATGAAGAAAATTGTGGAGATCAATTAATTTGGAATTTTGATAAAATAGATGCTTTCTATAATAGTTTAAAGGAAGGGAAAGGTTCGGAAGAAGCTCAGAGTTGGTTTAATTCTTTTGATGAAGTAGTAGATACTATTGAGTTGAATGATCAAAATCTTGAAATTTCTAATAATTATGAAAAAATAAAAGGACGGTGGATTTCAGTTGACGATGAAAAATCTATTTTAGATTTCAGTGATAAATATAAAGTAGATTTTTACGATGGAGTCTCTATGATAGAAGGACCTTTTCTTCTTTATAATGAATATCCAATAACAAGAGAAACTCCTGAAGATGAAAATGGTAAATATTTATTTGCAGTTACCCCAGGATTAGATCCTTTTGTATATGAAATAGTAAAATTAGATGAACATAATTTAGAAATGATTTACTTAGATAGATGGAATACACTTAGATATACACGATAACTTGAATTTACGTTATCTTAAAACAATAAAATATCAAAACCTGCCTATCGGACAGGTAGGCACAAGAACAAAAAACGGTCGCTAAAATGACCGTTTTTTCTTGTTTTTTCAAATTATTAGTTTATACTAATAATAGTTGTTAAGTATTAAATGAGGAGAAATAAAATGATTGATTTTTATGAAAGTCCTACAGATATTAATGACGGAGATGATTGTAATTGTGGCAAAGGTTCTGATTGTTGCCAAAAAAAAGGGAAAAAATGCAACGATAACAATCAAGGAGAAGGTTTCTGTGGAGGAGCTGATATTAAAGTAGGGTTTCCTCCACATCAAGGAAAAAATAATTAACTTTTCCCTGCTTATTTTAAACAGTCTGTCAAATGTTTTTTTCAGGCTGTTTTTATTTTTAAAATTATAAATGCGGGTAACCTCGGGCTGGAACTGTGAGTTACCAAGCCCTACAAGGTGGTTATAAGCTTTTAAGAACTATTAACAAAGGATCCTCGTGCGCTTTTAGTTACTCTTCATTTTATCAGAAATTTTACCAAGCAAATCTGCTAAAAACCCAACAATCGTACCTGATATAGCACTTTTTAAAATTATATACCAATCAGATTTGATAAAAAAAGTAATTATAAATCCGATAATAATTCCCAAAGTTAATCCTCCCCACACAAAAGTTCTTCTACTTCAATAAATGATAAGTAAGATAAGTGATAATATTCCAAAAATTATCCAAATGGTTTCCATATTTTATATTCTATCTTGTTTAATAAAAAAATTAAACCTTTGTAACACTATTTTTAATAAATTTATTATATTCTTTTAAATATCTTTGGGCAATTAATTACCTAAGAAAAATCTCATAAAATAAAATAATTGGTACTAAGAGTGCAAGAATTGTCCATATAAATAATCGTGATTTCCATTTTAAATCAAATCTTCCTCTTTTTTTTAAAATTTCATCTACAGTAAGACCTTCTTTTATATCATTACTTATGTCGACATTATCATTAAGTCTTTTTTCTGCTTCTGCTCCAATTTTTAAAAATTTTAGATTATTAGGATCTCTCTTTAGAAGGAAACAATGATATCTAATGTTTGAAAGGATAGCGTCAATTTTTGTTTTTTCTGATGCTTTGATTTTTTCTTTCATATCACCGTAGACTTCTTCAACAAAGAGAATAATGACAGATGAAATTATAATTAAAAATGATATTTTAAATAAAGAAGAAGATAATTGAATGTTTTGAATGTCTGAGAATACCAAAACAAATATGGCTATAATCATACTTCCTAGTCCAATTTTGAGTTGAAATAAAAAAGATTCTGTTGATTGTACTTCTTTAACAAAGATCTTGTATATATCAAAACGTTCTTTAAGGTCATTTTTCACTTTCTTCTCATCTGTTTCCATAATATATATTTTAAAATTGAAACTCTGACAAATAGTAATTTCCTCGTGCTAGTACAATGTTGCGGAGAGTGAGGGATTCGAACCCTCGAGGGGATTTCTCCCCCACACCCTTAGCAGGGGTGCGCTTTAAACCACTCAGCCAACTCTCCATATATATTTAGTTTTATCTAATTTCCTATAAAATAACATATTTTAATCTTTTAATCTAGAAATGAATTTTATTCATTTCTAATGCGCTAAAGCAACACAAATAATTTGTTTAGGGTTATATTTTTTAAGTTCTTTTTTGGCTTCGTTTAAAGTGGCTCCTGTAGTAATAACATCATCTAATAAAATAATATTTCGTTCAGAAACTAATTTAGGCATTACCACTTTGAAACATCCCTTAAGATTTTCTTCACGTTCTTTTTTTGTTTTAGTTCTAGATTGAGGAAGTGTATTTTTTATCTTCTTTAAAATATTTTTACGATAATCAAAAGAATTGTTTTTATCTAATTTATTTATTTTAGAAGCAATTAACTCAGTTTGATTATATCCTCGTTCCGATCTTTTTTTCAAAGAAATTGGGATAGGAATAAGAACTGGTTTATTAAAATTATGAGAAAGTTTTAAGTCAGCTAATTCCTCAATTAAATAGTCATAGATAATTTGTCCAAAAAGTTCAGCAATTTTTGTATTATTTTTAAATTTCAAAGCCCAAATAGCTTGTTTAACTAATTTATTTTTATAATTAAAAATTGTTAAGGTGTTTATAATAGAAAGATTTAAATTAGTAGTTTGAGAAGTTAAAGACATAAATTCATCAACAGAAATATTATTCAACATCTTTTGAGTATTATTTAAAGGAATAAAAAGATTTAAAAATAATCCACAACTTTTTTTCAAAAAAATGTTTAGTTTCATCCCGTTAGAGATAGGTTATTTTTGGTAAACTATCTTAAATTAAATTGATAACAATTATCCCCGTAATCTCTAACGGGATTCATTAAGTATATGATATAATATTGTTAATGAAATTGGAAAATATTTTAAACAAAATAAAAAGCTTTAAGTTTTTAAAAAATAAATCTCAAAGTTTTTTAGGAGTAGATATTGGTAGTTCTGCTATAAAAATAGTACAACTAAAAAAAGAAAAAGAGGTGGCGGTTTTAGAGACTTATGGAGAGTTGGCTTTAGGTCCAGCAGGAGGAACAGAAATAGGAAGATCGACTAATTTAAGTAACAAACAAATTAGTTCTTCTTTAATGAGTTTAATTGAAGAATCTAGAGTAAATGTTTCTCATTGTGGTACTTGTATCCCTATTCGTTCAGCTTTAGTTTTCAATATGGAGGTTCCTGTAATGTCAGAAGAACAACTGAAAAAAATAGTTCCTATAGAGGCTAGAAGATATATTCCAGTTCCTATCTCTGAGGTAGTGTTAGATTGGAGGATTATTCCAGAAGATCAATTTGATGATGAAGAGATTGAAGCTGAAGATAAGCGATCTGCTATAGCTGTAAATAATAAAAAAAAGGAAGGTGCAAAAGTAAAACAATTAAAAATATTTGTAGTAGCGATTCACAAAAATGCTATAGAAAAATATAGAAATATAATAAAACAATCTCAATTAAGTTTGAATTTTTTAGAAATAGAAATTTTCAGTACTATTAGATCAGTGATAGACCATAACATTAACACAGTGGCTATGATAGATATTGGTTCTAGTGTAAGTAAAATGTATATAGTTGAATATGGAATAGTAAAAGATTCTTATATTATAAATAAAGGATCTCAAGATATAACTTTGGCAATATCTAGAGCTTTAGGTATATCTATAAAAGAGGCAGAAGAAAGGAAAAGACAAATTGATTTAGCTAATATTACTGAAGAAAATAAAGAGTTAGCTGAAATTATGACTACTAATTTGAATTATATTTTTATAGAAGCTAATAAAGTTTTAAAAAAATATCAAACTAAAAAAGGTAAAAATATCAAAGAGTTAATTTTTACAGGAGGAGGTTCGGTAATAAAAGGTTTGCCAGCTTTTACTTCTGAAAATTTGGAGATTAATACTCAAATAGCAAATCCTTTTTCTAAAGTTAAAACTCCTGCTTTTTTAGACGAAGTTTTGAAAGAAATAGGTCCTGAATTTGCTGTAGCAGTAGGATTGGCACTAAGAGGGCTGGAAGATGTGCATTAAAAAATTCTCAATTTACAATTTACAATTCTCAAGGAATTTTCAATGTTTAAATTTCCAATGTTGACGAATTTTGGCGGAGCCAAAATCCATGTTTGAGAATTGAACATTTTTTATTGATTGAAAATTGAAAATTAGAAATTGAAAATTCGTATTCGTTTCTATCCACACTTTTTAAGATACAGATTATTTTTTAATGTATAATATATATATGATGGAAACTTCTTTTATTCCAAAAAAAGATTACTCTGAAAAAAAATCAGGTAAAAAGTTTGTAGGCTTATCTGTAGCTGTGTCTTCTTTTGTTTTTGTAGCTGTTTTGGTTGCTTCGGCAGGGGTTTATTTTTATAAAGGATTTTTGGAAAGTAATATAGTAAATAAAAATATTATTTTAGAGAAAGAAAAAGGAGGCTTGGATTTGGCTTTAATCCAAAAACTTTCTAAATTTGATAAAAGAGTAGAGGTTACTAAAGAAATTTTGAATAAGCATACTTCTTTAGTTCATTTATTTAGTTTTTTAGAGAAAAATACCTTAAAAGAAGTGATGTTTGATAATTTTAATTTTGAAATTACTAAAGAAGGGTATATGTTAACATTAGATGGAAAGGCTAGTAGTTACGCAGCAATTGCAATTCAATCAGATATTTTAGGTAAAAATAAGAATATTATAAATCCTATTTTTTCAGATTTAGGAGTAAATACTTTAGGTGATATTATTTTTACTGTTAGTATGAAAATAGATCCAAAATTAATTTCTTATAAGGATAATTTAAGTAAATTGGAATAAAAATAACATTATGTTTAAGTTCGCTACACCAATATTTTTAATACTATTATCTGGGGCTTTAGCTTATTTTTTTATTGATCCTAATTATCAAGAAATAAAAAAATTAAAAATAGAAAAGATTCAATACGATGAGGCTTTAGATAAGTCAAAAGAATTACGAGGAGTGAGAGATGCTTTGTTGTCAAAATATAATACCTTTAATCCAGAAGACATTGACCGACTAGAAAAGATAGTTCCAAATAATGTAGATAATGTTAAATTAATAATGGAAATAGATTCGATGGCTTCTAAATATGGAGCTACAATCAGAAAAGTAGATGTGGGAATTTCCGCTGATGAAACAGATTCATTAGGACCAAATACTAAAGGATATAATACTATTAATTTAAATCTAAAAATAGAAGCTTCTTATAAAGATTTCATAAAGTTTTTAGATGATCTTAGTTCTAGTTTGAGGATTATGGATATTAATGAACTTTCTTTTGAATCGAGTAAATTAAGTTTATATCAATTTAAATTAAATTTTAAAACTTATTGGTTAGAAGAATAAAATAATGTTTAATATAATTTTAAAAAAACGAAATATCTTAATATTAGTAATTGTATTAATAGCTTTGTTTCTGATTTTAGGAAGATCTAATGTTTCAGCTAGTTCACAATTAACTTCTATAAAAGGAAATATAAATGAAGTAAGTAAAGAAACTTTAGAGATACTATTAGCTTTGAAATCTTTAAAATTAGACAACAGTATTTTTGAAGATATTGCTTTTAAAGAATTGATAGATTTCAGTATTGAGTTGGATGAAAAAGAATTAGGAAGAAATAACCCTTTTGAAGATTTCATGTTAGATATTGAAATTGAAGAATAATTTAAGAGTTAGGTTTTATAAAAAATTATATTGAAAATAAATTTTTTATAAAACTTTGTTTGAAATTATATGAGTTATTTAGATATTTTATCTAAAAAGAATATAGTTACGCCTGAATTGCTAGCTATAGTAAAAAAAAGTTTAGCTACAGATGAAGATGCTAACTTAGATTTAATTCTTATTAAAAACGGTATAGCTAAACAAGAAATCCTTAAAGCTAAAGAGGAGTTTTTTAATTTACCTTCTAAAGATTTAAGTATAGATAATTTTTCAAATAAAGCTCTTAAATATGTTCCTGAGAAATCAGCTTTGCATTATAAATTTGTTCCTTTGGGAGTTGTAGATAATTTTTTGGAGATAGGAATAATGGATCCTTCTAATATTGAAGCTCGAGATGCTATTCAGTTTATTTCTTCTAAGATAGGGTTACCTTTTAAACTTTTTGTAATTTCTTTTAGTGATTTTGAATTGATTATTGATGGATACCGTGGTTTAAGAGGGGAGGTTTCCCAAGCTTTGACTGAATTAGAGTTAGAGTTAACAGAAGAAGAAGCTAAGATCAGCAGTGCTGTAAATAAAGTAAATAAAGATAAGAAAAAATTAGAAGCAACTATTACAGAAGATGCTCCCGTAACTAAAATAGTAGCTACTATTTTAAGATTTGCTCATGAAGGAAGTGCTTCTGATGTTCATATTGAGCATGTAGGAGAAAAGGTTCGTGTTCGTTTTAGAATAGATGGAGTTTTATCAACTCATTTAGTTTTACCGATTAAAGTCCATGGGGCTGTTGTAGCTAGAATTAAAATTCTAGCTCAAATGAGATTAGATGAAAAAAGAAAACCTCAAGATGGTCGTTTTTCAGCGATGATTGACGAAGCAAAAGTTGACTTTAGAGTCTCTACTTTTCCCACTTATTATGGAGAAAAGGTTGTAATGCGTCTTTTAGAATCTAATGAAGGAGTACCTAAGCTTGAACAATTAGGTTTGAGCGAAAAGAATTCATCTATTATTAAAAAAGGGATAAGGAAATCTCATGGATTAGTTTTGATTTCAGGTCCGACTGGTTCAGGAAAAACCACGACTTTATATTCAATTCTAAATGAAGTGGATCGATTAAGTAAAAATGTATTGAGTTTAGAAGACCCTGTAGAAAAAAACGTAGAAGGAGTAAGTCAATCTCAAGTTCGTCCAGAAATAGGATATACTTTTGCTAGTGGACTGAGAACAACTTTAAGACAAGATCCAGATGTAATTATGGTAGGTGAGATTAGAGATAAAGAAACTGCTGGTTTGGCTATTCAGGCAGCTTTAACAGGTCATTTAGTTTTGTCTACTATCCATACTAATAATGCGGTTGGAGTTATTCCTAGATTGATTGAAATGGGAGTAGATCCTTATTTAATTGCTCCTACTTTAATAGTAGCTATTGCTCAAAGATTGACTAGAAAATTAGCAGAAGGATCTGGTAAGGCTATTCCTATAGAAGGAAGTATTAAAATGATGATAGATAAAGCTTTTGAAAGTCTGCCTGAAGAATATAGAAAGGATATAGAAGTTCCAGATAGTGTTTATGAAGCTACTCCTATAGAAGGAAACCCTCAAGGAATGAAAGGAAGAACAGGAGTTTACGAAGTTATTGAAATGGATTCAGATATAGAAGAAATTATTTTAAAGAGTCCTGATTCAGTTTCTATTGAAAAAGTTGTAATGGGAAAAGGAATGGTTACTATGAAACAAGATGCTCTAATTAAAGCTTTTAAAAAGATTATTCCGTTTGAAGAAGCAAATAAACTTTAAAAAAATTTTCAATTCATAATTCATAATTTTCAAGGAATTTTCAATGTTTAAATTTCCAATGTTGACGAATTTTGGCGGAGCCAAAATTCGTGTTTGAAAATTGATAATTAATTCATTGATTGATTCGCCAGCTGGCGGATTGAGAATTGTGAATTGAAAATTAAATTGTGAATATAATTTACTATACACAAACTTATGTGACGAATTTTAAAAAATATAATATAATTAATTTAAACAATCATGGATTATAAACAATTAGTAGAAAGTTTAATAGAGGCTGTTATTAAAGAAAATGGATCTGATATTCATTTGGCTGAAGGAGAACATCCTGTAATTAGAGTACATGGGCTATTGCATTATTTAGAGTCTATGTCTGTTCTTAGTTCTGAAGATATGAAAGAAATATTAAATATTCTTCTTAGCCCTAAGCAAGTAGAAGAATTTTTAAAGAATAAAGAGATAGATTTTTCTTATGAAACTTCAAAGTCTCGTTTTAGAGGAAGTTGTTTTTTTGCTCAAAAATCAATAGGAATAAGTTTAAGGTTGATTCCTAAGAAAGTAAAAACTTTAAATGAGCTTAATTTACCTTCTATTTTAGAGAATTTTATTCAAAAACAACAGGGATTTTTTTTAGTAGTAGGACCTATGGGGCATGGAAAATCAACGACATTATCTTCTATGATAGAGATGATTAATCAATCTAGGGCTGAACATATAATGACAATAGAAGATCCTGTTGAATATATTTTTCAAAAAGGAAAGTCTATGATAGATCAGCGAGAAATTAAAATAGATACAAAAGATTTTCCAACTGCTTTAAAATCAATGTTTCGACAAGATGTTGATGTGTTAATGATTGGAGAAATGAGAGGCTTAGAAACTATATCTACTTCCGTTACTGCAGCTGAAACAGGACACTTAGTTTTTTCTACCTTACACACAAATAATGCTGCGCAAACTATAGATAGAATAATTGATGTGTTCCCTCCTGAACAGCAAGGCCAAATAAAAATCCAATTAGCTGCTTCTTTGTTGGGTATTTTTTCTCAGAGACTAATCCCTAGAATTTCAGGAGGAATGATTCCTGCTTATGAATTAATGATAAATAATAATGCTACGGCAAATTTGATTAGAGAAGGGAGAACTTTTGAGATTAATAATGTAATTGAAACTTCTTCTAAAGAAGGAATGATTAGTTTGAATAAATCTTTAGAAGAATTAGTCCGAATGGGAGAAATTACTTTAGAAAATGCTAAAAAATATTCTTATAGATCAAAAGAATTAAGTAGAAATTTAAATTAAAAATATTCTTTAGGTTTTTAACAAATTATTATGTTATTTAAATATAAAATAGTAAATCAAAAAGGAATAGAGAAAGAGGGAAGAATAGAAGCTATTAATGAAGAAGTAGCTATTTCTTCGTTGCAAGATAGAGGTTATGTAATCACTTATATAGGTGAAGTAAATAAAAAAGGACTTCTGGATATAGAATTTACTTTTTTGCAAAAAGTTTCTCATAAGGATGTGGTTATTTTATCTAAACAACTTTCTACTTTATTTGGTTCGCATGTGTCAGCTTTAAGAGTTTTTCGTCTATTAGGAAATGAATCAGAAAACCCTGCTTTAAGGAGAGTCTTGTCTAAGGTAGCTGATGATATACAAGGAGGAGCACAGATATCTTTAGCGTTATCTAAACACCCTAAGGTATTTTCTAGTTTTTATATCAATATGATAAAATCTGGAGAGGAATCAGGAAAATTAAATGAAACTTTTTCTTTTTTAGCTAAACATTTAGATAGAGGTTATGAATTATTATCTAAGGTAAAAAATGCCTTGGTTTATCCTCTTTTTGTAATCATTGTCTTTGTTGTAGTTATGGTTTTAATGTTTACAATGGTTATTCCTAAAATTAGTTCTATTTTGATTGATGCTGGACAAGAATTACCTATTCTTACAAGAGCTGTGATTGCTATAAGTGATTTTTTGTTAAATTACGGACTATTTTTACTAGTATTTTTAGTTATTGGTATTTTTATGTTTTTTAGATTTGCTAAAACTCCGGTAGGTAAATTATCTGTAGATAAATTTAAATTAAAAACTCCGTATATAGGAGATTTGTACAAAAAAATGTATTTATCAAGAATTTTGGGTAATATGCAAACTATGTTGGCTAGTGGAGTATCGATGGTTAAGACTATGGAAACTACTTCTACTGTAGTAGATAGTGTCGTTTATCAAGATATTTTAAATAAATCTGTAAAACAAATTAAAGCGGGTGTTTCGGTATCGGATTCTTTGACTGGCTATGAAGAAATTCCTAATATTATGGTTCAGATGATAAGAATCGGAGAAGAAACAGGAGAATTAAGTGGAATTTTAGATACTCTTTCACGATTTTACGAAAGAGAAGTTAATGGTTTGGTTGATATGTTGGTAGGAATGATAGAGCCAGCAATGATTGTTTTTCTAGGTTTAGGAGTTGGTGGTTTAATGGCAGCTGTTTTAATGCCAATTTACAATATTTCTTCAGCAATTTAAAAAAATAGATTCCAAGAATAAAAAATCATTTGAAGAATTTGTTTTATCCCCACCTTTACTTCCTTTTTAAAAGAACTTAGAGTTATAATATATTAAATAAATTATATCGTCTTATAATTTTATTATTAATTATTAATTAAGTAGAGTTAAAATTGATAGAATCAAAAGTTATATTTATTTTGTAAGTTAAAATAAATTTTTAAGTAAACTTAGATTTTAAAAATTTTTAACTAATATATTTATGAAAAAACAAAAAGGTTTTTCTCTTATAGAATTATTGATTGTGGTGGCTATTATGGGAATTTTAGCAGCTGTCGTATTAAGTTCTTTAGGTACAGCTCGTGAAAAAGCGAGAGATGCTCGTCGTTTAGAAGATGTAAAGGATATGGTTAAGTTATTAGTAATTGAATCAGATACTGGAAATGTAGCTTTAACTGGTTGTACAGCAGCAGATTCTTTGTTCAGTGCTTGTACAGGTCCGGGAGATATTTCATTTTTCTCAGATTATAATGATCCTTCTTTAAGTACTACTCCTTGTTCTAGTGCGTCAACCGGAGCTTGTGGTTATTCATTGAGTGCTGCTGACGGTTCAGCTGGAGCAGGAACTGAAGATTTTCAGATTTGTTTTTATCTAGAGTATGGTTCAGGAGAATTAAATGCTGGACTTAATTCAGCTGTAGGTCCTATTGGAAGGTTTGATAGCGGTTGTAACTAAAAATAATTAAAATTATTTATGTTAAATAAACCAGTAAATAAAAAAATATCAAAAGGTTTTTCTTTAGTAGAACTTTTAGTTGTAGTAGCTATTATAGGAATTTTGTCTTCTATAGTTTTAGTTTCTTTGGGAGATGCTAGAGCAAGAGGAAGATTAGGTAGAGCTCAAACTCAAATGTCATCTTTGCATTCTCATTTGATTATTTGTATTAACGAAGAAAAGACTTTGACTAGTGGAACTCCTACTGGTGGAACAACTGTATTATGTCCCGATTCAGTAATTTATCCTGAATTGCCTAGTAATTGGAGTTATGGAGCTACTGTAACTACTTCCGGTTCAGAGGCTTATTCAGCTTCTACTTCAGAGGGAGATGCTTGGACTATTACTTGTACAGAAACCGGTTGTATAACTTCTTCGTAAGATTTGTAAGTTTTTAAGATATGACAATATTAGACTACAAAAATAAGAAAAAATTACAAAACAATCTTTTTTTGAAAACTAATTTTGGTTTTACTTTAACAGAATTGTTAGTAGTGGTTGCTATTATAGGTATTTTATCCTCAGTAGTTTTAACGTCTTTAAGTGGTACAAGAGAAAGAGCTAAGGATGGAAGAAGAATATCTGATATTAAACAAATTCAATTAGCTTTGGAACTTTATTATGATATTAATTCTAGTTATCCGTCCGGTATATATAGTGGTCAATTAGATGGTTTTTTAAATGTTTCTTATGATCCTAATGGTTCGGAATATGTTTATTCTCAATTAAGTAGTGGACAAGATTATGCTTTGAGTGCTACTTTACAACAATATAATGTTTTGTTGAAAGAAGATAATGATACAGATATAAGTGATACAGAAAGAGAGTATAATGTAGCGCCTTAAACTAAACAAAAAATCTACTGAGGGGTTGGACTCCTCAGTAGGTTTTTTGTTTATATAATAAACTTCATATTATGATATAATTATATAAATGGAAAATTATTTTTTGGGAATAAGCGTGTTTGTTTTTGGAACTATTATTGGTAGTTTTTTGAATGTGGTTATTTTACGACAAGAGAAAAAATCTTTAAATGGAAGATCTGAATGCCCAAATTGTCATAAAAAACTAACATGGTATGAATTAATTCCTGTTTTGAGTTTTTTGTTTTTAAAAGGCAAATGTAAAAAATGTAAACAGAATATTTCTTGGCAATACCCCTTGGTCGAAATAGTGTCGGGGACACTATTTCTTCTAATTTTCAATTCACAATTCACAACTTTCAAACAATTCTCAATGTCTCAATCTTCAATATTACAATTTTTTGATTTAATGTCGTTATGGGTGATTTTTTCATTATTAATTATTATATTTGTATATGATTTATATAATAAAATTATTCCTGATCTTTGGGTTTTCTTATTTTCTGGGATAGCTTTGTTTAGATTTTTTATTTTAAGTTTTGATGGTTTTGGTTTTTTGTCTATTTTTTGGGCTGGACCGATATTGGCTTTCCCTTTTATATTTTTGTGGATTGTTTCTAAAGGAAAATGGTTAGGTTTAGGAGATGCTAAATTAGCTTTGGGAATAGGTTGGTTTTTAGGATTAATTAAAGGTTCGTCAGCTATTATTTTAGGAGTTTGGTTAGGAGCTTTAGTCGGTTTGTTTTTAATATTATTATCAAAAATTAGTCACAGTAAGCAATTGTCTTTTTTATCTAAAGATTTTACAATTAAAAGTGAATTACCTTTTGCGCCTTTCTTAATAATAGGAATGATTTTAGTTTTTTTCTTTAATTGGAATGTGTGGAGTTTGAATTTTATATTATAATGAACAAAATAATCTTAAATTTTTATAATAGAAGAGATAATGCTGGATTTTCATTAATTGAATTATTAGTGACAATTTCAATTTTAGCACTAGTATCAGGTTTTGTTTTTTTTAATCATTCTCAATTTAATAGTCAAGTTATAGTTGAAAATTTAGCTTATGAAATTTCTTTAGCTATCAGACAAGCTCAATCTTATGGAGTGCAAGTTAAACAAACTGCTGGAGATTTTAACGAAGGATATGGAGTTTATTTTGACATCAATTCAGATGAATTTTTTATTTTTGCAGATATTTATCCTGTGAGTACTCCTAATTTCATTTATGATCCTGGTTTAGATGAAGTTGTAGATACTTTAAGAATGTCTAGAGGAAATGAAGTTGATGATTTATGTGTTGAAAGTGATTGTTCTCCAAGTAGTATCAGTATAGCTTTTTTGAGACCTAATCCGAGCGCTGTTATAAAAGCTGATTCAGGAACAGAAATATATGATTCTGCTAATATTTATATTATTTCACCTAAAGGAGTCAAAAAAAGAATTTTTGTAAATAGAATAGGTCAAATTTCTGTTAATTCAGTAGAGTAAATCATTAAAACATTAAAATATGAAAACATTAAAACAAAAAAATAAGGAAAAATTACAAGTTAATTTTTTCCTAAAAGCTAGTAAAGGATTTACTCTTGTAGAAATGATAACGGCTGTTGCTATTTTTTCTTTAGTTATGGTAATAGGTATGGGAGCATTATTAAATGTCTTACATGCAAATAAACAAACACAAGCAATTCAAACAGCTGTAAACAATTTAAATTTAGCTATGGAAATGATGTCTCGTGAAATAAGAACGGGTTATTATTATCATTGTGGTTCAGGAGATTATACTTTAACTAGAGATTGTTTGGTTGGTGATTCTTCAATTGCTTTTGAGCCTTTTGATGGAGATGTTTTTAATCCTAATGATCAAGTAGTTTTTAGATTTGATAATAATGGAATCTATAAATCAGTTGATAGTGGTGCCAATTTTCTTTCTTTAACAGCTGAAGAATTAATTTTAGAAGATTTATATTTTGTAGTAACAGGATCGGATATTAATGATTTAATTCAACCTAAAGTTTTAATTGTAGCTAAGGGTTATGTAGGAGAAAAAGAAAAAGAAAAAACTTATTTTAATTTACAAACAACGGTTACTCAAAGATTAATTGATTATTAATTTTGAAATAGAAAAATAGAATAAAATATTATAATGAACAAAATAATCTTAAATTTTAAATCTTATTTTAAAACTGTTAAACAACAGGAAGATTTAAAATTTAAAATAACTTTTCATAATAGAAGAAATAATGCTGGATTTACTTTAATAGAAACTTTCATAGCGATAACTATTTTAATAATTGCTATGGCCGGTCCTTTAACTTTAGTAACTAAAGGCTTATCTATTTCAAAAATAGCAAAAAGTCAAATAACTTCAATGTATTTGGCGCAAGAAGCTATAGAGTATATCAGAAATATTAGAGATAATAATATTTTGAATGAAAGAAGCTGGACTTATGGGCTAACAGATTGTATTGGAAGCAAATGTAAAATAGATTCACCAAACGAAAGTATCGATTCTTGTAGTAATGACTGTGAAAATTTGAAATATAATTCTTCTAGTTATCTTTTTGGTTATTCAACAGGAGATGAATCTCGTTTTAGAAGAGAAGTTCAAATTACAGAAATTACAGCAAATAAAGAGCTTGAAATTGTAGTTAATATGTTTTGGATTGGAGGTCCAAATGAGCATCAATTTACTATAAAAGAGAGATTATTTAATTGGCAGTAATATAGAATATGAAATGTAGAGGATAGAAAGTGGAAAAATTTATTTCATAAATTTTATTTAAAAATAATTTTAAATTAAAATGACAAATATAAGAAATATTAAAAAAATAAATAATTTGAATTTAAAAAAGAAGCAAAGTTTTTTTCAGTCATCCTCTTTTTTTTACTTCCAACATTCCAACAAAGCTTTTGTATCAATGATTGCTCTATTATTAGCAAATATATTTTTGGTTATTGGTATGTCTATATTCAATATTGCTTTAAGAGAAGTAATTTTGTCATCAGGTGCTAGAGAATCTATATTTGCCTTTTACGCTGCTGATGGAGGAATGGAGTGCGCTTTATATTGGGATATAAAGGCTGGTGTTTTTTCTACTAGTACTTCTCCTGTTAGTATTGATTGTAGTGGACAAACAGCAATAGTTACTGCATATACTGATTGTGGAGTAGATTGTCGGCGCAATACTTTTAATTTAAATTATTCAAATGATTCTTGTGTTCAAGTAGAACTTTTTAAGTATCCTGAACCCGAAGAAGAAACTATAATTAAATCTTTTGGACAAAATACTTGTAATCCATTAAGAAAAGATAGAGTAGAGAGAGCATGGAAAGTGTCTTATTAAAGTAGAAAAATAGAATATTAAAAAGAAAAAGAGAGAAGCTAAAGATTCTCTCTTTTTTGTGTTAAAATTACAGATAAATGCAAGAAAAAATTCCTCAAAATATAATAGAGAAATATGAAAAATTAAAAAAAGTAATAGAAAAACATCGTTATAATTATCATGTTTTAAATAAGCAAGAAATTTCTGAAGAAGCTTTAGACTCTTTAAAAGATAATTTAGTTAAAATAGAAGAAAAATATCCAGAATTGATCACTCCTGATTCTCCTAGTCAAAGAGTCGCTGGTAAACCGTTAGACAAATTTGAGAAAGTTCCTCATAAAATATCCCAATGGTCTTTTAATGATGCTTTTACTGAGGATGATGTTAAAAATTTTGATAAAAAATTAAAAAGAATTGTAGGAGATGAAGAAATAGAATATGTGTGTGAATTAAAAATAGATGGTATTCATATAGTTCTGGAATATGAAAATGGTATTTTAAAAATGGCTGCTACTAGAGGAGATGGTAAGGTAGGTGAAAATGTTTTAAATAATGTAAAAACTATTCAATCGATTCCTCTAAAATTAAAAGAAAAAATTAATTGTATAGTAGAAGGTGAAATTTGGATGGCGAAAGATATTTTTTCTAATATAAATAACAAAAGAAAGGAAAAAGGGCTTGAATTGTATGCTAATCCACGAAATTTGACTGCTGGAACGATGCGACAACTAGATTCAGCAATAGTAGCAGAAAGGAAATTAGATTGTTTTATATACGATATTTCTTATCCTGAAAAAAAAATACCTAAAACTCAAGCTAAAGAATTAGAACTATTAAAAAAATGGGGGTTAAAAGTTTCTAAAAATTTTCAAATTTGTAAAGGAACATCTGAAGTAATTGATTTTTGGAAAAAATGGCAAAACAAAGCAAATAAAGAAAATTATTGGATAGATGGAGTTGTAATAAAAGTAAATAAACGATTTTTACAAAATAAATTAGGCTATACTGGTAAAGCTCCTCGTTTTGCGATTGCTTTAAAGTTTCCAACAGAACAAGTTACAACTGTTGTAGAAGATATTATTTTACAAGTTGGAAGAACTGGAGTTTTAACTCCAGTAGCTCATTTAAAACCTGTTTCTGTTTTAGGTTCTGTTGTTTCTAGAGCAACTTTACATAATGAAGATGAGATTAAAAGATTAGACGTTCGAATCGGGGATACAATTATTTTAGAAAAAGCCGGAGATGTTATTCCTAAAATAATTTCTGTTATTAAAGATATGAGAACAGGGGGAGAGAAGATTTTTCGTTATCCTAAAAAAGTTTCTGCTTGTGGAGGAGATGGGAAAATAGAAAAAATTCCTGGGCAGGTAGCTTGGAGGTGTGTAAATAAGAACTCTTTTGCTCAACAAAAAAGGAAATTTCATCATTTTGTATCAAAAAAAGTTTTTAATATAGATGGATTAGGCCCTAAGGTTGTAGATATTTTGTTAGAAAAAAATTTAATAAATACATTTGATGATATTTTTTCTTTAAAGAAAGGAGATTTATTAATCTTGCCCAGATTTGCCGAAAAATCTGTGGACAATTTATTAGAGGCTATTGAAAATTCTAGAAAAATAGATTTAGCTAAATTTATTATGTCTTTGTGTATTGATCAAGTAGGGGAAGAAACGGCTATTGATTTGGCTAATACTTTTGGTTCTTTTGAAAAATTCAAACGGGCTTCTTTCGAGGATTTAGAAAAAATAGATGGAGTGGGAGAAATAGTAGCGCGAGGAATAATTACTTGGTTTGAAGATAAAGAAAATGTAAATATGTTAAAACGATTATTAAAAGAAGTTAAAATTGAAAATCCTAAAAAGATTTCACTGAAATTAAAAAATAAGATCTTTGTATTAACCGGTTCTTTAAATTTATTAAGTCGTGATCAAGCCAAAGAAAAAATTCGTTTATTAGGAGGTTCTGTTTCTAGTTCTGTTTCCGTTAAAACAGATTTTGTAATAACTGGAGAAAAAGCTGGTTCTAAACTAGTTAAGGCTAAAAAATTAGATATAAAGATTTTAAATGAAAAAGAATTTATGAAATTAATCAAATAGTTATTTATTTAAATGTTATTTAAATAACATTTAAATAAAAAGAACATTTCAATCTCTTATATTACCCCAGTTAACTGGGGTAATATAAGGGGTTAAATTTTTGTATTTTCTGTTTTATGTTGATATTAAGTCTGATTAATTTTAATTTAATTAAATTAGTTTTCTAAAAGTTTTGCTAAGTCATTGCTTTTTACAATTATTTTCATATTTTAAATAAAATTTAGAAAATAATTACCCACAATATACCCCAGTTAACTGGGGTGTATTGTGTTAGAATATTAAATAAGTTGATTGAAATATTAAAAATTAAAAAAATAGGATTTATTAAATTTTAATTTAAATAATTTTATGGTTAATGTTTCTAAACAAAAATTAAAAAAAGGTGTTTCTGAGCATATTAATAATCGTTTGATTAATGTAATTACTAGTTTAGAAACCAATTCCTCTACAAAGAACTTTTTAAATGAATTGTTAACTGAGTCAGAAAAAATAACTTTAGCAAAGAGATTAGCTATCATTTTTATGCTTCAAGAAAATTTAAGTTGGTATAGAATTTCTGAATTGATAAAGGTAAGTGATACTACTGTAAAAAAAGTTTCTCAAGATATTAATTTAGATAAATATAAATATATTTTGAGAATAGTTAGACTGAGAAAAAATAGAATGACTTTTTGGAAAGGAATGGATTTGGTTTTAAAAATGGGGATACCTTCTATTGTAGGAGCGGGGCAATGGAATATCTTAGATGAAATTTATGAAAAATATAATATTAAAAAATATAAGAATAAGAAATAGATGTAATTTTAGATATTATAAATTCGTTCAATTACCCCAGTTAACTGGGGTAATTGTTTTTGTTTTATTGTTATTGATGGTTTGATATAGTTTTTGTGTGTTTGGATAGATTTATAATTAACATTTTATAGTTGAAGGTGTTTCAAAAAAGATATTTTTAGATTATACTAATAATTATGGAAATTAAAGATATAGAAAATTTAGCAAAACTTTGCAGAATAGAGTTAACAGAAAATGAAAAAAAAGAATTATTGAATGAAATGGATTCTATTTTAGATTTTATAGATCAAATTCAGAAAGTTAAAACAGGGGATTTAGAATATGAAGCAGGTGATTTACAAAATATTATGAGAGAAGATAATAATCCTTATATAGGAGGAGAGTTTAGTAATGATATCTTAATTGAAGCTCCAGAAACTCAAAAAGGGTATGTTAAGGTTAAGAAGATTCTGTAAGAAATAATTTAGAGGTCCGACCTCTAAATTTGCTTTAACATGGTTTTGCTTAAAGATTTAAATAAATAATCTAAAGAGGTCGGACCTCTAAATTAATAAATATGAAAATAGATTTGCATAAACTAACAATAAAAAAAGCACATGAAGCTATGAAAAATGGTGATTTTTTAGCACAGGAATTAGCTCAAGCTTATTTAGATAATATTAATCCAAAATTGAATGCTTTTATAGAGGTTTTTGATGATGTTTTAGAACAAGCAAAAAAAGCTGACGAAAGGTTTAAAAACGGAACAGCTGAATTATTGACAGGGATACCAATAGCAATAAAAAATAATATTTTAATTAAAGGGAAAAGAACAACAGCAGGTTCAAAAATTTTGGAAAATTATAAAGCTACTTATGATGCTACTGTAATTAAGAGATTAAAAGCTAAGGGGGTAGTATTTATTGGAGGAACTAATATGGATGAATTTGCTCATGGTACCTCAACTGAAAATTCTGCTTATGGAGTGGTGAAAAATCCTTTTGATTTAGAAAGAGTGGCTGGAGGTTCTTCAGGAGGCTCTGCTGTAGCAGTAGCTATGGATATGGCTTTAGTAGCTTTAGGATCTGATACTGGAGGTTCAATTCGTCAACCGGCTTCTTTGAATGGAGTTTTAGGTTTAAAAACTACTTATGGAAGAGTTTCTCGATCAGGTGCTGTAGCCATGGGATCTTCTTTTGATCAAATAGGACCTTTTGCTAAAAATATTGAAGATATAAAAATAGTTTATGATTGTATTAAAGGTGAAGATAAGATGGATAGTACTACTTTGAAAGATGAAATTACTCAAAAAGAGGAACAAAAAATAGATTTAAATAAAAGAAAAATAATTGGAATTCCTCGACATTTTTTGAAAGAAGGATTAGATGAAGGCGTAATGAAAAGATTTGAAGAATCAATTGAAAGATTTAAAACTTTAGGATATGAAGTTAAAGAAATTAAATTGGAAAATATAGAGTATGCTTTGGCTGCTTATTATATAATAGTTCCAGCTGAAATTTCTGCTAATTTAGCTCGTTTTGATGGAGTTCGGTATGGCTTGAAAATTGAAGGAGATAATCTTTTAGAAGATTATCTAAAAACTAAAGGTCAAGGTTTTGGAAAAGAAGCTCGGAGACGAATAATGTTAGGAACTTATATTTTATCAGCAGGATATAAAGATGCTTATTATAAAAAAGCTCAAGCTGTAAGATCTAAAATAAAAGAAAGTTTTAAAAAAGCTTTTTCGGATATAGATATTATTTTAATGCCGACTGCTCCTACTCCAGCTTTTAAAATTGGTTCAAAAATAGATGACCCTGTTCAATTATATTTGGAAGACATTTTTACGGTATCTTCAAATGTAGTAGGAAATCCTGCTATATCTATTCCAATGGGGACTGTAGAAAGAGAGAGGAAAAATCTACCGGTTGGTTTACAGATTTTAGCTCCGCATATGCAGGAAGAGTTATTATTTAAAGTTTCTAAAGATTTTTTGAATTAAACTCAAATATAAAGCATTCTTTCATCAATCTTGCCTGTCGGCAGGTGGGTTTTAATGTTTTAATGATTTAATGTTATAATTATGTTATGGAATATGTTGATTTTTTAAATATTGAACAAATATATTATTGGATTTATCTTATAATAAAAGGTTTATTTTATTATTTTAATCCTATTAGATTGTGGAATATATATTATGATAATTGGTCTTTTATTATGTTTTATTCTTTTTTAATTTCAGTTGTTTTGTTGATTGGAATTTTATATGTTCGGTATAAAATGAAACCTGTGGCACAAAAAGATTCAGAAATATTTGATACGGTTGTTTCTTCAGCTGGAGATTCTGAATTTGTTGAAATTAAAAATGAAAGATGGGAAAAAATTGTGCGCTATGTTAATTCTGATTCTCAGGCAGAATGGAGAATGGCTATTTTAGATGCTGATGTAATTTTAGATGAAATGATTACTAAAATGGGATACGTGGGCGAAGGTATAGGAGAAAAATTGAAACAAGTTGAAAAAAGTGATTTTACGACAATTGATAATGCTTGGGAAGCTCATAAAATAAGAAATCAAGTAGCTCATGAAGGTTCTGATTCTCTTTTAACACAAAGAACAGCAAAAAGAGCTGTTGGTTTATATAAAACTGTATTTGAAGAATTTCAATATATCTAAGAAATATTTTTACAAAATATTTCAAATTAAAAATTAAAAATGCTAAATTAAAAATTAATGAATTCTAGCTTTATTTAAAGCCATTAAATGTTTCAACGGCTCAACGACTTGAGTTGTTGAAATTTTCATTTAAAGACAGTTTTTGCTTGCTTTTTGAGTGTTTTTACTGTATATTTTAAGCGTTGAAAAAGAGTTTAGAGTTTTTAAGAAGGTAATGAAAATTGCAAAGCAATTTTTCCCTAATTACCTAATATCTAACTAACTAAATATATCGCGGGATGGTGTAAAGGTTGCACGCGATAGGATCCATAGACTCATAACCTTTGGTTATGAGTTACAAGAATAAATTTGTTTTAAAACTAAATAGTATATCGCGGGATGGTGTAAAGGTTGCACGCGATAGGATCCATAGACTCATAACCTTTGGTTATGAGTTACAAGAATAAATTTGTTTTAAAACTAAATAGTATATCGCGGGATGGTGTAAAGGTTGCACGGGAGGCTCATAACCTCCAGGTGTCTGTTCAAGTCAGGCTCCCGCAACAAGTAAAACAAAAACAACCCAATTGGGTTGTTTTTGTTTGGAGGAGTGTTTAATTATTTAACTAAATATGCTATATTATTGGTTAATTGTCGGCGTAGCTTAGTTGGTTAAAGCGGGCGTCTCATACGCGCCAGATCAATGGTTCGAATCCATTCGTCGACACAGTATTGAGAAAAATATAAAAATTTGTTAAAGTATTGCAGTATAAATTTGCGGTCGTAGCTCAATTTGGTTAGAGCACTCGCCTGTCACGCGAGAGGTTGAGGGTTCAAGTCCCTTCGATCGCGCATAAAACAAAGGAACCCAATACGATAGTGTTGGGTGACTTTTGTTTTAGCGCGATGATGGACTTGAACCGAGGCGATGCGAAGCCGACTCTGTAGCGAAGCGAAAGAGTCGTATCGCCGAGTGGAGGTCAAGGGAGTGAGATATTTATGAGTGCAAAGCACGAAATAAATATCCACGAGAGTGACCAAGTCCCTTCGATCGCGCAAATTTAAACAAAACTAAAGTTATATACTTTGGTTTTCATTTTGCAAAAAAACCTAAAATAAAATAAGATATAAGAATCAGCCCGAGTAGCTCAGTTGGTAGAGCATTCGCATGGTAAGCGAAAGGTCGGCAGTTCAATCCTGCCCTCGGGCTCATTTAGCCGAAGTAGCTCAGTTGGTAGAGCAACGCACTCGTAACGCGTAGGTCATGAGTTCAATTCTCATCTTCGGCTCTAACGGGATAAACTATAGGTCGTTAGTTTGATTCTCATAGGTGGTTCAGTGAAATCAAAATTAAAATCTTTATTACTCCAATCGATTGGAGTAATAAAGATTTTAATTTATATGCAGATAAGAATTATACGATTATATATAATCGTATAATCAGACTTGAGTTTAAGGGTAGGTAGGTTCAATTTACTCTACTATTCTAAGATATTTTTTAAAGGTAAAAGTAAAGTGTTAAGTAACAAGTTACTTAACACTTTACTTAACAATTTTAAAAACAACCACTATCTATTTAATGGCGAGTGCTGAGCATTTAAGGTCGCAAATGACAAAACATCCTTTGAGTGATTTGGTTTAAACATTGCTTAAAAAGTGGTATTATTAAATAAAATTATGTCAAATTTATACATAGTAGCAACACCTATAGGAAATTTAGAAGATATTACTCTTCGGGCTTTGAAAATTCTCAAAGAAGTGGATTTTGTGTTGTGTGAAGATACTCGAGTAACAAGAAAACTTTTAGACAAATACGAAATCAAAACTCCAACAGTTTCTTATCATTCTTTTAGTGGAAAAATCAAAACAGATAAAATTTTAGAGTTATTAGAAGAAGGTAAAAACCTAGCTTTAGTTTCTGATGCTGGGACTCCTACGATTTCAGACCCTGGGTTTCAATTAATTTCCCAAGTTAAAGAAAAATTTGGAGAAGATATAATTGTTTCTCCTATTCCAGGACCTTCAGCTTTAATTTCTGCTTTATCAATTAGTGGATTACCAGCAGATTCTTTTACTTTTTTTGGTTTTTTACCTAGAAAAAAAGGAAAACAGACTATAATTAATGAAATTTTAGAATCAAAAAGAACTTCTGTATTTTATGAATCTCCTCATAGAATTTTAAAAACTCTAAAAATGATCCAAGAGTTATCTGAAATTACTAAAAAAGTTAAAAAAATTGTTATTGCAAGAGAATTAACGAAAATATTTGAACAAGTTATTTCAGGAGATATCAATGAAGTATTAAAATATTTTGAAAATAATCCAAGTAAAATAAAAGGAGAGTTTGTGGTGGTAATAAGTTAGATTAAAGCACTGTAAGGTTTATAAAAGAAAAAAAGATTATTTCAATCAATTGAAATAATGAAATAATCAGAGCTTTTTCATTTTTAGTATATATCATAGTATATACTATAGTATATACTATCGTTAATTATTAATTTAATTCTTTATTTTTACATTAATTTAGTGTTTAAATATTCTTGTGATATAATAATACCATATGAATATGAAAAAATTTTTAATTGCAGGTATAATAGTAGTATTGATTCCGTTATTGGGTATCCCTGTAGTTTGGAAAACTTGGTCTTTGATTATAATAGGTCTTTATATTGTTTATCAGGCTTTGGTTTTTAATAAAAAAGATAAAAATAAAAAACAAATTAAAGAAAAGAGTGAGTATAATCAAGTTTTTGTGGAAAATTATAAAAATGAAGAATAAATTAAAAATTTTAGTGTTTATTATTTTAGGTGGTGTTCTGTGCATCACTTTATTTTTGTTTTTTTCAAAAAATATTTCAGAACCCTTTATTATTCAATTTAAAAATGCGATAGGATTAGATGAAACAATAGAAAAATCTATAAAAGTAAAGCACATAAAAACACCTGAAAAAACAAAGGTTATTTATATGACCGCTTGTGCAGCCAGTACTTCTAATTTTAGAAAAAGCCTTGAACAATTAGTAGAAGATACAGAAATAAATTCAATTATTTTAAATGTTAAAGATGAAACGGGGAAAATCGCTTTTGACATAAAAAATCCTATCTTTAAAAATGCTATTGCAGATTCTAGCAAAGGTGAATGTAAGATTCATGATATAAAAGCTTTGCTTGATAATTGGCATTCAAAAGGTATTTATATTATTGGACGAATTCCTGTATTTCAAGATCCACATTTAGTAAAAGAAAGACCCGATTTGGCTGTAAAAAGAAGTAAAGGAGGAGAAATTTGGAAGGATTATAAGGGGATTTCTTGGTTGGATGCAGGATCTACAGAAGTTTGGGATTATATTATTACCTTATCTAAGGAAGTTTATAATTTAGGTTTTGATGAAATTAATTATGATTATATTCGTTTTCCTTCTGATGGAAATATGAAAGAAATTTATTATCCTGTAAGTGAAGAAAGAGTGACTTTAGATCCTGAAAAAGGTAAAGCTAAAGTTTTGCAAGAATTTTTTGTATATTTAAATAACAAGATGGGTAGTACCGAAGCAGTGCTTTCTGCAGATTTATTTGGAATGGTGACTACTAACGATGATGATTTAAATATTGGTCAAATTTTAGAATATGCTTTACCATTTTTTGATTATATTTGTCCGATGGTTTATCCTTCTCATTATCCTTCTGGATTTATTGGTTTATCTAACCCAGCGGCTCATCCGTATCAGGTAATTAAATATTCAATGGACAAAGCAGTAGAAAAAACCTTAAATGCTAGTTCAAGCCCTGATAAATTAAGACCTTGGTTGCAAGATTTTGATTTAGGAGCTGATTACGATGCAGCAAAAGTTAGAGCTCAAATTCAAGCGACTTATGATGCAGGATTAGATTCTTGGTTTTTGTGGTCGGCTTCTAATCGGTATACTAAAGAAGCACTACATGAGAAATAATTTTGAATTAAAATTATTTTAAATTAAAAATGATAAATTAAAAATAATTAAAATACTCCATTTAAATGGAGTATTTTAATTATTAAATTTTTTTAAATGAAGAGGTTTAACTTCTCTATTTTTTTATTAATTTAAAGATTTAAGACTTGCTTGCTGGCGGGCAAGTTTAGGATTTAAGAATTAAGAAAGATTAGTCCAGTTAACTGGACTAATCAAGTAAAATTAAAATTTATAAAAAACAAATTACCATAAATTAGTCCAGTTAACTGGACTAAAATATGTTATAATTAATTAAATTATTATGGTTAATGTTTCAAAAAATAAATTAAAGAAAAATGTTTCGAACAAAATAAATAGTCGTTTAGTTAATATTGTTGCTGATTTGGAAACTAATACTTCAGCTAAAGGATTTTTAGATGATTTATTAACAGAATCTGAAAAAATAGTTTTAGCTAAACGACTATCTATAATTTTTATGTTATACGAAAAAGTATCTATGTATCGTATTCATAAAATTTTAAGTGTAAGTAAATCTACAGTAATTAAAGTAGCTAATGATATTGATTTTGACAAATATGAAAATATTTTAGAAATGGTAGAAAAGAAAAAGAACAGAGTTACTTTTTGGGATGGAATGGAGATTGTTTTAAAATGTGGAATGCCCCCGATTGTAGGAAAAGGTAGATGGGATTTTCTAAATCAAATAGATGAAAAATACAAGAAAAGAAATTGAATAAATATAAACAAAAATTAAAAAATAAAACCCTACTAGTCCAGTTAACTGGACTAGTAGGGTTTTAAAAAATAGGTTTTTATTATTAATAATAGATTTACAATATAATCAATTTAGGTCGTTTAAATTAATAAGTCTTAAATTATATATAAATTATAGTAAATTATAAGAAATTATGTTTTTGAAATATAAATTATAAATTTAGTCCAGTTAACTGGACTAAATAGGTGATTAGATTGTTTTTTGTTTTGGAGTTTATTTTTTATTATAGTATATGTAATACTATAATAAAGGTTTTTGATTTTGGAGGTTTTAATAAAACAAGCCCTGAACACTAATATTTTGTGTTCAGGGCAGGGAGTTTTTGTTAAAGAGAAATCATTGGAGTAGAATTTATTAAGTCAACAAGATTTTGAAGATTATTTTCTTTTCCATATTGTTTTAGAGTTTCGATAATTTTTTCATTAGGATAAAATTTGGCATACTCGTTTCCGTTTCTATCCCGAAGAGGAAATTTCCAAATAGCTTTTTCTTTTTGTTTCAACGGAACTTCACAGATACGAATAAATATTTCATCTTCAGTGTATTTGTTCATATATTTTTCTATATAATTGTAGGGAAATATAAAAAGATATTTATCATCATCTTTTATGATAATGATATCTTCAGAATTGTTTTCTCCTAAAATACAAGAATAAGATGAAATTTGTTCTGTCTCTTTTTCTTCAAGCAATGTAATTTTCATTTAATATCCTTTCTTTAAGTTACTGGTACATTCTATTTATCATTGTATAGGCTTTCTATTTATTTATCAACTACTTCCAACTTTTATCTTTTTATCATATAATTATCTTAATGAAAGATACTAACTCAATTACATATTTTGCTGAAATTGATCGACGAAATAGACGAACTCCTTTTGGGATTAAAGCTTCAGACAGAACACGACATATTTATGTTATAGGTAAAACAGGGATGGGAAAGTCCACTATGTTAGAAAA
The DNA here is from genome assembly GCA_964486155.1 of uncultured Candidatus Saccharibacteria bacterium. Taxonomy (GTDB): domain Bacteria; phylum Patescibacteriota; class Minisyncoccia; order Phycocordibacterales; family UBA12079; genus JAHITU01. Next base: position 27,387 of record CAZAKQ010000002.1, on the reverse strand, counting down.
TATGGCTGTTCAAGATATTAAAGAAGGAAATGGTATGTGTTTTATTGATCCCCATGGGCAATCTATTAAAAAGTTTTTAGATTATGTCCCTGAAGAGAGAATTGAAGATGTAATTTATTTTGCTCCTTTTGATGTTGATAATCCTATTTCTTTCAATGTGATGGAAGATGTTGGTCCAGATAAAAGACATTTAGTTGCTCAAGGGCTTCTTTCTGCTTTTAAAAAGATTTGGGGAGAGGATACTTTTTCGGATAGAATGGAACATATTACTAATAATACTTTGTTGGCTCTTTTAGAATATCCAGGATCTACTATGTTAGGAATGACTAAAATATTTACGGATGCTAAATATAGGAAAAAAGTAGTAGCTAATATTACTGATCCTTCCGTTAAAGCTTTTTGGACTGAAGAATTTGCTGGATGGGATGAGCGATATAGAAAAGATGCTTATGCTGCTATTTTAAATAAAGTGGGACAATTTACTTCTAATCCTTTAATTAGAAATATTGTAGGGCAAGAAAAATCTTCTTTTGATTTTAGAGATGTTTTAGATAGTAAAAAGATTCTTTTGGTTAATCTTTCTATAGGACAAGTAGGCGAAGCTAACGCGGATTTATTAGGTTCTATGTTAACTACAAAGATATATTTAGCTGCGATGAGTAGGGCCGATGTAAGGACAGAAGAATTAGCGAAACTTCCTAATTTTTATTTATATATTGATGAATTTCAGAATCTAGCTAATGATTCTTTCGCTGATATATTATCTCAAGCTAGAAAATACAAGTTAAATTTGACTTTAGCTCATCAATATATTGAACAAATGCCCGAAGTAGTCCGTGCTGCTGTGTTTGGAAACGTAGGAACTATGATTACTTTTAGAGTAGGAGCTACAGATGCCGAACAATTAGAAAAAGAATTTTCTCCCGAATTTACAGCTGAAGATTTGGTTAATTTAGGTTTTGCTCAAATTTATTTGAGACTGATGATTGATGGAATAGGTTCTAATCCTTTTTCTGCAAGAACTCTTCCTCCTATTACTAAACCAGATTTTTCATATAAAGATGAAATAATAAAATATTCTCGTGAAAATTTTGCTAGTCCTAAAAAAATGGTGGAAGAAAAAATTGAAGAATGGCTTAATTCAACTAAAATAATTGCTAAAACTAAAATACAATCTAACAAAAATAATTTTAAACAAAGTGCTCCTAAGATCCAAACTTACTCTAAATTAAAAAATAAAAAGATTTCTTTAAAAGATTTGTCTAATAACAAAACTAGTCATTTAAAATCTAAGTCAACAAGAACTAAAATTCCTATTGATAATAAAAATCAGTTGAAAGAAGCTCTTTCTGAAGCGATGAAGAATTTGGAGTTGAAGAACAACAAATCACAAGAACTTAAATCGTCTAATCAGCAATTTGTAGATGGGTTAGAAGTTTCAAAACAAACGAATTCAGTAAAACAAAACTCACATCAACAAAAAACTATGTCTTCATTAAATTCTAAAAGAGAAAATGAGCAGGAGAATACAATAATTCAGAAATCAAAAGAAGTATTAGAACAAAATCAAAATAAAGAAGTTTCTAAAAAAGATTTAGAAGATATATTATATGTAGAAAAACCTAAAGAAGATGTTTAAATTGTTTTTAAAATTAAATAAAAAACGACTAATAACAGTCGTTTTTTGTTTTTTATTTTATCCAGTTAATTTGCTTTTAGCTCAAATAGAAATTACTGAAATAATGTATGATTTAGAGATAGGGAGTGATAGCGGAAGAGAGTGGATAGAAGTCTATAACTCAGGAACTAGTGATGTTGACTTGAGTAAGTGGAAATTATATGAAGCAGAAACCAATCATAAAATAAAATCTATATCAGAAGGAGGAAATACTATTTTGTCTGGAGGAGATTATGCAATTTTAGTAGATAATCCTGATAAATTTTATGGAGATAATCCAAATTTTGCAGGATTGATTTTAGATACATCTTTTTCTTTAAAAAACTCAGGCGAACTTTTAGTTATAAGAAACTTAGATTTAATAGATATTGATTCTGTTGATTATTTGTCTGATTGGGGAGCTAATGGAGATGGAAAATCATTACAAAAAATTTCTGGAGAGTGGATATCTTCTAGTCCTAGTTTAGGAAAAATTAACTTTATAGAAAATATTGAAAATGAAGAAGGATCTGTATTTGAAAAAATACAAGAACCTACACCTACTTCTTCTCAAAGTACAAATCCAGTATTTATTGAAGTAAATATAAAGGCTAAAATTGATTCTTTAGAATATTTACCTATTGTTGGAGCTGATTTTACTTTTTCAGGAAAAGCTCTTGGTTTGGAAAATGAAATTTTGGAAAACGCTCTTTATCAATGGTCGTTTGGAGATGGAACTAAAGGAAAAGGACAAAGTGTTTTACATAATTATGCTTATCCAGGTAAATATATGCTTGTATTAGAAGTTATTTCAGGAGAATATTCTACTAGTGATAAATTAAAAATAGAAGTAATTCCTTCAGAAATAATTATTTCTAATGTTAAAATAGATTTTAATGATAATTTTATAGAGCTTTATAATTCTTCTAAATATGAAATTAATTTATCTTGGTGGCGTTTGAGAGTAGATAATAATTATTTTACTTTGCCTAAAAACACTATTTTACTCCCAAAGAGTTACTTAAAATTACCTTATAGTGTTAGCGGTTTATTACCAAAAGAAAATTCAATTGTTCAATTACTTTATCCAAATGGTATATTAGCTTTTAATTTTGAAAAAAAAGAAAATTCAAATATAAAAAATGAAGTCTCTAGCTTTATTAAAGAAGAAGTTGAAGTAGTTCCAAAAGTTCCTGTTTTATATTCAGTAGAAAAACCAGTAGATAAGATTGAAAATATCTCAAATAATCAAATTGCCACAATTAGTAAATCTCGGGAGGTTGAACCTTCCGAGATTATGAATGACAATGGAGAAGCTAAAAAAGAAGAAGGTTTTAAATTTCCTATAAATAAATGGAGTTTTGTGTTAGGAGGAATTGTTTTAGTCGCCGTAGTAGGAATGAGTTATACTACAAAATTAGATTCAGAAAATCATAAAGAATAGACGCTAAAATTAATGTGGATTAAACGTTAAAGAGACGAAAAGCTAAAGCTTTTCGTCTCTGGTTTGGAAAAAATTCAATTAGATTATTCCAATTAATTGGAATAATCTAATTGAGCTGTGTTTAATTTTTGGATTATTTTGTATTTGTAAGGTAAAAAGGTTAATTAATAATTATAAGTAATTCAAATATTCCATTTAAATGGAGTAAATTAGTTCAGTTAATTGGACTAGTAGAATTTTTTAGTTTTAACGGATGGGGTGTTAGAATTTGATTGAATTAACTATTTATTTTGTTACAATAAAGAACATGGAAAATAAAAAAATAATATTAGTAACGGGAGGAGCTGGATTTATTGGTTCTCATTTAATAGAAGAATTAGTTAAAGATGAAAATAATCAGGTGATTTCACTTGATAATTATTTTACTGGTTCAAAAGACAATCATATAGAAGGAGCAGAATATATAGAAGGGCACACTAAAGATATAGCAAAACTAATTACTGTTAAACCAGATATTATTTATCATTTAGGAGAATATTCTCGAGTAGCTGCTTCTCTAGATGAACCAGAATTAGTTTGGGATTTGAATAAAATAGGAACTTTAGCTGTATTAGAATTTTGGAGAAAAATTGGTTGTAAGTTAGTGTATGCAGGATCTTCTACAAAATCAGTAGGAGCTCGTGAAGATGGAACCACAGGAAGAGATTTAGCTCCTTATACATTAGCAAAAGCAGTTAATACAGAAACAATTATTAACTATGGACGTTGGTATAATTTATCTTATGTAATTGCTTACTTCTATAATGTTTACGGAGTAGGAGAAAGAGCTTTCGAAAAATATGGAACAGTTATTGAATCTTTTAAACAAAAATATTTAAGAAAAGAACCTCTTTTGGTAAGAAAACCAGGAACTCAAACTCGTTCATTTACTCATATTGACGATACAGTAAATGGAATTTTGTTAGTAGGAGAAAAAGGAGAGGGAGACGGTTTTGGAATTAGTGCCTCAGAGAATTACTCTTTATTAGATATAGCTGATATGTTTGGGGGGAAAATTGAAATGTTACCACAAACTAAAACAAGTCGTTCTATGTCAGTAATTGATTCTAAAAAAATTAAAGCTTTGGGTTGGAAACAAACCAAAACCTTAGAAAATTATATAAAAGCTATTAAAGAACAAAATAAATAACCTTTACTTTTAATGTATTTTGTGTTACTATTTACAATAGTGGTATTTTTTGTTTTTTACAAATATTTAAAAAATAAATTTTTAAAAAAGGGAGAGAATAATGACTGCGACAAAGAAGTTTAATGAATTGAAAAAAGTTAGCAAAGAATTTTCTAAACACCCTCGTAGATGGAAATTAAGTGTAACCGATCAGGATTGGAAAGCAGAATCACCTTTTGGATCTGTAGAATCTGCCATTGTAGTAGATAAAAAAGGAGACCCTGTTTTTGACAGGCCAATTTATCGGGAAGCTCCAAATGTAAATTGTGTTGTTTGGGGACGTGATAAAGAAGATGTAATTCGTCTAGCTGTCATTCGACAACCCCGACCTCATTCAGATGATCCAGAGAACTCTGGAAATAATCATACTCCTGTAATGTTTGGTCAAATTGTGATGGGCTTTTTAGAACGGATTATTGGTAAAGATTTTGTTACAAAGTATGAGTCTGTTGAAAAAGGAGCTTCGCGTGAAACATTTGAAGAATCGGGGGCAAGTGTTGTTTTAGGAATTGAAAGACCTAATTATCCTTGGCATAATCCAAATCCTACATTTGTAGCAACATGGTCTGATTTATTGTTTGTAGAAGTTGATCTTGAAAAGATTCAAGATTTACAAGAAGACCGAAATGAACCGATTTTTTCTGCTGAATATATAACAGCGCAAGAGCTTCGTCAGCGGGTGGTTGAAGGAAAAGATGAAAAAGGAGCTGTTTATCGTATGTGTACAGCAAATTCAGCGTGGTTTATCTTTTTTTGTTGTCATCCGGAATTTTTTATTTGACGTTGACAGTTGTAAAGGTGTTGTATTGGAGATACAGCACCTTTTTTTTATTCAAAAATCTGATAGACTTAAATATAATTATAAATTAACTTCAAATATAAAATGAAAAAAATATTAATATTTTCACTTTCTTATTACCCAGTTAATGTTAGTGGGGCTGAAGGGGCTATAAAGGAAATAACAGATCGTATCAATCCAAATGAGATTGAATTTCATATGATAACAATGTTATTTGATAAATCTCTTCCTAGAAATGAAAAATTAGGGAATATAAATGTTTATAGAATTGATTTTGGATCCCTATATCTTTCTAAAATAATGTTTATTCCTTTGGCTGTATTGAAAGCTTTTAGCTTAAATAAAAAACATAAATTTGATGCTATTTGGTCAATGATGACTTATATGCTTTTTCCTGTGGCTTTAATGAGAATTTTTGGTTCTCGAATTCCTCATATTTTAACTCTTCAAGATGGAGATCCTTATGATAAAGTTTTTAAAAGATTATTTATTAAACCTTTTGTCCCACTTTTAGATTTAGGTTTTAGAACTGCTTCAATAATTCAAGTAATTTCAAGTTATTTAGGAGAGTGGCCTGAAAAAAGAGGTTATAAAGGAGAAATTGTAAAGATCTATAATGGAGCTAACCCTCGAGATGTAGCAGCTGATTTTGATGATCAAGTAATTGAAAATCTTAAAAAAGAATTAGGAAAAAAAGAAGGAGATATATTTTTAGTAAATACTGCCCGTTTGGTTTATCAAAAAGCCGCTAATATTACTATTCAAGCTTTGAAAATGTTACCTGAAAATGTTAAATTTTTGGCTGTGGGAGGAGGTGATGAAGAAAAAATGTTGAAAGATTTAGTTAAAGAGTTAGAATTAGAACACAGAGTTATTTTTACAGGGATGGTGGATCGTTCGGTAGTTTCAAATTATCGAAAAGTTTCGGATATCTTTGTAGGACCAAGTCGTTCAGAAGGATTGGGAAATGCTTTTCTTTCAGCAATGGCTACTAAATTACCTGTTATTTCAACTCGGGTGGGAGGTATTAAAGAATTTTTATTTGATAAAAAACATAATCCAGAAGAAACAGAAACAGGTTGGGTGGTTGATGTAGATAGTCCTGAGCAAATTGTTGAAGCTGTTAAAGATATTTTGGCTAACTCTGAAAAAGTAGCGCGTATAACAGAAGATGCCCGAGCTATGGTATTAAGGAAATTTAATTGGGATATGATCGCGGTAGATATGAAAGAAAAAGTATTTGATAAAGTAACTAAATAATAAAATTATGAATATTATAGAAAAAGCGGCTCGTATAGCTATTATTAAACATAAAGATCAAAGGCGAAAAGATGAAGATTTTCCTTACATCATCCATCCGTTTATGGTAGCTAATAAATTAGCACAAAATGGTTTTTCAGATGAAGTTATCGCTGCTGGGTTAGTGCATGACGTATTAGAAGACTCTGATACTTCACGACATAATTTAGCCCAAGAGTTAGGAGAGAATATAGTAAACATCGTTTCTGAAGTAACTCATGATGATAGTTTGGATTGGGAAGCTATAAAAGAAAAATATGCTAAATCAATTGAAAATATTTCAATGGAAGCTAAAGCTGTTATTGTATCAGATAAAATTCACAATGCTGAAAACATAATAGAAGCTCATAAAAGATTAGGAAGTGATTTGTGGAAAAAATTTAATCGTGGTAAAGATAAAAAGATATGGTTCGAAGAACTAGTATTGCAATCATTAAAAAAATCATGGGAACATCCTTTAATTGATAAATATGAATCTTTAATAGAAGAAATGAAAAAATTAGATTAATTTTATATTAAAATAAATGTTTTAATGCAAATCTTTTTGCCTTTCTTTTTCTTCAATACTTCGTAGGGAATCGCGAAGTGTTTCGTATTCAAGTATCTTTTTTTCTGATATTGATTTATTTTGCAGAGTAGTTTTTAAGACTAGAGTCCATAATTTTATTCTAGCTTGGGTTAAGGTATGTAAATCTCCAGATGTTTTAGAAAGTAAATTAGTGTAATACCAAATAATTTCTCCTAAACGAAAAATACGCATAAGTTTTAAAGATAATTGTTCCTCTTGGGTGCGGTTATTTTTTATGTAAAAAATTAAAGCATCTTCCAGTGGACGATTATATAAGGTCATAAAATTAAGGAAACGAGCCCAGCTTTCGTATTTATTGCCGAATCTGATGGAGGAATGATCTAAAAGATAAATTTTATTTTCAATTACTCTAAAATTATGAGGAACGAAATCAGTATGAGTTAAAAAATTACAATATTGTTCAATAGTTTGTTTGTTTTTTTTAAGTTCCAAGATTCCTTTTTCTAATAGAGAATGTAAGTTATCATGCTGAGGTAAAGTTTTTTTTATGTTTTTTTGAAAGTTTTTAAAAGACTTTAAATACCAAGAAGAATCGACTTTTCCAAATATTTTAGTTATTTTTTTGAGATGACCATAAGTAATAGCATGAGCTCCTTCTTGAGTTTTGAAACCTTGTAAAGCTAAATTAAATTGTGTTTCTAAAGGAAGATCAATAAAATTTTGTTCTTTATTTATAAAAGCTTGGATTGATATTAAATAATTTTCTTTTTGAGTTAAAAGAATAGTTTTTGGTGAATGGAATTTTTTATATGAAAAAATAATATTTTTTAAAGCATTTCTATATTTATGCTCATCTTGGATTTCTTCTTTACCTTTTGGATCATTAGTTATTTTAATAACTACTTTTTTGTTAGTTTGTAAATCTTTTCCTAGTAAAATAAGTTTTCTTCCACTGGTAGTAGTAACTGCTTGCATTAATAATTTTTCTCCTTGAATATGAGGTTGTTTTGAATCTAAAGAATATCCTAATTTTTTTAAAATAGGTTTAATTATTTCTAGTTCTTTTTTTAGATTTAATTCTTTAGGCATTTTTTAAGATTTTTTTTATATATTTAATATGTTTTTCCCATGAATTTTTATATAAGTTTATCTTATCTTTAATTTTATTATCAAAAGGAGTTACTTCTGGTTTTGGATCAGGAATATCTTTGATTATTTGGAACGCTTTTTTAAAAGTTTTTCTTTGAATATAATTTAACAGGATTTTATCTTTAGTATAATTAAAAGCTTTTTTATCACTAATATATATGATGTAAGGTTTTTTAATTAATTTTGACATTAGAAAGATTGGAAACTCTACAGAAGCTCCGTTTTGAGAAAAAATAACATCATTTTTTCTTGCTAGTTTCCATAATTTAAAAGTAAAAACTATTAAACGAATTGGTAAAGGTAATTGTTTGTTTACTTTGGTTATTTTAACCCCATTTATCTTTTCAGGAAATATAGAATATGTTAAGACTTGAATTTTGAAGTCAACTTCTTTTAAAGTTTGAGCTAATTTTTTTATATAGATGGATCCAATTGTGATTTCAGGAGGAAAAAGTGGCGCTGTAATAATAATTTTCATCCCGTTAGAGATTTTTTTTCTTTCTTTTTGCATATTGTAGTTTACCTAAATTTAAAATTCCGTTATTTGTGAAAAAAGTTACAATATCTAACGGGATTCATAAAACTCAGTTTAGCATAATATCACTTATAATTTAAGGCTTTTTTGGTATAATAGAGAGATGAAAATATTAATTACTACAGGGATATATCCGCCAGATATTGGAGGACCTGCAACTTACTCAAAGTTGCTTTTTGATAAATTACCAGAAAGAGGAATAAAAGTGGAGGTTTTGCCTTTTGGAGAAGTGCGTTATTTACCTAAAATAATTAGGCATTTTGTTTATTTCTTCAAAATTTTAAAAAGATCTAAGAGAGTAGATATTATTTATGCCCAAGATCCTGTAAGTGTAGGTTTACCAACTATGTTGGCTAATAAGATTTTAAAAAAAAGATTTTTAATACGGGTGGCTGGAGACTATGCTTGGGAACAAGGAGTGCAGAGATTTGGAGTTAAAGATAATTTAGATGATTTTTGTTTAGAATATAGTAAATATAATTGGAAAGTTAAAATTTTAAAAAAGATTCAAAAAAAAGTAGCTTCTACTGCTGAGTCTATAATAGTACCAAGTAAATATTTTAAGGGAATAATTGAAAATTGGGGAATAGAGTCAGAAAAAATTAAAGTAATCTATAACGGAATAGAACTTTCTAAAGACTTGGGGGTGCTACCCCCAAGTGATAAAAAAGTGCTATTGTCGGTAGGGAGATTAGTTCCTTGGAAAGGTTTTGATGTTTTGATTAAAAGTATGCCTGAAATTCTAAAATATTATCCTAATTTGAAATTGAAAATAGTAGGAGAAGGCCCACAACGAGAAGAACTAGAGAAAATAATTAAAATTTTAGATTTAAAAGACAAAGTTTTTTTAATAGGTAAATTGGAGAGAGAAAAAGTTTTAAAATTAATTAAAAAAGTTAATATTTTTATCTTAAATACACAATATGAAGGTTTTGCTCATCAATTAATTGAAGTAGCTAAGTTAAAAGTTCCAATTATTACAACCAACATTGGAGGTAATCCTGAATTAATTCAGGATAATATGGATGGAATTTTAATTAAGCCTAATAACAAAGAGCAAATATTAAGTGCGATAATAAAGATTCTAGGGAATGATGAATTTAGAAAAAAGATAACTCAAAATGCTTTTAATAAATCTAAGCAATTTTCTATAGAAAAAACTCTAGATAATTTAGTTCAAATATTAAAATATTAGGGTTTAAAAACCCGCCTGAGGCGGACAGGTATTAAAACTCAGATAAAAAGGTAAAGCTTTTCATCTATGTTTTTGATATACTAAAGACAATGAATTCCGTTAGAGATTTGGTGAGAATAAATATTTATTATTAGTATAGATAAAACGGAAACAAAAAGTTATTAATTTAATTCGAGATAGTTTGTCTCTGACAAACTATCTCTAACGGGATGAATATTTTAATTATTAGTACAGATCGTAAATTATTTGAAGAAAATAGTGATGTACGTAATCGCTTATTTAATTATGGAATGTTAGTTGATAGAATAGATGTAATTGTTTTAAATAAAGAAAATGAATCTTTTAATAAAACAAAAATTAGTGCTAATGTTCATTTACATCCTACTAATTCAAAAAATAAATTTTCATATATTAGAGATGCTAAAAAGATAGCTTTTGATTTAGACCGAGTAGATTTAGTATCTGCTCAAGATGCTTATGAAATAGGATTTATAGCTTGGAGAATTGCTAAGAAATTGAAAATTAAATTGGAATTACAAATTCATACAGATTTGTTTAATAAATATTTTGTAAAACACTCTTTCTTAAATAGAATAAGATCTTTTATAGCTAGATTTCTTTTATCTAAGGCAGATCATATAAGAGTTGTTTCTAAAAGAATTAAACAATCTTTACCTAGAAATATCCAAAGAAAAGCTATCTCTGTAATTCCTATTTTTACTAGTGTAAGTTTGATTCAGGCGACTGTTCCAAGTTTTTCTTTAAAAGAAAAATATCCTCAATTTAAATTTATAGCTTTAACAATGAGTCGTTTAGAAGATGAAAAAAATATTTCCTTAATTATTTCAGCTATGAAAGATATTGTTAAAGTTTTTCCCAAGACGGGTTTAATAATAGTAGGAAGTGGTTCTCAAAGAAAAAATTTAAGGAAATTAGCCAGAAGAAAAGGCTTAGAAGAAAATATTATTTTTAAAAGTTGGACTGATGATCCAATTTCTTACTACAAAACAGCAGATTTATTTTTATCAGCTTCTAATTATGAAGGATATGGATTAGCGTTAGTTGAAGCTATTGTTTCTCGTTGTCCTATCTTAACAACAAAGGTAGGTATAGTAGGAGAAGTTTTAAGAGGAAATAACGCTTTATTGTGTGATGTAGGTGATAAAAAATGTTTTTCAGAAAGTATTAAAAATGCTCAACAACATCCGGAATTGTTGGAAGAATTAAAAACTAAGGCTTATAAAGATTTTATAGAAAAAATTCCACAATCTAGAAATGAAAATTTAGCTTTGATTCAAAGAGGATGGAGTAAAACAATAAATAATTAATATCACTTGGAAGCCGAGCTTCCAAGTTGGGGTCAGTGTAATGAAATTATAAGGTTATGAAATTATTGATATTAACACAAAAAATAAATAAAAATGAGGAAAAATAGAGAGAATAATTATGCATTTATAGATGCTCAAAATTTATACCTTGGAACAAAAGATGATGGTTGGGCTGTTGATGTTTTTAAACTGAGAATTTATTTAAAAGATAAATATAAAGTTAATAAAGCTTTTTGGTTTATTGGATATATAGAAGAAAATGAAAAATTTTATTCTTTGTTGGAAAATGCTGGTTTTGAAATTATTTTTAAAGAAATTTCTCAAGATAAAAATGAGAAACCAAAAGGTAATGTTGATGTTGATTTAACTCTAACAACTGTTGATCTTTTATTAGAATACGACAAAGCTATTTTGATTACAAGTGATGGAGATTTTGCTAGTTTAGTTAACTATTTAGAAGATAAGGTTAAATTTAAGGTTGTTTTAAGTCCAAATAGAAAGAAAACTTCTTTTTTGTTAAGAAAAGCTTGTGGTTGGAAGAAAACTATAAAATATCTGATTGATATTAAGCATTTTATAGAAAAAGAAAAAGATGAAAACAAAAAGCGCCAACCTTTGGACTAACCCGGTTGGCGACGCTTTTTATAATGATTACTACTATAGTATACTATATAAAAAAAAAGTCAAATGAAATTATTGATATTAACACAAAAAATAAATAAAAATGATGATATCCTTGGTTTTTTTCATGGTTGGGTAGCTGAATTTGCCAAGCATTGTGAAAAAATTACAGTAATAGCTTTAGAGGTGGGAGAATATGCTTTGCCTAATAATGTTAAAGTTCTTTCCTTAGGAAAAGAACAGGATAATTTTCAACCTACCTCGCCGGCAGGCAGGTTTTCAATTTTCAATTCTCAATCAATTTTCAATGATTCAATTTTCAAGAAATTTTTATATATAAAAAATTTTTACAAATATATTTGGACTGAAAGACATAATTACGATAATGTTTTTGTACATATGAACCCAGAATATATTGTTTTAGGGGGCATTTTGTGGCGATTATGGCAAAAGAAAATTGGTTTGTGGTATATGCATAAATCTGTTGATTTAAAGTTACGAATAGCTGAAAAATTAACTCACACTATTTTTTCAGCTACTCCAGAATCATTTCGTATAAAAACTAAAAAATTAAATATTACAGGGCATGGAATCAATATAGATCAATTTTATAGAAAAGATAATAATTTTAAAGAAAATGTATTTAAAATTATAACTGTTGGTAGAATTTCTCCAATTAAAGATTATGATACTTTGATTGATTCGATAAAAATTTCAAAAGAAAAAGGATTAAAAGTTAAACTAGACATTGTTGGAGGAGTAGGAAAAATTGATCAAACAAAATATTTGGAAAATTTAAAACAAAGAGTTAAAAAAGAAGGTTTAGAAAAAGAAATAAGCTTTGTTGGCTCTGTTCCTAATAAAAATATTATTAATTACTTACATAAAGCAGATTTGTTTATTAATACAAGCCAGACAGGAAGTTTAGATAAAGCTATTTTAGAAGCAATGTCTTGTGGATTGTTAGTATTATCAAGTAATGATTCTTCTAAAGAAGTTTTTAGAGAATATGTTGATAAATTATTTTTTGAAAAAAAGGATAATAAAGATTTAATAGATAAGATACATGATCTTTCTAAATTATCAGAAGAAGAAAAAATAAAAGTTGGTAAAAGATTAAGAGATATTATTATGGATGATCATAATTTAGAAAATTTAATTAAAAAAATAATAAGAATATATCAAAAAATATAATGAAAAATAAAGAATTAAACACAATTTATAAAGAACATCATAAAAAAGGAGGTAGACGCGGAATGTCTTTGTTAAAAGATGAAAGAGGTAATTTCTTAAAAGAAAAAATAGGAGTAAATAAAAAAGTTTTGGATATTGGATGTCGCGATGGAGTTTTAACAGAGACTTATTATAAAAATAATGAGATTTTAGGTGTAGACATAGATGAAGAAGCTTTAGAAATTGCTAAAAATAATTTAGGAATAAAAACTCAAACTTTAAATTTATATGATGATTGGAATTTAACTAGAGATTTTGATGTTGTGGTAGCAGGTGAGGTTTTAGAACATTTATATTATCCAGAAGATATAATAAAGAAAATAACCAAAGTTTTGAAATCAGATGGAGTTTTTTTAGGTTCTATCCCTAATGCTTTTTCTTTAATGAATCGAATAAGATTATTTTTCGGAATAAAACAAGGAACTCCTTTAGAAGATCCTACCCATATTAACCATTTTTCTTATAAAGAATTTAAGCAAATTTTAGAAAAATATTTTGAAGATGTAAAAATTTATCCTTTAGGAAAATATGCCTGGTTAGATAAATTTTGGCCTGGAATGTTTTCGTTTTCATTTTTATTTAAAGTTAAAAATAAAAAATAGATTTATTCTTATCAATTAAAATTTATATATACATATGAAATCTTCTAAAATATTTATAGATAAAAAAATTAAAGAAATAAGTCAAGAAAAAATAATTCTTGATGTTGGAGGAGGGAAAAGATTCCAAAAATGGCTTAAAGAATATAAGCATTTGTTTAAAAATTGTGATTTTAAAATTATGGATTATGATAATTCAATTGGTGCCGATTTAGTGGGAGACATTCATGATATTCCATTGATTAATAACAGTGTGGATGCTATTATTTGCAGTTCTGTGTTAGAGCATGTAGAAAATCCGATAAAAGCAGTGAAAGAAATGAGAAGGATATTGAAAAAAAACGGAAAAATTTTTGTTTATATTCCATCTATTTATCCATATCATGCAAAAAAAGGTACTTATCCAGATTATTGGAGATTTTTTGATGATACGATTAGCTTATTGTTTAAGGACTTTAAAGAGGTTGAGATAGAAAAACGTGGAGGTTATTTTAAGGCTCTTTCATTTTTCTTTCCAAAACAAAACAGGATACGTTTTTTTTAAATTTAGTTTCAAATAATTTAGATAAGTTATTGAATGCTAAAGTAAGAACAACAACAGCTGGGTATTATGTTTACGCTAAAAAATAAAGTAATTATTTAATATCATGAAATATAGGTTTGTTTTAAAAAATAAAAAATTGGATTTAGTTGCCGAAAATTTAATTCAAAAAGATTTTAGAGAAGTATCTTTTTTTTATGATGGATTAACTAAAGAAAATATCGATATTATTATTAATAAATATTTTGAGAATAAATTAGTAACTTTTTTTGATGAAGGAAATTTTGACCATTTTTTATTATTCATCTTTGACCCTAAAAATAATAAGTTTTTAGCTTTTAATGATAAATTTGGTAGTAATGAAATTTATTGTTTTGAAAAAGACAATAATAATATTATTACAAATGACATAGTCTCTTTTTTTAAAAAGAAAAATATAGAACCTAAAATTAATCAAGAAGCACTGAAGGAACTACTCTTTTTCCAGAGTATTATTCCTCCAAGAACTATTTATAAGAAAGTTGTGTCTGTTCCTATCGCTAGTTATTTAGAGATTCATCTGGAAACTCTTAATATGAAAATTAATAATTATTGGAATATTCACAAATTATTTGAAAATAAAGAAAAAAAATATAAAGATTTAATAATAGATATTAGAAAAGCTTTATTAGATAATCTTGTTAAAGTAAAAGATAAAATTCCAACTGTCTCTTTATCGGGAGGAATTGATTCAGGAGGATTGCTTGGAATGTTAAAGTCTATTAGCACTAAACCAGCTTCCTCTATTACTGTGGGTGCATATGGCCCAAATTCGTTCGATTTAAAAAGTTCTAGAAGAACAGCTATATATAATAAATCTATAAATTATGAAATTTATCCAAAGATAAATGATATAGAAAAAATAATTCAAGTTTCAAAAGGTCTTAATCAACCTATAGAAGGAAGTTTTATCATTCCTAATAGTCTTATTTTAGAAAAAGCAAAAAAAATTGGTTCTACTGATGTCGTTTTTGGTTTCGGAGCTGAAATGTTATTGGGAAATTTAAAAATATCTAAGGCGTCTGATATTTTAAGTAAAATAGAAAAAATTATTCCTTCTGTTATTCTAACATGCATATATCGAATACTTGGAAAATTAAATTTGGTTTCTGAAAATCAATTAGCATTTCTTCTTGCTGTTAACAATTGGCCTAAAAGATTTATTTATGCGAGAGGAACTCTTAGAGAAAGAGAAGAATTTATTTTTAAAAATAAAAATGAATCTTTTTTAGATTCATATATATCTAAGATGAACAATATAATGAAGTTGTCATCAATAGGTCTTGTTGATAAAATTGTTATTTTTTATTTTTATAGTTGGGTGAATTATTTACAAACCCAGACTTTAAACATTTTATCTAAAAAATATTTAGTCAATTCAATAATACCTTTTGATTCAATAAATGTTATTAAAAAGATATTTAAAACCTCAGATGTTTTTAGAAAAAAAAATAATTGGAATAAACAATTAATAAGAGATGTTTTTGAGCCTTATGTAGAAGATAAGCTTTATAAAAATAAAGCTAGATCTTTGGTTGTTCATTATAATGATTGGTTTAAAGAAAATTACCAAGATATCATTTCTTATTTAGAGACTTCTGAAGTATTAAAAAATTTAATTGATTGGGAAATATATAAAAAAAATTATAACAAATTACCAGAGCCGGGTTTAAATTTAATACGTTTATTGAGTATATCTTTATGGTATGACGTTAATTGGAATAGAAAGAATTTAATTAATTTTGAAAAAATGTTTTCTAAATTAATATAATTATTGATATGCTAGCTTGTGTAAATTTTTCCATCCAGAATCTCCTGATATAATGAGTACTTTCCCTTGGATATTTAATTTATCAATAGCTTCATACATTGCTACTAAAACTCCTCCTGTCTGAGGACCTACAAAAAAACCTTTTTGAGCTAAATATTGAGCTGATTTTAAAGCTTCTTCAAAGTTTACATAACCAATATGATCTATCCAATTATTTTTCCAAATCTCTTTGATAAAAGGAGATTTATAATCAGTTCCTTCGAGAAAAGTTCCTGCTATTTTAGATCCTTTTTTGGCATAGGAAGTAATTATTTTTATATCAGATTTATGTTTTTTTAAATATTTACTTAACCCCCATAATGTTGCTCCAGAACCCATTGAAGTAGCCACTGCACAGATATTAGGTATATCTTTTAATATTTCTGGAGCTGTAGTATTATAATGAGCTTTAGGACTGTTCCAATTGTTTAGTTGGTCTAGGAAACAGTATTTATTAGAATCTTTATTTATTAATTCTGTACAGTATTTATTTCCTTCAATAGTAGCATTCCCTTGATAAATTATATTAGCTCCCATTATTTTTAAGAAAGATTTATTACTTTCTGTTATTTTAGAATTAGCAACTACCGTTACTGGAAATCCTAATATTTTTCCAAAGTAAGCAATAGAACAAGCAAAGCTTCCGCTTGAAGCATCAAGAATTGTTTTTCCTTTTATTAATTCTTTATTTTTTATTTTATCTAATATTATCGCTTTAGCAGAGCGGTCCTTTAAACTTCCAGAAGGATTGTTACCTTCCAGTTTTATAAAAATTTCAGCTCCTTTATATTTATCGAATTTTACTATTGGAGTTTTCCCTACAGTTTCAAAAAAGTTTTCAAAAATCATAATTTAGAAATAATATTAATTTTAATAATTGTAATAATAACTAATATTATAGATTTATTCAATAAATAAATTTTAACTCTTTTTTAAAAAATAAATTAATAAAAAAGAGTTGGTAATTTTAGCTCCTAAGGTTGAGAAAATTGCTCCTAGTATTCCAAAAAAAGGAATTAAAATAATTAAAAGAATTATTTGGAATATAGGAGGAATGATGTTAAGTAAATAAAGCTCTTTCTTTTTTATATGGGCAGTTAAGGTTGTGGTAATAAGTGTTATCGGTTGAATCAATAAAATTAAACTTAGTATTTGAGAATATAAGATTGCATTTAAGTATTGAGGAAATAATATTTTAAAAATAAAAGGTGCAAATATTATATATAATATAATAATTATTATCACTATTAAAGATAGTTTAAATATTTTAGGAAGAAGAGTTTTTTTAATTATAGAAATATTTTGTTTAGCTAATTTAGGAAAAGCTAAACGATTTAATATTCTTATTAATCCATTTAAGTTAGTAGGAATAACTGAAGCTAGAATATAAGTAGCTACTTGAGCTGCTCCTAAGAAATGCCATAAAAGAATTTTATCTAAAGACAAAGATAAAGTAGATATTAATCGCATTAAACTTAAGTGTTTACTGTAATTTATTATATTTTGATCTTTATTTTTATTAGGTGGAAATTTTTTTAAAGTTATTTTAAAAAATAGTAAACGGACTAATGTCCATGAGGATAAATACACTGTTAATAGAATAAATAGATTGTTAGTAAATAAAACAGTAATAATTAAAATTGAACTAGTAATTAAATAAGAATAAACATTGTATTGACTTAATTGGCTGAATATTTTTTTACCTTGTAGATAATTGATATAAAGTCCAAAAGTTTCCATTAAAGGAATGAAGGCTCCAATTAAAGTGAAAGAAATAGCTAGTTCATAATTTTGATTGAAAAAATAATAAACTCCAAAACAGAAACCAAAAAAAGTACTTAAAAATCCCCACTTAATTTTTATTTTTATAGATGGAATAAATGAACCTTCGTTTCCTTTTGCAATAGATTGTGTAATTGCCGTATTCATACCTGGGAGTGCAGGAATAGCTAATATTCCTATAAAGGATAATATGTATTTATAAGATCCATAAGTCTCTGGGGAAAGTAAATTGGCAAATATAACTACAGTAATAAGACCTAATAAAGTAATAACAAAATGTTCTAATCCCATCCAAAAACTACCTTCAAATAAATAAACCATATCAGTTTTGGTATATTTTTCGGACCAGCGGAGGAAATTATAGAATTTTGTTTTTAGTTTTCTCATGTATAGTAATTAATCATACTAATTTTATTATCTTTTTTCAACGGCTCAACAGGTTGAGCCGTTGAAAAAGTTTGAAATTTGTTTTAAAAAGTAGCAAAAACTATCAGTTAATCTATTAAATTGTTATAATTATTTTATGTTAAATTTAAAAAGAAAATTTCTATGGATTTTATTAGTCTTGATTTGGTTTATATTAATTTGCGATTTTATCGCTTTGCATCATTTTTTGTATTGGAGATTTTGGTGGTTTGATATAATTATGCATTTTTTAGGAGGATTTTGGGTAGCTTTGTTGAGTTATTATGTTTTTATGTTATCTGATATTAAAGATAAATTGAGTAAAATAAATCAAAAGTATTCTATTTTTTTAATTTCTCTTATTTTTGTTTTGGGCGTTGGACTTATTTGGGAGTTATATGAGTTAGTATTTGCTTTTCCTTTAAAACCAAATTACTTGTTCGATACAATTTTGGATTTGATTGTGGATATGATAGGTTGGGGGGTTGCTTATATTTTTGTTTTGAAAAAAACAGATACTTTACGAGTTGTAGAAACTAAGAATTAATTGAAAGTTAACATTAAATTAAAATGTAAATATGAATGAAAATAAAATACAACAAGAATCATTTTTTTATATAAAAAAGAACAGAAAGTTACTTATTGACTTCTTTGTAAAACCTGAAATTTATAATTTTAAAACCAAAACCAATTTTTTTATGGCTGGATCTCCAGGAGCTGGTAAGACAGAATTTGTAAAAAAGTTAAAAATTACTGAAGCTGAAAAGATAATTAAACCTTTACATATTGATGCTGATTTAATTCGAACTGATTTTTTAAAAGAATTTTATACACCGACAGATTTTAATAAGAATATTTGTGGGAATGCTCATCTTTTGCAAAAAGCTACTACAAAAGGAATTGAAATTTTGTTAGATTATTGTTTTAAAAATAAAACACTATTTATTTTAGATGTTACTATGGGAGGAGAATTTAATACTATAGAAAAAAATATAAAAAGGTGCTTAGATAGAGATATAGAACCAACGATATTCTATTTATATCAAGACCCATTAATTGCTTGGGATTATACAAAAAAGAGAGAAAAATTAGAAGGTAGAAATATATTGAAAGATAGTTTTGTTCAACAATTTTTTAATTCTAGAAAGAATGTTAATAAGTTAAAAGAGAAATATAAAGAAAAAATAGTTCTTAACTTAATTATAAAAAACTTTTTAAATCATACAGAAAAATATTATACTAATATTCAAAATGTTGATTTCTATATAAAAGATGATTATAATAGAGAAGAATTAAATAATAAATTACAATGATAACAAGAACAATAAAAAAAATATTTGATAGAGGAAAAACGAAAAACAAAGCTTTTTGTTGGTCTTCTATTTCTTCTAGAAATCAAAAAAAGATAATAAAAAATGCTGTATCAGAATCAAATAAGTTACAAAAAGATCTTTATCGAAAAGCTAAATTATTGTAAGAATTAAAAATTAATCATTGAGTAGAGAGTTTATAAAGTAAAAAATTTGCAGAGCAAATTTTTTAAAGAACTTTTAACTTTATAAACTTTCAACTTATTTATAATTATGGATGAAAAAGGAATTATTTTAAAACCCAAATTATGTGTTTCGGGAGCTGCTGAAACAACTCATCTTACTCCTGATGCTGTTGTAAAAACAGAAGAATTAGGGAGAGAAATAGCTAGACAAGGGGGGATTATTGTAACGGGAGCAACTACAGGGTTACCTTTGTGGGGAGCTAAAGGGGCTAAATCTGAAGGAGGTTTTTCTATTGGATTTTCTCCAGCAGATACAGAACAAGATCATTTAAAACACTATAAATTACCTTTAGAGTATATGGATTTAATTATTTATACAGGTTTTGGTTATCCTGGAAGAGATTTAATTTTAACTAAATCAGTAGATGCGGTGTTTATTTCAGCTGGTAGAGTTGGAACTATTCACGAATTTACTATTGCTTTTGAAGACAATAAACCCATTGGTATTCTACGAGGGGATTGGGCAACTGATGAAATTATAGAAACTATTTTAGAAAAAGCTCATCGTCCTAATGATAAAATTGTATTTGACGATGATCCTAAAAAATTAGTAGAGAAGGTATTGGAGCTAGTAAAAAGAGACAAAGAAAAAGTGTTTAAAGAGTATCAAAAAGTAGAACTTAAAAAAACAGAAGAAAACAATTAAATTAAAATAAAAAACAAAACCTTCAAAGCTTGGCTTTTCAGGTTTTGTTTTTCGTTGTATTTAAAGATTGTTTTTGGTATATTTAGGGAGTTAATTTTATAAGATAAATTATCTTTAAAAGATTAATTTAAAATCTATTTATGAAAGAAATATTAAGTTTAAATTCTGTTCAAAATAGGATTCAAAAAATAAAAACTCTGAAGAGAAACCAGCAAATTTTAATAGCTGTTATTTTCTTTATTCTGGTTTTTGTAATTTACCAACAATTTATTATAAAAAATATTAATAATGAAGAAGATAAAATTGTTCAAAATATTAGACAAGTAAAAACAATGACTGTTAGAGACTTAACTCTAGATAATACTTTTTTACCTTTGTTAGGGAAAGTTCAATCTCAATCATCTGCTGTAGTTCATTCTCAGAGTGCTGGAGAAATTATAGCTTTGTATAAAAAAGAGGGGAATTTTGTTTGGGCTAATCAAATAATTGCTGAAATAGATAATTGGTCTCAAAGATCTTCTTTAATTCAAGCTGAGGCAAGTGTAGAATCTGCAGCTGCTTTTCTAAATAAAATCAAAACAGGAGCTAGAGATGAGCAAGTTTCTATTTTAGAAGCAACTTTAAATAATAGTGAAAATTCATTAAATGAAACTAAGGTATCTATTATTAATACATTAAATGATTCATATATAAAAGCTGATGATGCTGTCAGAAATAAAACAGATGTTATGTTCAGAGATCCTAGAGACTCAAATCCTCAGGTTCTTTTTTCTGTGAACGACTCTCAATTAGAAATTGATATAGAATGGGAAAGATTTTTAATTGAACAAATGTTGGAGGAATGGGAGAGTTTTTTGTTTTCATTGGATGTAGATGGTAATTTAATTGAAGCTTTAGAATTAGCTAAGAAAAATATCAATCAAATTAGAAAATTTTTAGATCAAGTAGCTTTGGCGGTAAATGTTTTATCTCCAAATTCTAATTTATCAGAAACTACTATTAATACTTGGAAATCTAATATTAGTGTAAGTCGTTCATCTATAAATTTAACCGCTTCAACAATTTCTTCTGCTATAAATAGTTTGAATTCTGTTGTTTCTGCAAAAGAAATAGCCCAATTAAATTATGATCAAATTTTAATAGGCGAAAGAACAGAAGATATAATTAGTGCTGAAGCTCAATTAAAACAAGCAAAAGCAGGGCTAGATTTAGCCAAGGCTGCTTATGAAAAAACTATTATACGAGCTCCTATAAGTGGTACTATTAATTCTTTAAATTTAGAAAAAGGAGATTTTGTTTCATCATTTGCTCCTGTGTTGATTGTAGCTAATAATAATCAATTAGAAATTGTATCTTATATTACTGAGAAAGATAGAGAAAGTATTAAAAATGGTTCTGAAGTTCTAATTAATAAGAAATGGAAAGGTTATGTAAAAAACATTGCTCCTGCATTGGATTCAAAAACTAAGAAAATTAAAATAGAAATTGCAGTAGATGATAAAAATACAATTTTAACTAATGGTCAATCAACATCTTTGTTAGTTGAAAGAGTTTTATCAGAAGAAAATGAGGAATTATCAGAATTTTCTGTTCCTATTTCAGCTATTAAAATTAGAACAGATTCTGTGGTTGTATTTACTATAGATAAAGATGACAAATTAGTTTCTCACCATATAATTTTAGGACCAATTTTAGGAGAAAAAATAATTATAAAAGAAGGAGTTAATGCTGAAATGGAAATAGTGATTGATGCTAGAGGTTTAAAAGAAGGGCAAAAAGTTGAAAGTTTATAAAATAAAAAATACTCCGCAATTTTTTTAAATTTAAAACTTTCAAATAAACTTATCATGCAAAATTTTTGGATATTTTTTATAAAGAAAAAGAGTTTCACTATTCTTTTGATAATTTCTCTGATTGTGTCGGGTATTTTTTCTTTGATAAGTATAACTAAAGAATCAGCTCCAGAAATACAAATTCCTCTAGCTATTATTTCTACATATTTACCAGGAGCTTTCGCTACTGATACTGAAAAATTGATTACTAATAAGATTGAAAATCAATTAATAAATAATTTAGATACTTTAAATAAAATAACTTCTACTTCGGGTGAAGGTTTTTCTTCTGTAGTCGCTGAATTTAATGCTGATGCTAACATACAAGAATCTATTCAAAAAGTTAAAGATGAAATAGATAAAATTAAATCAGAGTTACCTGATGAAGCTGAAGATCCTATAGTTTCAGATATTAATTTTGCTGACCAACCTATTTTAATGTTATCTATAACTAGCGATTTACCCATAACTGAATTTATAAAATTATCAGAAGAAGTAGAAGATTCTTTAAAATCAATTAACGGTGTTTCTAAGATAATTACTAGTGGGATTTCAGAAAGAGAGATTCAAGTTATTGTTGATCAATCTGCTTTGTCTAAATTTAATTTAGAAATTTCTGATTTATCAAGAGCTATTTCACAATCAAATTCTTCACTGCCAATTGGAGATATAGAAATAAACGGTATTAAATATCCTTTAAAATTTAAAGGAGATATTATTGATCCTGAAGAAATAAAAAATATTCCGGTATTAAATATTGGAGGAGAGGTAGTTTATATTAGAGATTTGGCTTTTGTTTCAGATGGAATTAGCCAAAGAACTTCTTTTTCAAGAGTAAGTGTAAATGGAAGTCCGTCTCAACAAGCGGTTTCTCTTTCCATTTTTAAGAAAAGAGGAGGAGATATTTCTAAAATAGTAAAAAATGTAAAAAAAGAATTAAAAGAAATGCAAGAAGGAGGAATCCTTGATGGCGCAGAAGTTCTATTCTCTATTGATTTAGCTGAATATTTAAATAAGGATTTGAGAAATTTATCTACATCTGGTTTAGTAACTATATTGTTAGTAATTTCAATTTTATATTTAACTATTGGTTGGCGAGAGGCATTAATTGCAGGATTAGCTATTCCTTTTTCATTTCTGATTGCTTTTGTAGGTTTATATTCTACTGGTAATACTATCAATTTTATATCATTATTTGCTTTAATTTTAGCGGTAGGAATTTTGGTTGATTCAGCAATTGTTGTAACAGAGGCTATGCATACTAAAATAAAAAAAGGAATGGACGGTAAGAAATCTGCTATTAAAACAATAAAAGAATTCTATATACCTTTAACTTCTGGGACTATGACAACTATCGCTGCTTTTTTCCCATTATTTTTCTTGTCAGGTATTATGGGAGAGTTTATTAAAGGGATTCCTTATACTCTTATTTTTATTTTATGTGCTTCTCTTTTTGTTGCCTTGGGGATAGTTCCTTTAATTGCCTTGTCTGTTTTAAAACAAAATGGAAATACAAGGAATAATCTTTTATTTAAAAAACAAACTGAATATACTTTTTATTTACAAAAATGGTATAGAAATAAATTGGAGCATCTTTTAAATAATAGAAAATTTCAGAAAAGATTTTTATGGTCTATGGGATTTTTTTTGGTAATCTCTTTTATTTTACCTATTTCTGGATTATTAAAAACTACTTTATTTGTACCTGAAGATTTAGATTTTATTTATGTTGAAATAGAGATGAATCAAGGTACTATTTTAGCCGAGACTGATATGGTGGTTCGAATTGTTGAAGAGATTTTGTATTCACAACCCTATATTGAATCTTTTGCAACGGCAGTGGGATCTTCAAATGCATTTAGCGGAACAGGATCTAGCTCAGGAGAAAAATTAGGAAATATTACAGTGTTGCTCAAGGATGATAGAAAAAAACCAAGTTGGGAATTAGTAGAGATTTTAAGAAAAGAATTAACTGAAATTAATACAGCTAAGGTTACTGTAGCTCAGCCGAGTGAGGGACCTCCTTCAGAAGCACCTATTTTAATAAAATTCTTTGGAGAGAATTTGCAAGATTTAGAGAAAGTCGTAATTGATGCAGAGGATATTTTAAAAGATATTAAAGGAAGTACAAATATTTCTAATAGTATGAATGATTCTGTAATAGAGTTTGAATTAAAAATTGATAGAGCCAAATTATCTGAAAATAATTTATCCCCAGTTAAAATTGCTCAAATTTTAAGAACTGCAATCTATGGAATTGATGCGACTACTATTAAAACAAAAGGAGAAGATATAGATGTTTTGGTTAAGTTAAATTTAAATTCTGAAAACATAGATCCTAATTTAACTTCTAGAACGACTATTGATTCTATTAGACAAATGGAAATAAAGACCCAGACAGGAACAATCTTGTTAGGTTCGTTAATTGATGTTTCTATAAAGAAAAATAATTCTTCAATTCGTCATGAAGAAGGAGAAAGAATAGCGGTTGTTTCTAGTCAATTAAAAGACGGAGCTAACGCAATAGAAGTGAATAAAAAATTTATGTCTAAAATTGAAGATGGAAGTTTTATTATCCCCGAAGGTATAATTTTAAAAACAGGAGGGGAAAATGAGGATATAGCCAAAACATTTACAGAGATGTTGTTGGCTTTAATTGCTGGAATGATTTTTGTAATTGTTGTTTTAGTTTTGCAATTTGATTCATTTAAACAGACTTCTTTTATTATTGCAGGAGTATTATTATCTCTAATTGGTGTATTGTTCGGATTGACTTTAACAGGTAACGCTTTTTCTTTTCCCTCTTTTATTGGTGTAATAGCTTTAGCAGGAATTGTAGTAAATAACGAAATAATTTTAATAGATACTATGAATAATATGAAAAAAGAACGAAGAGATCTTTCGTTGAGAGAAATAGTATTAGAATCGTCTGCTCTTCGTTTAAGGCCTGTGTTGTTAACTACTTTAACAACGGTTATAGGTATGGTTCCTTTAATTTTTGCTTCTACTATGTGGGCTCCTTTAGCTTTTTCTATTATTTTTGGACTATCTTTTGCTACTATAATAACTTTGATTTTAATTCCTATTTTATATTTAAGATATATGAGTTAAAAAAGAAAATACTTAAATTATATTATTTTTTCTTAATGTTGTTTTAATATGTCTTTTAGCTTCAGAGGTTTTGGCTAAATCAAGCCATTTTTTAGTAGGCGCAATTTTTTTTGTAGTAGTTATTTCTACTATATCTCCGTTTTTTAATTTAGTGTTTAGAGAAACTAATTTACCGTGTACTTTAGCACCGTTCATATAATTCCCAATATCTGAGTGAATAGCAAAAGCGAAATCAACAGGACTAGAATTAATAGGTAAATCTATTACATCTCCTTTGGGAGTAAATACAAAAACTCTATGTTCAAAAAAATCTTTCTTTAACCCTTCTATAAATTCTTTTGATTCTGTTTCTTCAGATTGGTTGGCTAATTTTTTTATCCATTGAGGAACATCTCCTGAATGATATATTTTTTTGTCTTTATTTGAGTTATCTATTTTATTTATGTTTGGTAATAATTTTTTCATCCAAACATTAAGATTTTCTTTGTTTTCAAAGTTGATCTTATTTTTATAAGATAAATGTGAAGCTATCCCATACTCTGCTTCTTTATGCATTTCGGCGGTTCTTAATTGAATTTCTACTACATTTCCAAATCTAGTAAATACAGTTGTATGTAAACTTTGATATCCGTTTGGTTTAGGAAATGCAATATAATCTTTAATTCTACCTGGCATAGGTCGTCGAAAAGCGTGGATAATTCCTAATACTTTATAACAATCATCTTTTGTCGGAACTATAATTCTTAAAGCAGCTATATCATAAATTTTGTCTATATCCCAATGTTTTCTTTCTAATTTTCTAAAAAGACTATACATCCCTTTTATTCTACTAAAGGTTTGAATATTAGTTATCCCTTCTTTTGCTAAACGTTTTTTAATAGAGCGGTCTATTTTTTTAAGAGAAATAATAGAGTCTTTAGATTCTTCTTTCATTATTTCTTCTACTTTTTTATATTCTTTTGGATAAACATAAGGGAAAGAAAGATCTTCTAATTGACGATTTAAAACTCCAATTCCTAAACGATAGGCTAATGGAGCAAATAGTTCAAGGGTTTCTGTTGCTATTCGAAGTTTTTTTTCTTCAGGAATGTATTGAAGAGTTTTCATATTATGTAACCGGTCAGCAAATTTTATTATTAAGACTCTTAGATCTTCGGAAGAAGCCATAAATAATTTTCTAAGACTTTCAGTATGTCTTTTTAAACCTTGAAATCTAATTTTTCCTAATTTAGTAACTCCTTCAACAAGAAAAGCTATATCTTCATTGAATTCTTTTTTTAGTTCTTCGTTGGTTGCTACTCCATCTTCTACTACATCATGTAAAAGTCCCGCAGAGATAACTGTAGCTCCCATGCCTAATTTAGCTAATATCTTTCCTGTTTCGTAAACATGATTAAAATAGGGCTCGCCAGATTTTCTTCTTTGTCCAGAATGGGCATTTACAGCAAACCTAAATGCTTTTTCAATTATTTTTTTGTTTTCTTCTGTGGGAGATTCCATAAATGAAATCAAATCTTGAACAGTTTTCATATGATTCATTATATGATTTATCTGAAAGGAAGGCAATAAAAATTAACAAATCCTCTGAAGCTTGGTTTAAATTTCAGAGGATGTCGTTAAGGAAGTAAATCATTTATATGATTTTCCTTTCTTCTTTTTAAAATTTTAATTTTTTCGGAACATCTTTTTTTGAGTTCTTCATTGTCTAGTTGTAAAGATAAGACGAAAAGAGCATCAGATAAACTAGGAGTTTCGTTTAATAATTTTAATGCTTTTTGGATTTTTTGATTGAGGTTAGAGCTTTCTTTTATTTGTTTTCGTAAATGATTTAAAGATTCTTGTTGATCGATAAGTTCTATTTGCAATATTAAATGATCTTTAGGTATTTCTTTTTCATATCTGGAATCCATACCTTACTCCTTTTTATTAAATTTAGAAATTTTTTACTTTTTACTGTTTAAATAATACTTTATTATATAAAATATGTCAAATTATTTGTTGAAAACTCTTGTATTTAATATATAATTAATATTATGACAAAAATAAAAAA
>CAZAKQ010000001.1:38020-71860 GCA_964486155.1 uncultured Candidatus Saccharibacteria bacterium | reverse complement strand
TTTTGCCAAAGAATCTTTAAAAGATATTAAAAGAAAAAGATATGAAGATGAAGAAGTTGTTAAAAAAACTTTCACAGTAGGGAAAGAGTTTTAACAGATTTTGAGTTTAAAGTAAGTTATTGAGAAGCTTAATCTCTCAGTAATTTCTTGGTGACTTGAATAGTTCGTTTGATTTAAGTTTAGATTCTTAAAAAATTGAAAAATATCTATTTTAGAATAATGTTATCCACTAATAAGTATTAAATAATGTTTATTTTTAGTTTATAATATAGAAAAGACGAATAGATAAATAATTATGTTAGACCAAACTTTAGAACTATTAAAACATAGTGTTGCAGCATCCTTAGGTTTAGTGATGTCTGTTTTTGGTGTTGTGGGAGGTCAAACGGCTAATATATCTCAATCATTAGAAACAACATCTATTCAAGAAGATTCTTTAGTTCAAGAAGAAGTTCTTGAATCTTTTGACTCTTCTGAGATTGAAGATGTTGCCGAAGAAATTAAAGTAATTACAGAAGAAATTGATGAATTAGAAGATACAATTGAAGAGAGTAAAGAAATTAAATATTTTGATAGAGAGAATGTTCCTATAGCTACTTTTGCACGACCTGAACCAATAAATATGAATACTAGTTTAGATACTGAAGTTGAAAAACCTTTAGTTAATTTAGGCGAGATTGAAATAGAAGAAGTACGTGCAGTTAATCCAATAAAAACAGCTAAACCAAAAAATGAAGTAGATGTTTCTTTGATTTTAAATACTGATTTAGACAATTATGATTTTAAATTACAAATTTCTGAAATTACAGAAGATAATGATAATTATTACATAGAATATCAATACAAGACTTTGGCTGTTGATAATAAAGTTTGGAAAGAAAAACTAGAAAAGAAAACTTTAAGTATTTCAAAAGATATATTAGATGGGGCTGATTTAGGAAATTATCTTTCAGAGGAGTTGGCTGAGGTTATAGATATGGAGATGGTTTATTTAAAAGAGGTTCAGGAAATTCAAAAAATTAAAAAAGCTAAAGCTGCTGAGTTAGCTTTAAGAGAGAAAGAGAGAATGGTATCTAAAGATTATTCTTCTTTAATAGGAAAAGTTCTTGACTTGAAACAAGAAGATTTCGGTGATTATGAACCAATTATTGCTGTAGAAAGTATTGAAGAGATTTCAAATATCTCAGAATTAACTTCAGCTGAGACCGAGATTGCTGAAGAATCGGAAATAATTGAAGAGGAGATAATAGAAGATAATACAACTTCATCAGGAATAGTAGATAACCAAGCACCGATGTTAGTAATTCAAGGAAATAACCCTGCTTTAATTCAAATAGGAACTTCTTATGTAGATTTAGGAGCCAAAGTTACTGATAATATAAGTGAAGGTTTGGGTGTTAAAGTAAGTGGGGATATAGTAGATACTAATGTAAAGGATTCTTATTTTATTACCTATACAGCTATAGATGAAGCTGGTAATGTGGCTTCTGCTACTAGAGAAGTTATCGTTTATGATTATGGAACTACTCCATCCAAGGTAGATCAAATAAAACAGGAAGTTGTGGAAGAACAAGAAAAAACAGAGGAAGTATCTCAAGAAATAATTAAACAAGATGAATTAAAACAAGAAAAGGAGGTTGTTTCTCCTGTTGAAAAAGAAAAAGTAAATCCTTCAGAAAAAGAAAACGACAAAGAATTAGCTACAAGTTCTCCTGAATTAACCCAAAAAGAATCAAGAGATAAAAAAGAAGAAAAAGACAAAAATATTATGACTGCGGTTCAAGAAACTGTAGATGTAGTAGCAGAAACAACAACGGAAGCAATTGATACTTCAGTTGAGGTTGCTCAAGAAACAGTAGAAACTGCAGTAGAAACAACTGTAGAAGTAATTGATACTTCAGCTGAAGTAATTCAAGAAACTGTAGATAAGGTAGTGGAAACAACTAATGAAGTGGTGGTTGAAAAAGTAGAGCAAGTTATAGAATCTACTAGTGAAATTACAGAACAAATTATAGCCATGTTAGTTTCTATAGATTTGAAACATTTACTTGGAAATGTTAGTTCTTCAATAAACAAGGATCCAATAACAAATAAAGTTGTTAAAATACTTGATGAGACAAGTATAACTGTTTATGAAAAAATTAATAATTTATTAATGAAAATTGGTTCAGTTAAATATAAAAAATCAGAAGATAGAGTTAAAGTTTCAAATAAAGAATTTGTAGATGAGAACAAACCCATTGATGAAATTGCAATAAAAGAAGTTGGAAATACAAATCAAGTAATTAGTGAGTCTCAAATAGATGAAAATATTTATAAAGATGATAATTGGATAGATTTTGTTAAATATTCTTTCAATGAAACAAAAGAAATAGTTAAAAAAGTAACGAACAAGGTCTCCAATAATGTTTCTTTAGCAGGAATAAAATA
Organism: uncultured Candidatus Saccharibacteria bacterium; assembly: GCA_964486155.1. GTDB lineage: Bacteria > Patescibacteriota > Minisyncoccia > Phycocordibacterales > UBA12079 > JAHITU01. Next base: position 69,430 of record CAZAKQ010000001.1, on the reverse strand, counting down.
TTTTAATAAAAAAGAACTTGAGGATTTAGAAGATCAAAAAGAGTTAAAAGAACAAAAAATTACCATAGATTTAGACAAGAAGGAAAAAGAGGAATCTAAAAACTTTTTTGAAAAGATTTTAAAATTTATTAAGGATAACAAGCCAAAAATTTAATAACCACAAAATTATGGATGATAAGCAAAAAATAAAAGTTGCTATAAATGGTTTTGGTAGAATAGGAAGAGCTTTTTATAAATTAGCTCAAAAAGAATCACGAATAGAAATTGTAGCTGTTAATGATTTGGCTGATTTGGATAATTTAAATTATCTTTTAAAATATGATACCGTCTATGGAAAATCTAAAGACTTAATTTTGCCTAAAGAAAGTTTTTATTCAGAGCCCGACCCTCAATATTTACCTTGGGCAGATTTGAGTGTGGATATAGTTTTAGAAGCTACTGGAGTTTTTAATACTTATCAAAAATCTTCAGCTCATATAAAAGCAGGAGCTAAAAGGGTTATTTTGTCTGCTCCAGCTAAAGATGATAAATCTTCTGATATATTGGAAGCAAATATTCCTGATTATAGTACTAATGGAAAAACTATATTAATGGGAATTAATGAAAATGAATTAAGTGATTGTCATATTAGTGCTAATGGTTCTTGTACTACCAATGCGGTTAGCCCAGTTTTGCAAATTTTGAATCAAGAAATTGGAATAGAAAAAGCTGTCCTAAACACTATTCATTCTTATACTTCTACTCAAAAAATCGTAGATATGCCAAATAAAAAAGACTTTAGAAAAGGAAGGGCAGGAGCTCAAAATATAATTCCTACTACCACAGGATCAGCCGTGGCTACTACTTTAGTTATAAAAGATTTAATAGAAAAATTTGATGGAATGGCAACTCGTATCCCGACCATTGTAGGTTCGTTAGTAGATTTGACTTTTATATCTAAGAAAGAAACTTCTGTTGCTGAAATTAATTCTATATTAAAAAAAGCAGTTCAAAATAATAATTGGGACGGGATTTATAATGTAACAGAAGAACCTTTAGTATCTTCAGATATTAAAAATAATTCTTATGCTGCTTTAGTGGATTTGTCTTTAACTAAGGTAGTAGACGGAAATTTAGTTAAAGTTTTGATTTGGTATGATAATGAAATTGGTTATACTAATACTTTATTGAAACATATGTTAAAAATAGGAGAGTTGTTGTAAATTATAGATATGAAAGATTGTAGAATTATTTTTAAAGTAGATGCAAAAGATTTTTTGAATATAAAAAAAAGAGTTAAAAATAATTATAGGATTAATATAAGTTTTTTAACAAAAAAACGAAAACCCCACAAGTGGGGCTTCCTCAACCGTTTGATTAAATCAAACATTTATACTTAAATAATATCAATTATAAAAAAAAGTCAAGAAAATTTGTTATTAAATAAAATAAAAAAATATGAATCCCGTTAAAGATTTAATACATAAAATATTTTATTCGAGGGATAAGGAATTAGTAATTTAATTGAGATTGCTTGTTAAAAGTAAGTTATCTCTAACGAGATGAATAGAACAAAAAAAATTTTATTAGCTACTGACCATGCAGGTTTTGATTTAAAAGAAAATCTAAAACCTTTTTTGTTAAAATTAGGATATGTGGTAGAAGACAAAGGTGCATTTGAATATAATTCTGAAGATGATTATCCTGATTTTATTTCAAAAGCAGTTCAAGAAGTATCTGAAAATCCAACAGAATTTAAAGCTATTATTTTAGGAGCTTCAGGTCAAGGAGAGGCTATGTTAGCTAATCGTTTTAAAAATATACGAGCCACAGTTTGTTATTCTTATAATTTAGAAATAGTGAAATTATCTCGTGAACATAATAATGCTAATGTTTTGTCGCTAGGAGCTCAATTTTTAACTGAAGATCAAGCAAAAGAAATTATTGAATTATGGTTAAAGACAAATTTATTAGAAGATGAAAAATATTCTCGTCGTATCCAAAAAGCGGAAAATTTGACTTAAAAAATATATTGGTTTAAAATTAAAAAAGAATGGAAAAAAAATTAGATAAAATAGAAAAATTGATTGAAAACTTAGCAGTCTCAACTAAGGAAGGTTTTGATAATGTGGACGATAAATTTAATAAAATTGATGATAAATTTAATAAAATTGATGGTAAATTTAATAAAATTGATAATAAATTTAATAAAATTGATGATAAATTTTTATCACTTACAGCAAGAATGGAGGAAGGTTTCTTATCTATACATCAAGAATTAAAAGAAATTCGTCAACAAATTAATTTTATTAATAGCGACATAAGCAGATTAGAGAAAAAAATTAATGTAGCTTTAAAAACAGAAAAAGAAGATACCAGAATATTGTTTATAGATATGGAAGAAATAAAATCAAAGATTTCAAAATTAGAAAGCCAACTTATTTTTTTAAAGAAAAATAAAAAAACATCAATATAAAATTATTTCTAAAAAATTAAACGGGTCACTAGTGACCCGTTTAATTTTTTTCTTTTAAAAAATTTCCGATTTTCCACCAAAATATTTTTTGTTGGCTTTTTATAGATTTACGACTTTCTTTTACCTCTGCCCAATATTGATAAATAATTGATTTTGGAAGTCTATTAAAAAATCCTAGATAAAATCCAAAAGAACCTTTTCCTTTTTTAGCAGTTTCACCAAAGTATTTTCTTATTTCATCAACTAAATAATGTTTTTCAGAATGTAATTTATTTTTTGAAACTCTATTTTTAGATAAAAGAGAATTAATACTCTGAATTCCTTTTTTCTTTGAAATAATGGTTTTTTTCTTAATCAAAAAAGGTTTTAATTTTTGACTGGTAAAATCTGGAGTAATTTTTTTTGTATAATCTTTAATTACAGATTTTTTAGATAATTTAGTTATTTTATTTAATTCTTCTTTAACTTTTTTAGTAAAAAGTTTTTCTAAGGAAAATTCTAAAGATTTTTGTATTTTAGAAGATTTTCTTTTTATATCATTTATAATTTTTTCTGAAAAAAAATTAAATTCAATTGAATTAGTAGTTTTATTTATTTGAATATCATTTTTTCTTAAAAATTGTTTAGTCTCTTTTAAATTACTTTTTTCTATAATTAAAGCTGGTTTTTCTTTTAGTTTCTTTGGATTAATTGTTTTTGAATAGGGAACTAATATAATAGAACCAATTGAAAAATTTTCTCTACTAAAAAATAAAGTAGGGTTTTGAAATTTATTTCTAAAGATAGGAATAACTGTAAGAATATTCATAGTTTTTTTATTATATCTTAAATATCTTAAATTAAATTATACATTAAACTATATTTAAAAAAAATAAAATAGTAGCAATCCGATTGCTACTATTTTGACAGTAGCAATCGGATTGCTACTGTCAATCAGTAGTTGGGATATAATAAACTAATAGGAGACTTCCATTAGGTTATTATTATCTAAGATATAAATAGAATTATCATCTTTTTTCACAAATAAAGGATTTTTTCCTTTGTAGATTGGTTGTAAATTTTGTTCAGTTTTATAATCTATTCCTAAGGCATAAACTCCTTCAGCTAAAGCCATTAAAATAACATCTTCTCTGTTTTTATAAAAATCAATTGCTTTTATTTGGGATTTTATTTCTATTGTTGAAATTTTATTAAAAGCTTCTTGAGAAATTAAATCTTTTTTAAAGAGAGCTAATATCTTCCAATATTCTGGATCAGCTTTTTCTATCAAAAAACCACTTGTGTTTTGAGGAATGAAGAAAGGGTTAATTTTAGTAATTTCTTGTTCGGTAATAATTATTTCTTTAGTCCAAGGCCAATGACCTTCTTTGTGAATTATTACAGTGTGGGGTCCTTTTTTGATTTTAAATTCAGGATTAATATCATTTTTTGAATTTGTTTCTACATTATCAATATAAATAGTAAGAGTTTGGTCTAAAGAATTGATTTGTAAAAAACCTTTTTGATTTTTATTGTAATTTAACCAAAAAATTCCTATCAAAATTAATAGTAATATTATAATAAGTACTAATGGATTGTTTTCTTTTTTGAATTTTTTCATGCAATTAAAAATTATTTATAAAAAATAATTAATCTTGACTAATTGGTAATTTTTTAAACCCTCAGTAGGATTTGTTATTTTATTCTACCATTCCTTAGATTAAAATCAATTGTAAATTGTTTTAAAAAATCGTATCATTAGTTTAATGAAAAAAGATAAATTTATAATTCAAGGATTAGGAAGTAAAAATTTTCTAGAAGGAAAGATAAAAGTTAATGGATCAAAAAATGCGGTTTTACCTGTTATGGCTTCAGCAGTATTATTTAAGGATGGTTTTAATATAAAAAATGTACCTTTTATAGAAGATTTAAATCGATTAGATGAAATTTTTAAAGGTTTAGGAATTCAAATGACAAAAAAAACTGACCGAGAATATTTTATAAATACTCGAAAAATAGAAAATAAAGAAGTTGATGAAGAAGCGTTCAAGAAAATGAGAGCTTCTATTATATTTTCAGGTCCCATATTGGCTCGTTTTGGAGAATTAACTTTTCCTCATCCAGGAGGTTGTGTGATTGGAGCGAGGCCAATTGATTTATTTTTAGAGGGATTTAAAAAAATGGGAGTAAAAATTGAACATCGTAATCAAAAATATTATCTTAAAACAGAAGAAGATAAATTAAAAGGAGCGAATATATTTTTCAAAATTCCCTCTGTAACAGCAACTGAAACTTTTATTATGGCAGGAGTGTTGGCTGAAGGTAAAACTATTTTGAAAAATGTTGCTATGGAGCCTGAAATAACTTCTTTGATAGAGTGGTTAAATTATTGTGGCGCTAAAATTAAAGGTATTGGAACCCCTGTTTTAGAAATAGAAGGAGGGGGATTATTAGAAGCTAAAAACAAAATTTACGAGACCATTCCTGATCGTTTGGAAGCGGGTTCTTTTTTGATTTTGGGAGCTTTGTGTGCCTCTGATTTAGAGATTTGTGATTGTAATCCTAAGCATTTAGAAATAATTATTGAAATTTTAAAAGACTCAGGAGTAGATTTGGAAGTAGGAGAAAATAGTATTAAAGTGAATAATAAAAATAAAGATAATTATAAATCTTTTAATGTAAAAACTCATGAATACCCAGGTTTTCCAACTGACTTACAATCTCCGATGGCAGTTTTTTTAACTCAAGTTAAAGGAGAGTCTTTTATATTTGAAACTATTTTTGAAGGTCGCTTGAATTACATTAGTGATTTAGTTAAGATGGGGGCAGATATAAAAATGTGGGATGCTCATCGTGCTACAATAAAAGGACCTGCTTTATTAAAAGGAAGAGAATTAGAAGGTCCTGATATTAGAAGTGGATTTGCTTTTGTAATAGCCTCTCTAATAGCCGAGAAAGAATCAATTATAACTAATGTATATTATATTGATAGAGGTTATGAAACAATAGAAAAACGATTGTCAAAAATCGGAGCAAATATAATGAGAACTAAAAACTAAAAATGAAAAGTGAAAAACAAAAAGTAAAAACTAAAAAAAGTTTAAAATATAGAACATATATTTTTAGTTTAGATATTATAAATCTTCTAAAAAAGTTACCAAAAAATTATATATATAATATATTAGGTAAACAAGTTCTAAGATCAGCAACTAGTGTGGGAGCTAATATAATAGAAGCTCAAGCCGGTAGATCTAAAAGAGATTTCACTAATTATTATCATATAGCTTTGAAAAGTTGTAATGAAACAAAATATTGGTTATCTATTTTAAAAATAAAACAAAAAAATTTAACCAAAATAGATGAACTTTTAGAAGAAGCTATCGAGCTTGGAAATATGTTAGGAGCTAGTATTATAACTATGAAAAATAAAAGAAAACTTTAACCTTTTAATTGTTAATTTTACTTTTTCACTTTTAATTTTTACTTTATTATGTCATTTTTTACAAAAAAATTAGGTATAGATTTAGGAACGGCTAATACTTTAGTATATGCTCCTGGAAGAGGTGTTGTTTTAAGTGAGCCTTCAGTTGTAGCTGTTTCTGAATTAGATAATAAAATTTTAGCTGTAGGTAATGAGGCTAAAAAAATGATTGGGAGAACTCCAGAAAGTATTATTACTTATAGACCAATGAGAAATGGAGTTATTGCCGATTATCGAGTAACTGAAGCAATGCTTCGTTATTATATAAATAAAGCTTTGGGTAAATGGAATTTTTTCAAACCAGAAGTGGTAATATCTGTCCCGGCTGGAATTACTTCTACAGAAAAACGAGCGGTTGTAGAAGCTACTGTGAAAGCGGGAGCAAAAAAAGCTTTTGTAGTTAAAGAACCTATTTTGGCGGCTATTGGAGCGGGAGTTACTATTGATGAAGCTGGAGGACATATGATTGCAGATATAGGAGGAGGGACTATTGATGTAGCGGTGATTTCTTTAGGGGGCATAGTAGCTTCCACTTCAGTGAAATGTGCAGGAGATAAGATGAACAGAGCCATAATTGATTTTATTAAAAGAAAATATAATTTATCAATAGGAGATAAAACAGCGGAGGAAATAAAAATTACTATAGGATCGGCTTTGCCTTTGGAAGAAGAATTGTCTATGGAGATAAGAGGAAGGGATTTTATTTCAGGATTACCTAGAACTATTGAAATAAGAACTAATGAGGTTTCTAAAGCATTGAGTAAAGAATTAAGAGAAATGATAAGAGCTATTAAAACAGTTTTTCAAGATACTCCTCCTGAATTATCTGCAGATATTGTGCAAAAAGGAATTCTTATGACTGGAGGATCATCACAATTAAGAAATTTACCAGAATTAATTTTTAGAAAAACCGGAGTAAAAGCTAAGTTAGCTAAAGATCCTTTTTATTGTGTTTCTAAAGGAACAGGAATAGCTTTAAAACATTTAGATGTTTATAGAAGGAGTGTTATTTCAAAGAAATATTAAGATAATTTTTTGTAAATCTGTTTGCTTTTCCTCATCGGCGAACATGTGGCAGGCAGCTTAGATAATTAGGAAATTAGTACGGGCGAGGCTTCGCCTCGCCCGTCTCAATTTAAAATTATGTTATTAAATAAAAATAACTTAGAACACGCTTATTTATTAGAAGGAAATGGAAAATCAACTTTTCAAGAACTTTTAAATTTTTTAGAAAAAGATTTAAATTTTCAGATTTCGTCTAACCCTGATTTCTATACTGTAAGTTTTGATACTTTTGGAATAGATGATGGTAGGTTAATCAAAGATTTTCAGTCAAAAAAGGCTATAATAGGAAATAAACAAATAATAATTATACAAACTAATTTTATTACTATAGAAGCTCAGAATTCTTTATTAAAAATGTTTGAAGAACCTACTGAAAACACTCATATTTTTTTATTAATTCCTTCTTCAGAAACTTTACTTCCAACTTTAAAATCTCGTTTAACAATAATTAAATCTTTTAGAGAGAAAAAGTTACCCGATGAAATTTCACAATTAAAAGAGGTTGAATTTTTACAAGCTAGTCTTGGTGATAGATTTGAAATGATTAAGATGTTTTTACCAAAAAAGAAAGATGAAAAAGCAGACAAAGCAGGAACTATTCAATTTTTAGATAATTTAGAAAAAACTTTATATCAAAAATTTAAAAAAGAACAAAAAGTAAATGAAAATCTTGTAGATATTTTTTCTGAAATTAGGCAATGTCGTTCCTATCTTTCAGATAGATCCCCTTCAGTAAAAATGATTTTAGAACATTTGTCTCAGATTATTCCTAAGTTTTAAAAAATAATATGGATTTAAAAATAATAAAAATGCATTTGGATATGACATCTCCTAGTTATGCTCATAAAGGAGATGCTGGTTTGGATTTAAGATCAGCTGAAGATTTAGTTATAAAAGTTGGTGAAATTAAAAATATAAAAACAGGATTAAAAATAGAAATCCCTGAAAATTATGTTGGTTTAGTTTGGGATAAATCTGGTCGAGCTGCTAAAGATGGTTTACATTGTTTGGCAGGAGTGATTGATGCTGGTTTTCGAGGAGAAATTACTTGTACTTTAAAAAATCTTGGAGAGAAAGATTTTGATCTTAAAAGAGATATGAAAATTGCTCAATTGCTTATTCAGTCAATTGTGGTACCCAATATAATAGAAGTTGATTTTTTAAATGAAAGTGAAAGAGGAGAGGGGATGCATGGAAGTACGGGAGATTTTTAAATAATTATTAAAAATTAATGATTAAATACTGAAAAGTCTAATATGTTATGGACGAATACATCTAAATTACAAAACTCCATAAAACTATTATAATATGCACATTCTGTTTAGTTGCTTTTATGGAATAAAATTGTTTATTTATTATATATTTTTTCTTATTTTAAGTTATATTATAAATATGGTATTTTGTAATTTTAAACTTAATTTCTATAATTCTGTATCTTTAATTAGTTTCGTAATTTAGAGTACATAATACTCCAATCGATTGGAGTACTATAGTCATTATGATATAATAATTAAGAGAATGAAAATGAGAAGAAAATTCTTATTTTTATAAAAAATATTATGGCTAGAGTCTCAAAAGAAAAATTAAAAAAGAAAGTTTTAGAACAGATAAATTTTCGTTTAATAGATACTGTTTCTAAACTAGAAACCAATTCTTCGACAAAAGATTTCATAAATGATTTGTTAGGAGAAGAAGAAAAAATAGTTTTAGCAAAGCGCTTAGCTATAATTTTTATGCTTCAAGAAAATATAAGTTGGTATAGAATATCTAAATTATTAAAAGTGAGCGAGTCTACTGTTAGAAGAATTTCTATCAAAGTAGATTTTGGTGAATATGAAAACATTTTAAAAATTGTTAGACAAAAGAAAAACAAAAAAACTTTTTGGGATGGAATGGATTTAGTTTTAAAAATGGGAATACCTTCTATAGTAGGAGCAGGACAATGGAATTTGTTAGATGAACTTTATGAAAAATATCAGATTAAAAAATATCAAAATAAAGAACAAAAATAAAATTAAAATAAATGATTTGGAAAATATAAAATAAAATAATAAAGTTTTTATATTGGTTACTCCAATTGATTGGAGTAAAGTTTAAAATATTTTTTATAAATACTCCAATTGATTGGAGTATTTTAAAAAGTATATTGTTTAAAATTCTTGTGATACAATTTAAATATGAACAAGATTGAAATAAATAAAAAAACAGAATTAATGAAAAAAATAAAAAAAGAGATTCTAGAACTAAAAAAGTCTCCTCTTTATACAGAGAGAATAAAAAATAAAGTTTTTCCAGTAATTGGAGAGGGGAGTCACAATGCCAAGATTATGTTTGTAGGAGAAGCTCCTGGAAAAAATGAAGCTAAAACAGGAAAGCCTTTTTGCGGAGCTTCTGGAAAAGTATTAGACGAACTTTTGGAATCTATAAAATTAAATAGAAAAGATGTTTACATAACTAATATTGTAAAAGATAGACCAACTGCTAATCGTGATCCATCTCCTGACGAAATTAAAATCTACGGCCCTTTTTTAGATAAACAAATAGAAATTATTCAGCCAAAAGTAATTGCTACTCTTGGACGATATTCAGCGGAATATATTATGAAGAAATTTGATTTAGATTTAAAAATTGAAACTATAGGGAAAATGCGAGGGAAAGTTTTTGAAGCAGAAACGAATTTTGGAGAAATAAAAATAATTCCTCTATTACATCCAGCAGTAGCTTTGTATAATTCTTTCAGTCGAGAAGATTTAAAAAAAGATTTTGAGATTTTAAGAGAGGTTTGATTTATTGTATTAAGATATTTAATGTGTTAAATTGAATTATAGAATTGTAGTGTTCTTATAATAATTTAACTGTAAATTTGGAGGGAAAATGAGTTTTTTTCTAGAGATTATCTTCGTTCCTTTTGTCCTTCTTTTTAAAGGGAAAAAAAGAGAAAAGAGAAGACTATTAATTATAACTTTTTTGACAGGAGTTTTAGCTCCAATTTTTTATTTTAATGTTTATTCAAGCTTTTTATGGTCAGGAATATTTGCATATTTCATTTTATGGTTTTCATCTATAATGATAGATGAATCTTAATTTTTTATTTTTGTTTTTTATCGGCTCAACTATTTTTTTGTTGGGCCGTTTATTTTTTTATATTTTTTATGTATAATATTTTTTAATGAAATTAAAAATAACAAACATAAAAATAGCTATTGCCATAAGGGTCGCCTCTGCGACCCTATGAAATGATGAATTTTGAAATTTGGAGGTTCAACCTCCAAGTAGGAGGTTGAACCTCCAAATTATGCAATTAACCAAAAATTAAAATGAAAGCAAGTATATTACGTAAAAAATATTTAGATTTTTTTAAATCAAAAGGACATTCTATTATTCCTAGCGCATCTATTATGCCTGATAATGATCCAACTACTTTATTTACTGGTTCAGGAATGCAACCAATGCTTCCTTATTTACTAGGAGAAAAACATCCAGAAGGAACAAGGATTGTTGATTCTCAAAAATCTTTTAGGGCTCCTGATATAGAAGATGTGGGAGATAATAGACATACAACTTTTTTTGAAATGTTGGGAAATTGGTCTTTAGGAGATTATTTTAAAAAAGAACAAATTGAATGGATTTTTGAATTTTTAACTAAAGAATTAGGTTTAGATCCAAATAGGATTTATACGTCAGTATTTCGAGGAGATGAAAGTATAGGTATCCCTAAGGATGATGAAGCTGTTAAATTATGGCAAGAAAGATTTAAATCTGTAGGTATAAATGCAAAAGCCGTAGATATGGCAGAAATAAATGGAATGCAAGATGGTAGAATCTTTTATTATGATGCAAAAGAAAATTGGTGGTCCCGTTCGGGAATTCCACAGAATATGCCAGTCGGAGAACCTGGAGGACCTGATTCTGAAATGTTTTGGGATTTTGGAGCTGATTTAAAAATTCACGAAAATTCACCTTATAAAGACCAGCTATGTCATCCAGCTTGTGATTGCGGAAGATTTTTAGAGATTGGTAATAACGTTTTTATGTCATATATAAGAACAGAAAATGGTTTTGAAGAACTGGAAAATAAAAATATTGATTTTGGAGGAGGTTTAGAAAGATTAGCTGTGGCTATTTTAGATAATCCTGATGTTTTTATGAGTGATTTATTTGAAGGAATGAGAAATAAGTTAGAAGAAATGACAGGAAAAAAATATGGAGAGAGTGAAGATGAAACTTATTCATTTAGAGTTATTTTAGATCATTTAAGAGGAGCTACTTTTATTATAGGAGATGATAAAGGGGTAACGCCTTCAAATACAGATCAAGGCTATATTGTTCGTCGTTTAATTAGAAGAGCTATTCGTTATGGAAAACAATTAGGAATTACTCAAGAACTTTGGTTAAAAGAAATAGCTCAAATTGTAATTGAAGATTATAAAGAGATTTATCCAGAATTAGAAAGAAATAAAGACTTTATTCTTGACCAATTAGATAAAGAAGAAATTCAGTTTTTTAAAACTTTAGAAAAAGGCTTGAAAGAATTAGAAAAAGGAACAGATCCTTTTGTTTTGTTTACTACTTATGGTTTTCCGATAGAAATGACTCAAGAATTAGCTAAAGAAAAAGGAATTGAAATAAATATACAAGAATTTGAGGAAAAAATGAAAAAACATCAAGAGCTTTCCAGAACAGCTTCTGTTGGAAAATTTAAATCAGGATTAGCTGACAATTCTGAAGAAACTACTCGTTTGCATACAGCTGCTCATTTACTTCTAGCCGCTTTACAAAAAGTTTTAAGTCCTGAAGTAATTCAACGAGGTTCTAATATTACAGCCGAAAGATTAAGATTTGATTTTTCTTGGGGAGAAAAAATGACAAATGAACAAAAAGAGGAAGTTGAAAGATTGGTGAATAAAGTAATAGAACAAAAAATTTCGATTGATTGTGATGAGATGACTGTTGATGAGGCTAAAGAAAAAGGAGCTTCTGGAATATTTGATTCAAAATATGGAGACAAAATTAAGGTTTATAAAATTGGAGATTTTAGTTATGAAATTTGCTCAGGACCTCATGTTAAAAATACTGGCGAATTAGGTAAATTTAAAATTATCAAAGAAAAAAGTTCTAGTGCTGGAGTGCGACGAATTAAAGCTATTTTTGAAAAATAGTTTCAAATTTAGTACATTTCTTCGTCATTTCTGCCTGTCGGCAGGCAGGTTCAGGAAAATTTTTGAGTTTTCGAAGTTTGACCCATCCTCATCGGAGGACAGACTTCTTGGCGTGTATAAATTGCTTAATGAATGAATTTTTTAAGAAACAAACACCTCAACCGGTTGAGGTGTTTGTTTTTTTAAATTTCGTGGTAAAATAAAGATATAAAACAATTATTAAATTAGGTTTAGGATTTAAGATTTGCTTATTGGTAGACAGGTTTAAGAAGAAAAATCGCAGAGCGATTTTTCTCTAACAACCTAACTATCTAATTTCCTAACTAACTAACAAACAAAACTATGATTAAAAAACTACAAGATGTAACTCCTCCTAAAAGGTCTATTCATGATATTCCTGTACCCAATGGAAAGAGTAGAAAAAAAACGTCTAGATCAAATAAAACAAATATCAAAAAGTCTTCTTCTTTTTTCAAGAAGATGATTATGGCTATATTATTAATTGTTATTGTGATAGCTTTGTTTATTTCTTTTACTGCTTCTAGTGTGATTGTTAATATTGTACCTAGACAATTAGAACAAAGAACTGACTCTAGTTTTATTGCAGTATCTGACAACGAAACTGGCGGAGTTCCTTTTGATATAATAATGTTGGATAAAACAGAAGTGAAAGAAGTAGAAGCAATAGGAGAAGAACAAGTAATGGAAAAAGCCCGAGGAGAAATCATTATTTTTAATGATTATGGATCTAAAAGTCAAAGATTGATAAAAAATACTAGATTTGAAACTCCAGAAGGTTTGATTTACCGAATCCAAAATTCAGTTGTTGTTCCTGGACAAAAAAAAGATTCTTCTGGGAAAACGATTCCTGGAAGTTTAGAAGTAACGGTTTATGCTGATCAACCAGGTGAAAAATATAATATAGGATTAAAGGACTTTACTATTCCAGGTTTTGAAGGAACAGAGAGATTTAATAGTTTTTATGCTAGATCTAAAACGGCTATGAAAGGTGGTTTTGAAGGAATTAAAAAAATTGCTTCAGATGAAGATATTAAAAGCATACAAACTCAATTAAGTATAGAATTAATTGCTAAATTAATAGAAGAAGTTAAGACTCAAGTACCTGAAGGATTTGTTTTGTATGAAGATGCTATTTTTTCAGAGGCTGAGTTTATAGGAATTAAAGATATTGAAAATGGAATAGGAGTAGAGGAAAAAGCTACTGTTTATGCAATTATTTTTAATAAAGGTAATTTGAGTAAATATGTAGCTGAAAATGTTATTGATAATTATGATGGTACTGATTTAATAATTTCTAACTTAGAAAATTTAAGTTTTGAAATAAAAAATAAAGTAGATGTTAATCCTTGGGAAGAAGGAAGATTTGTTTTTTCGTTGATAGGTAAGTGTAATTTTGAATGGATTTTTGCAGAAGAAATGTTAAAAAATGATTTCGTAGGGAAACCTAAAGATAGCACTACTGAGATATTATCTAAATATCCAAGTATAGATTCTGCTGAAGTTATAATTAAACCGTTTTGGAAAACCTCTTTCCCTAGAAGTACAAGTAAAATAGAAATAGTTAAGGTTCTACAAGATAGTGAGTAATATAAGGTAAAAATATAGATGTTACAATAATTAAATAATTATAAGTTAAAATAACAGGTGTTATTTTAACTTAAGTTTAGTATTTAAAAATTTCCATAAAAACACTTGATAAATAAGAAGGTTTTTGTTAAAATGGTTCTCGTTGTATCTTTTGAAACAAGTTTATTCAAACAATGACAAACGAAGAAAAACAATTTATAGAAGGCGTTATAGTTGAGGCTTTGCCTAATACTCTTTTTAATGTTGAAATAAAAGATAAAGAAACTGATGAAACGAGAGTAGATTTAGTTTACTTATCAGGTAAAATGAGAATTCATAGAATAAAGGTTTTAGTAGGAGACAGAGTAAAGATACAAGTAGATCCTTACGGGGGTAGAGGAAGAATTGTTCAGAGATTAAAATAACACTATTAATTAAGATAATCTAGTATGAAAATAAAATCATCAGTTAAAAAAATATGTGTAAAATGTAAGTCTGTTCGAAGAAAAGGACGGGTTTGTGTTATTTGTGAAAACCCTAGACATAAACAAAGACAACGTTAAGAAATATTTTTTCAAAATATTTCAAATTAAAAATTATAAATTATAAATTTTAAATAAATGAAGAAAAATCACAAAGTGATTTTTCTCCTAACTAGCTAAAAACCTTCCGCCAGCTGGCAGATACCTAATAACCTAAATATATGAGAATATCAGGAATTACAATACCAGAAGAAAAGAGATTAGAAATCGGATTAACGGTTTTGTTTGGCATTGGAAGATCTTTGGCACATACTATATTAGATGAGGCAAAGATAGATTATGGGAAAAAACCAAAAGATTTATCTTCAGATGAAGAAAATAAAATAAGAAAAATAGTAGAAGAATATAAATTAGAGGGGAATCTTAAGAGAGAAATCAGTGGTAATATTAAAAGATTGATAGATATAAAAACATATAGAGGAGCAAGACACTCTAGAAATTTGCCTTGTCGAGGACAAAGAACTAGAACAAATGCGAGAACTTTAAGAGGAAAGAAAAAAACTATGGGTTCAGGTAAAATAAAAGGAGATAAAAAATAATTATTTCACCCTTGAATTTAGGGTTGAATTTATTCAATCCTAAATTCACGGCTTGTGAAATAAGACCCCTCACCCAGAAAGGTTTTATTGACTATTGTCAATAACTTAAAAGGAGAGGATAGTGTAATTTAAAAGATAATAAAAAAACGAAAGTTCTATATAAATTTTAATTTATAAGAGACCTTTCTGGGTGAGGAGTTAAGATTCTCTTAATGAATCTTTCTCGCTTTGCTCAAAAATTAATTAAGATAATCTAGTATGGGTAAAAAAAGAATTATAAAAAAGACAGGAAAATCAGGAGGATCAAAAAACAGTGCATTACGTTCACGCTTTTTGAGTCGTGGTTCAAAAAAGAAAATGGATTTAGGAATTTTGCATGTTTGTTCTACTTATAATAATACTATGGTTTCTTTGACTGATTTAGATGGAAATTTGGTATGTACTTCGTCAAGTGGGGCCTTGGGTTTTAAAGGAGCTAAAAAAGGAACTCCGTTTGCTGCCGCAAAAATTGGAGAATTAATAGGAGATATGGCGAAATCTTTAGGAGTAAAAAATGTAAAAGTTATTGTAAAAGGAGTAGGAATGGGTCGAGAATCTTCTATAAGAGGTTTTATATCTAGAGGAATTCATATTGAGTCTATCAAAGATATGACGCCAATACCTCATAATGGTTGTAGACCAAAGAAACCAAGAAGAGTATAGTAAAATAAGGAGTGAAACGACTATATTTTTCATACCCAGCACTTTGTGATTAGAGTATGAAGTAAAAGATAAAAATGTTTAAAAATAATAAGAAAAAACAATAAAAAATAATTTTCAAAGTGCTGGGTTAAGATTTTCTAAAATATTTCTTATCGCTTCGCTTAATACATATTAAGAAAAACTAAAATGATAATAAAAACAAAATATAAATTATGTAGAAGACTAGGAGCAAGTATTTTTGAAAAAACTCAAACTCAAAAATACACTCTGTCTGAAACTAAAAAATTAGGAAACAAAAGACTCAAGAGAAGAAAAATTCTTTCTCAGTATGGTTTGCAATTGATTGAAAAACAAAAATTAAGATTTGCCTATGGCATAAGAGAAAAGCAATTATCTCGATATGTTAAAGAAGCTATGTCTCAAAAAACTAAAAATCCAGCAGATCATTTATATAATAGATTAGAGATGAGGTTAGATAATATAGTCTATCGTTTAGGATTAGCTCCTACTAGAGCTATGGCAAGACAAATGGTTTCTCACGGTCATATTTTTGTAAATGGGAAAAGAATTTCAATAGCTTCGCATAAAACTAGAGTAGGAGATAAAATTCAAATAAGAAAACAGAGTCAGGAAAAGGTAATTTTTGCTGGATTACAAGAAAAAATTAAAAAAGCCGTTTCTTTTGATTGGTTGAATTTTGACATAAAAAAGAAAGAAGGAACAATTATTTCAGAACCCAAACTAGAAAATCAAGAATTATTTGATTTTAAAATGATCTTAGAATTTTATGGTCGTTAAATAAAAAACTTTATTTGCAAAAAACCATAAAATGATGTATTATTTGCTAAACTTTTAATTATTAAATAAATAAGTCAAAAGTCCATAAGGTCCATAAAGTCCATAAAGTAAAATTGCAGAGCGATTTTTATAAAAAAGACTTTCGACTTTATAGACTTTTAAATAACTAATCTATGTCTGAATATAATATTTTATTACCATCAAAACCTAAAATCGTTAAAGACGAGGGTTTTAAAGGTCTTTATCAAATAGATGGTTTATATCCAGGGTATGGACACACTTTAGGAAACTCTTTACGAAGAATTATTTTGTCTTCTCTGCCGGGAACCGCAGTTACTTCAGTAGAAATAGATGGGGTGAGTCATGAATTTTCAACAATGACCGGAGTAAAAGAAGATGTAATAAGAATATTATTAAATCTTAAAAAACTAAGAATTAAACTTTTAACTGATGAGCCCCAAGTTCTTACCTTAAAAGTAAAAGGAGTAAAAACTATAACTGCTGGAGATATAGATAAAAATGGACAAGTTGAAATAATGAATCCTGATTTAGAAATAGCGACTTTAACAAGTGCTAAAAGTGTGTTGGATATGAAAATTACTGTAAAGAAAGGGTTGGGTTATATCAGTAAAGAAGCTCAGGCGGAAGAAAGAACAAAAATAGGAATGATTATATTAGATGCTTCTTTTACTCCTATTCGAAGAGTGAGTTATGAAGTTGAAAATATGCGAGTGGGTGATAGAACTGATTTCAATAAACTTTTAATTTTCATAGAGACTGATGGAACTATTTTACCTCAAGAAGCATTAGAAAATTCTATTACTATAATGATTAAACAATTATCAGCGATAGTAGGATTTGAAGAAGAAGGCATAGAAATTTCAGAAGAAGAAAAAAAGCAAGTTGAAGAAAAAGATGAAAAAGAGGAGGAAAAAGAAATAGATACCGATTTTTTGAAAACTCGGGTAGATACTTTGAATTTGTCTTTAAGAACGGCTAATGCTTTAGACGGAGCTAGTATCAGAACAGTAGGAGGTTTAGTTAAAAAAACTGAAGATGATTTGTTATCATTGGAAGGCTTAGGGGCTAAAGGAATTCAGGAAATTAAAAGAGCTTTAAGTGATTTTGGAGTGATATTGAAACAAGGATAGGAAATAATTAGGAGTCGTTCCTCTTAATTAAAATAAATTGTAATCTTTAGGTAGAAATTTAGAAGTTAAGATAACCGAGGTGCGACCCCTAATTATTTCAATGAAACAGTCAGAAAATTAACGAGAATATAAAAAAGGTTGATTATATAAATTAAATCTATATAATCATTTCTGAGTGAGAGTAAAATTACCCACTCACCCAGTAGAAAAGAGTTATTAAAAAAATAATAAGAATTGAAAGTTTTATCTTAATATTGATTAGGACAACACTTTCATGGGTGAGGGGTTAAGATTTTCTAACCTGCCGGCAGGCAGGAATGAATCTTTCTCGCTTTGCTCAAAAATTCATTAAGAAAATCTATAATGAGACATCATAATTCAAATAAAAAATTTGGGAGAGTAAGGAAACAAAGAAAAGCACTTTTGCGGTCTTTAGCGATTTCTCTTATAGATAAAGAAAGTATAAAAACTACTGAAGCTAAGGCTAAAGCCCTTCGGCCTTTCGTAGAAAAGTTAATAACAAGAGGAAAAAAAGATTCTATTTTTACTAAAAGATTATTGAAGGCTAGATTAGGAAGTACGAATTTAGATATAATCAAAAAATTAACAACAGATTTGGCTAAAAAATATCAGAAAAGAAACGGAGGTTATACACGTATTACAAAATTAACACCTAGAGATGGAGATGGAAGTCCTATGGCACAAATTGAGTTAATTTAATTAGTAAGATTAAAAAATTAGGTATCTGCCAGCTGGCGGAAGGTATTTAGAAAAAGAAGAAAATCGCAGAGCGATTTTCTCCTAACCTTCTAAAAACCTAGTATCCTAATAACCTAAATAAATATGGAACATAATATAGATGCAACAGGAGAAAAATTGGGAAGATTAGCTAATAAAATAGCTGTTTTATTAATGGGTAAGGACAAAGCTGATTTTACTAAGAATAAATTAGTTGATATTAGAATTACAATAACCAATGCTTCTAAATTAGATATAACTAAAAAGAAAATGAAGCAAAAAACTTATCAACGATATTCTGGATATCCAGGAGGAAGAAAAGTAGAAAATATGGAAAAAGTCATTGCGGATAAGGGGTATTCTGAAATTTTAAGAAAAGCTATTTACGGAATGCTTCCTGGGAATAAATTACGACCGTTAATGATGAAAAATTTAATTATTAAAGAGTAGAAAGTTCATAAAGTTCATAAAGTTCGTAAAGTAAAAATCATAAAATAATTTTCAAAAATACTTTATAAACTTTCAACTTTATAAACTTTTAACTAATATAAAAATGGTTACAAAAACAAAAACAAAAAAATACATAGAGACTGTTGGAAGAAGAAAAACAGCCACAGCTAGAATAAGATTAACTGAGGCAAGTAAAGTTTCTTATGTTATTAATGGTTCTAAATTAGCTCAGTATTTTACTACTGATGTTTTGCAATCTATTGTAAAAGATGCTTTTAAAGTTACTAAATTTAAAGATAAATATTCAATTTCTGCTTTGGTGAAAGGAGGAGGAATAAATGCTCAGGCGGAAGCTATACGTCATGGAATTTCAAGGGCTTTACTTAAAATTAATGAAGATTTTAAAAAAGATTTAAAAAAGGCAGGATTTATAAAAAGAGATCCTAGGATGAAAGAAAGAAAGAAATTTGGTTTGAAATCAGCTCGTAGAGCTCCTCAATGGAATAAAAGGTAAGTTCAAACAAAATACAAAGTATTTGCTAGAAAAACTTTTCCCTTCGGGACACAAAAAATTACTTAAAAATTTCAAACCACTCCCAGTGGGTCGGGTGAAATTTTTTCTCTACTAAAGTAGAGAACAGTAATTTTTTTGTTAAAAGTTTTAATGCAAATACTTTACACTTTATTTTCATAGAGGTTGGTGGGCGGGGCTTCGCCCCGCCCCTTTTGTCAAAAAAAGATATAGTGGTTTAACGAGGTTCGACCTCTTGGCTAAGATGTCTGTTGCCTTTAGTAGTTTGTTTTGCTTAATCATTGCTGAGGTCGTACCTCTAAACAACAGAATTTATGTTAGAAGATATTAAAAAAAAAGAAGATATAAATAATGAAAATGATGTCGATGAAAACATTGACGATGTTGTTATTGAATCTGAAGAAGAAGCTTCAAACTCTTTTGGAGATAAAACTTCTAATAAATTAAGGGGGAAATTAAAAAAAGTAACTGAAGAAAAGCAAGAATATTTAGCTGGTTGGCAACGAGCCAAAGCTGATTTAGTAAATGCTCGAAAAGAATTCGGAGAACAAAAAGTTGAATTATTAAAATATTCAAATACAGAATTGATTTTACAAATTATTCCTGTATTAGATTCTTTCGAAATAGCTTTGAAAAATGTAGATAAAAAAGATGAAGCTTTAAAAGAATGGGCTCAAGGAGTTAAACATATTTACTCTCAATTACTTTCTATTTTAGAAATAAATGGAGTAAAGCAAATAAACCCATTGAATGAAGAATTTAATCCTGAATTTCACACTTCAGTTGAATCTATAAAGGTTGACGAAAAAAAATCTGAGAATATAATAATAGAAGTGATTCAGAAAGGATATCTTTTGAATGAAAAAGTAATAAGAGAAGCAAAAGTAAAAGTATCCGAATAGAAATTTGAAAAAGGGGTCGTTCCCCTTGTAGTGAGTTTACGAACGGAGGGGTGCGACTCCTAAGGAGAAATTTAAATGAAAGAGGTCATTCTTTTTAATTAAGATAATTACAAAACAAGAATTTTAATATTAAAAGCTAATTAAAAAACATTATGTCAAAAATTTTAGGAATAGATTTAGGAACAACTAACTCTGCTATGGCAATTATAGAAGGTGGAGAAGCAAAAATTTTAGAAAATACTGAAGGATCAAGAACCACTCCTTCTGTAGTAGCTATATCAAAAACAGGAGAAAGATTAGTGGGTCAATTAGCTAGAAGACAAGCTGTTACAAATCCTCAAAATACAGTTTTTGGAATTAAGAGATTTGTGGGTCATAAATTTGATGATAAAGAATTAGACAAAGATAAAACAACAGCTCCATTTGAACTTGCGAAATCTAGTACCGGAGGTATTGAAATTAAGATGGGAGATAAAAATCATAGACCAGAAGAAATTTCTGCAATGATTATTTCTAAATTAAAAGCGGATGCTGAGGCAAAAATAGGAGAAACTATTACTGAAGCTGTGATTACAGTTCCTGCTTATTTCAATGATTCTCAAAGACAAGCTACAAAAGACGCAGGAAAAATAGCGGGATTAGAAGTGAAGAGAATTATAAATGAGCCAACAGCAGCAGCGCTTTCTTATGGTTTCAATAAAAATAATGATCAGCAAATAGTAGTCTTTGATTTTGGAGGAGGAACTTTTGATGTTTCTGTTTTGGAAGTTTCTGATGATACTGTAGAAGTGAAATCAACGGATGGAGATTCTCATATGGGAGGTAGAGATATTGATCAAGAAATTATAAAATGGATTATTGCTGAGTTTAAAAAAGATTCAGGAATTGATATTAGTAAAGATACTTTAGCTTTGCAAAGATTAGATGAATCAGCTGAAAAAGCTAAGTTAGAACTTTCGACAGCTCAAGAAACAGAAATTAATATCCCTTTTATAACTTCTGGAGAAGATGGTCCTAAACACTTACTTTTGAAGATGACAAGAGCAAAATTGGAGGAGTTAGCAGATGAATATATTAAAAAATCAGTTGAAATTACAAAAAGAGCTATCGAAGCTTCTCCTTTTGAAATTTCAGATATTGATGAAATTATTATGGTGGGAGGTCAAACACGAATGCCTGCTATTCAAAATGCTGTAAAAGAATTATTTGGAGGTAAAGAATTAAACCAATCAATAAATCCAGATGAAGTGGTTTCTACTGGAGCTGCTATTCAAGCTGGAATTTTACAAGGAGATGTTAAAGATGTTCTTTTGTTGGATGTTATCCCTTTGTCATTAGGAATTGAAACAATGGGAGGGGTTGCTACTAAATTGATTGAAAGAAATACAACTATTCCTACTTCAAAATCTCAAATTTTCTCTACAGCAGCTGATAATCAACCCTCTGTAGAAATTAATATTAGCCAAGGTGAAAGACCTTTAGCTTCTGATAATAAGAGCCTAGGACGCTTTATTTTGGAGGGAATTACTCCAGCTCCTAGAGGAGTACCTCAAATTGAAGTAAGTTTTGATATTGATGCTAACGGAATTTTGAATGTAAAAGCGGTTGATAAAGCTAGTGGAAAAGAACAATCAATTAGAATTGAAGCATCATCTGGACTTTCTGATGAAGATGTAGAAAAAATGAAAAAAGATGCAGAATTACACGCTGATGAAGATAAAAAGAAACAGGAAATAATTGAAGCAAGAAATATGGCAGAACAATTTATTCATACTGCAGAAAAATCAATTAAAGAAAATGAAGAAAAAGTTTCTGAGGAAATTAAAACTGATGTTAATGAAAAAATAGAAGCTTTGAAAAAAGTAAAAGATGGAGAAGATTTGGAAGTTATAAAGAAAGCTAATGAAGAACTTTCTACTTCAATGCAAAAAATAGGGGAGGAAGTTATGAAGAAAATGCAAGAAGAACAAGCAAAACAAGCTCCTGCTGGAGGAGATAGCCCAAAAGATGATAATATTCGAGATGCTGAAACTGAACCTGTAGAAGACGAAAATTCAGAAGATAAAAAAGAAGGAGATTCTTCAGAAGAAAAATAAGTAGTTTTCCGAGGTCCGACCTCTTAACGTGTATACCAGTAACCTTTAGTAACTTGAGGTCCAACTCTGCTGGCCGGCAGATTAACTTGCAGGATCTTGATCGTTAAGTCATTCGTATTGTTTAATCATTTCTGAGGTTGGAACTCTAATCTGGTGAAGTCGTATCTCTTTCTAAAATTAAAAAACAACCGGAATCAAAATTCTAGATTCCGGCTGCCTACTTTTTTAAACAAGATCTTTTTCCCAATAACACCGATGTCCGTTATTTGCTAACAAATTCTTATTGATTTTATTAATTCCAGGACATTGACTATTCGGACACTCAAAATCTCCCGCTCTAATCGCATCAAATTGTTCGGGGTTATAAGAAGCATAAATTTGTGAAGATTGAACTATTGGTTTTAGTGGGGAGTCACATTCAGGGCATAAGAGTTTCCCACTCTTTTGATTTGGGTTCCAACCAAAAAATAAGTCAAGAAAATAATGAACGGTTTCTATTCTTTCTTTTTCTCGTAAACCAGTAGCTTCAAAAGCATTTAGGAGAGCTGTTTCTAATACTCTGCCTAGACCCTGGGTTTCTAAGATTTCTCTCACAGTTTTTTCCCTTAAGACTTTTGCTATCAGAAAAAATATTTCATGGTTTGTTTCAATAAATTTTTTTATTGTTTTAATTTCTTTTTTCAAAGTGCACCTCTCCTTTATAGTTATATTCTAAACAGACTAAATTATTTACACTCTAAAAACTTATCAATATCAAGTAAAATCATTTACAAAATAAAAAAAAAGAGTAAAATAGTGGTTATGAATAAAGACTATTACAAAATTTTAGGAGTAGATAAAAAAGCTTCTAAAACAGAAATTAAAAAAGCTTTTCATAAATTAGCTCACAAATATCATCCTGATAAAGCTAATGGAAATGAGGCAAAATTTAAAGAAGCCAGTGAAGCCTATGCTGTTTTGTCTGATGATAGAAAAAGATCAGAATATGATACTTATGGACAATCATTTGGAGGAAATGGTGCTCCACAAGGTGGTTTTGGAGGCTTTGGTGGTTTTAGTCAACAAGGAGGAGTAGAATTTGATTTAGGAGATATATTTGGAGATATTTTTGGAGGACGAAATAGAGTAAAAAGAGGCTCTGATATTTCTATAGATATTGAAGTTTCATTTGCTGAGGCTATTTTTGGCATAGATAGAAAAATCGTTTTAACTAAAAATTCAATATGTTTATCTTGTGAAGGTAGTGGAGCTAAAAAAGGTTCAGAGATGAAAACTTGTTCTGCCTGTGGAGGAAAAGGAAAAATTCACGAAACTAAGCAATCATTTTTAGGTGCTTTTTCTACTATCAAAACTTGTGATAAATGTCATGGAAAAGGACGGATTCCGAAAGAAAAATGTAAAGAATGTAGAGGTGGTGGAATCTTAAAAAAACAAGAAGAATTTAAAATTAAAATCCCAGCTGGAATTAATGATGGTGAAATGATTCGTTTGGCAGGAGCAGGAGAAGCTATTGCTGATGGAAATCCAGGAGATTTGTATATAAAAGTGCATGTTACTCCGCATAAAGTATTTAAAAAACGGGGAAATGACTTAATTATGGATTTAGGAGTTAAATTAACAGACGCTTTGTTGGGAGCAGAATATAATGTGGAAACTTTAGATGCTAACCTGCCTGCCGGCAAGGCAGGGTTGAAAGTTAAAATTCCTAAAGGAGTAACTCATGGAGAAATTTTAAGAGTAAAAGGAAAAGGAGTTCCAATTTCAGAAAGAAGAAGGGGAAATTTGTTAATTACTTTAAATATTAAATTTCCTAATAAATTATCCAGAAAAGCAAAAAAACTTGTGGAAGAATTAAAAAACGAGGGAGTATAACCAAAAACAAAAAAAGAGAGGCTTTAACTTCTCTTTTTTTGTTTTTGGAATTATAAATAATAAATTTTAAATTAAAAATTATGGATTTTAATAAAGCTAAAATCTAATACATTTTTTCGAGATCCGACCACTTGTAGCGGGAGGACCTCTTTTCCTGCCTACCGGCAGGCAGGTTGAAAATATAAATTATTTAGTTTTAGTATTATGTATTATGTAGTATGTATTAAGTACCTGCCTATCTATGCATGCCAGTGCGCAAAGGCAGATAAGTTAGAAAATTAGCTTGTTAGGTAGTTAGGAAAACACTACTATTCCAGTTAACTGGAATAGTAGTGTTTTTATAAATAACAAAATTCGGCCATAGTATAGCCGAATAGTAAGACAGGTCTTAATTTATCAGCTATGTGATAGCTGGTAAATTGGAAAAAAGAATTCCGCCTTAACTAATTGAATCTGTTAAGGCGGGGTTATAGAGTTTTATGAATAATATTAAGATTTTATTTTTGATAATCTCGTTCTCCCCATCTTCTTTTAGGGGGAGTTTTTTCTTTTGGACCTTGAAATTCATATGTTTCCATTTTCTCTTGATCAGAACCTTTTTCAAAAGGAGGTTTTGTTTGAAATTCTGCTGGTTTTTTCTTTCCTGTTTTTTTATTTTTGCTTAATTTTTTAATCTTTTCTCTAACTTCAGAGTTATTACTCTCTAAGAAAATATTTAAACCTCCAACAAATTCAATTTTTTTTATCTTTGGAGAAGAAAAAATTGAAATTTTTTTCTTGATTTCTTTTCTTTGTTTTCTTGATAGACAAGATACTTTTCCATGTTTTTTTAAAGTATCTAAAACACTACTATCTTGTTTAAAAAATATTCCTAATCCTAATGATGAGCTCATAAAAATCTCCTTACTTAACTTTAATTAAAATTTATTATCCTCTCTTAAAATATTTTTTATTAGAGAATATTTAACTAGTCTAATAATTAGAATACACAAAAAGTTCTTCAAAATCAATAGTTTCATTAATTCCGTAGTCCAACTACGTAGTTGGACTACGATGGGGAATATTGTTCTAGTTTCGCCAGCTGGCGAATTAGTGTTTTTATGATAAAATAATTATAATGATGAAAATAAACACAGATGAAAAAGCAATTGATAATGTTTTAACCAGAGGGGTTGAGGAAATTTTTTCTGAAAAAGAAGAACTAAAAAAACTTCTGATGTCAGGAAAACAAATTAAATTATATTGTGGTTATGATGCTACTGCACCTTCTTTACAGTTAGGTAATGCTGTTTCTATAAAGAAACTTTCAGAATTTCAAAAACTTGGACATAAAGTTATTTTCTTAATTGGGGATTTTACTTCTCTAATAGGAGATCCAACAGACAAGTCAGTAACTCGTCCCAAATTAACCAAAGAAAAAATAGAAAAGAATGCCAAATATTTTCAAAAACAAGCTTCAATTTTCTTAGATTTTGAAGGGGAAAACCCAGCTGAAGTAAAGTATAATTCAGAATGGAGTGATAAATTAAACTTTAGAGATTTAATAGAACTGTCTTCTAATTTTACAGTCCAACAGATGTTGCATAGAGATATGTTTGAAAAGAGATTAAAAGAAGAAAAACCGATTTATTTACATGAATTTTTATATCCTTTAGCCCAAGCTTATGATTCAGTAGCAATGGATGTAGATTTAGAAATTGGGGGAAATGATCAGATGTTTAATATGATGCGAGGGCGAGATTTGCAGAAAATAATCAACAATCGAGAAAAATTTGTTTTGACAATGAAACTCTTGGCTGATGATGAAGGGAATAAAATGGGGAAATCAGAAGGCAACGCTATCTTTTTAGATGAGAAACCTGAAAATATATATGGAATAATAATGTCTTTAAGTGATGGATTTATTGCTAATACTTATGAATTGATAACTGATAAGCCTCTAGAAGAAATTGAAGAAATGAGAAAACAAATTGAAGATGGATCTGTAAATCCTCGAGATTTGAAAATGCAATTAGCTTTTGATTTGGTTGAAATTTTTTATAATACAGAAGAAGCTGAAAAAGCTCAAAATG
Organism: uncultured Candidatus Saccharibacteria bacterium; assembly: GCA_964486155.1. Classification (GTDB taxonomy): domain Bacteria; phylum Patescibacteriota; class Minisyncoccia; order Phycocordibacterales; family UBA12079; genus JAHITU01. The sequence continues at coordinate 43,310 of CAZAKQ010000001.1, read as the reverse complement.
CTTTTGTAGAACAATTTCAAAACAAAGGTGTACCGGAAGATGTGGAAGAAATAAAAGTAGAAGAAAATGAAAATATTTTAGATTTGTTAGTTAGAGTAGAATTCGTTCCTTCAAAATCAGAAGCACGAAGAAAAATAAATGAAGGAGCTGTAAAGCTTAATGATGAAAAAATTACTGATTACAGTTATGAAATTTCTTTTGAAGAAGGTGAAGAAAAGATTCTAAAACTTGGCCGTAAAATAATAAAAATTAAAAAGAAATAGTAGAATAATATTATGGACCAAATACAACGAGATTTAACATATCGTAAAGAGGCTTTACAATCAATATGTAACGAGTATGGTTATGAAAGTAAGAAATGTCAGCAATCAATAGAGATTTGGGAACGACAACATTCAGCGAATTTTTTGACTTCTCAAACATCTGCTATCTTATTCGTAACAGTTTTTATTATTATAGCCTACTTTTTATTTTTAGTTGTCTTGCCAAAAATTTTGATTTTAATACTGCAAAAGAAAAAAGATTAGGAAAATACAAAAAAGATGAAAAAATAATAACAAATTTTACATTGAAATTTAAACATTGAAAATTGATTGAAAATTGTAAATTGTGAATTGAAAATTAAACATCGATTACAATTTTAATGTTAAAATTCAAATATACATAATATTTAATACATACTACATAATACACAACCATGCCCATTCAAGATCTAAAATCAATAATCCCATCATATTTCAAAAATGTCTGGTATTTTACTCCAGAAGTATTTTTTGGTATGAAAAATGATTTAAATAAAAGCTCAGATCCAGAAGCCACAACTCGTTTAAATATTTACAAACAATTTTATCGTTAAGTTGTTTGACTTTTTGTTTAGTATGTATATACTTAAGTATATACATATAATATAATAATTATAATATCATGACAACACAAATAAAAAAATGGGGGAATAGTTTAGCGATTAGGTTACCTAAAAAGACTGTTGATTTTTTGGGTTTAAAAGAGAATTCTATTGTGGGGTTTGATTATGATAAAAAACAGATTGTTATAAAACCAAAAAAAGAAAAGGAATATACATTAGATGAATTACTTGATAAGGTAACACCAAAAAACATTCATGAAGAAATAGATTTTGGTGGACCAGTAGGAAAAGAGGTATGGTAAAAAGATATATTCCAAAACAAGGAGATTTAGTTTGGTTAGATTTTGGTCCTACAAAAGGACACGAACAAAAGGGAAGAAGACCTGCTTTTGTTTTATCTTCTGAAAAATACAATAAAAAAATTGGTTTAGCTTTATTTTGTCCTATAAAATCAGTTAGTAAAAATTATCCGTTTGAGGTTATTTTAATCAATAATAAGATAAGTGGTGTGATTTTAACTGATCAAGTAAAAAGTTATGATTGGAAAGAGAGAAATTTAGAATTTATTACTAACTCTAATCAAGATACTATTTTAAAGGTTATAAAAAAAGTTAAAATTTTAATTAAATAAAAAAATATGACTAAAAAAATATTACTATCAGGAATAAAACCAACAGGAAGACCTCATATAGGAAATTATTTTGGTATGATGAAACAAATGGTAGATATGCAAGATGAATATGAATCATTTCCTTTTATTCCAGATTATCATGCTTTGACTTCTGTTCATTCTGCAGAAAATATGCAAAGAGATACTTTAGATGTAGTAATTGATTTCTTAGCAATTGGTTTAAGTCCTGAAAAAGTTAATTTATTTAAACAGTCAGATGTGCCTCAGGTAACAGAACTCGCTTGGATTTTTAATTGTATTACAACTATGCCTTATTTAATGCGCGCTCATGCTTTTAAGGACTCAGAGGCTAAGAACAAAGATATAAATGTAGGCATATTTGATTATCCTATTTTAATGGCTGCAGATATTTTAATTCAAGATACTGATGTAGTCCCAGTAGGAAAAGATCAAATACAACATGTAGAAATGGCTCGTGATATTGCGGAAAAATTTAATCGGATCTTTGGAGAGACTTTTAAATTACCAGAATCTAAATTAGTGACAGGTGTAGAAGTAATCCCAGGGATAGATGGACAAAAAATGAGTAAAAGTTATGGAAATACAATTGGACTTTTTGCAGAAGACGAAGAAATTTATAAGGCTGTAATGAGCATTCCTACAGATTCAAAAGAAATAGAAGATTCTAAGGATCCTGAAGATTGTAATATTTTCGCTTTGCATAAGTTATTTTCAACAGAAGATGAGTTAGGAGAAATAAGAAGAAAATATGTTGAAGGAGGAATGGGATATAAAGAATCTAAAGATATTTTAGTAAAAAATATTCAAGATTTTATTACTCCTTTGCGAGAAAAAAGAAAAGAAATTGCTAAAAATCCGGAAAAAGTAAAAGAAATCTTACAAAAAGGTGGAAAAGTAGCTCACCAAAGAGCAGAAGAAAAAATGATTGAGGTTCGTAAAAAAGTAGGACTAGTTTAGGTTGTTAGGAAGTTAGTCCGTCAGCTGGCGGATTAGTTAGTTAGAGAATAGAACGACAAGCTTTGCTTGTCGTTCTATTATTTATATATATTTCTTTTTACTCCAATTGACCTGCCTGCCGGCAGGTAGGTTGGAGTATTTTGATGTTTTATATTCTATAATTCTATAGAATTATAGAATATTATTTTTTAGCTTAAAAAATAATGTAATTAATTGTAAGGTTTTTGTTTTTTGTGAACACCCCAATCTGTTGGAGTATTCAAATGGCTTAAAACCTGCCTGCCGGTAGGCAGGTATACACTTACGGCTATCGTATAGCCGTAAATTTAATAGCTACGGGGATGTAGCTGTTGATTTTTTTTTGTGATTTGTTATTCTTTAATTAGATAGTTTCAATTTAAATTAAATTTTATTTTAAGAAGAGGAGTTAAAAATGAAAAATTTATGGTGTGAGTTAAAAATATGGGTTTTATCTTTTATTTTTGCTTATTTGTGGATAGTTTTTTTATTTAAAGAAATTTACTTGGAAGATGATGTCGGAAATTATTATAGTCGTTTAATTTGCCTTTTTGGTTCATTTGGTATAGCTTTCCCAGTAGGAGCTTTTATTCTTATAAGGGGGGTATTTTTTTTACCTTTTTGGGAATCATTTTTGATCTCTTTAATTGTATATTTAATTATAGGGCTGATTTCAATTTATGGTTTAAGAAGTGAATTCGAAACTTCTTTTATGCCACAGATTATTGTCAAAAATAATAAAATCAATCTTGTTTAATCATGAAGCACTTAGGAATTCAATTTCCAAGCGCTTTACTTTTTTATTAGAGTGATTTAAAATTAATATAAAGCTAAGAAACTGAAAACACAGTGGAGCTAAAGGAAGAAATCCTTTTGGAAAGTAGAACCTTTCGGGTAAGCCCGTTATAGCTGTAATGAAGCAACTCATTAGGGTGGCACCGCGAGTTAATTATCGCCCCTATAAATTTACCAAATCATTGGTGAATTTATAGGGGTTGTTTTTGTTTAAAAGATTTAGAGGTCCGACCTCTGAATTTGCTAGGACATGTATTTGCAAAAATATTTGAATTAATAATTTAAAGAGGTCGGACCTCTAAATCATAAAAATCATGAGAACTTATATAAAAAATTTAAAAGAACATATTGACCAAGAAGTGCAAATCGCTGGATGGGTTAATGTGCGTCGTGATCATGGAAAATTAATTTTCGTTGATTTTCGTGATAGAACTGGAACTGTGCAAATGGTAGCTTTGCCTAACCATAAAGAAGTTAGTGAGATTGCTAACAAAATTCGTCCAGAATGGGTTTTGGAAATAAAAGGAAAGGTAAATAAAAGACCAGATAATATGATAAAGGAAGAAGAGTTAAACGGGAAATTAGAAATTGAAATATTGGAAATAGAAGTTATTAGTGAAGCCAAAGAGTTACCTTTTGAAAAAGATACAGAAATTAATTTAGATACTTATTTAGATTATTTACCATTAACTTTGCGAACAAAAGAGAAAAAAGCAGTATTTAAAGTACAGTCTGTTATAGTGCAAGCTTTTCGAGATTTTCTAATTTCAGAAGAATTTACAGAGGTTCAAGTTCCTAAGATTATTGGAGCTGATGCGGAAGGAGGAGCAGGAGTTTTTGAAGTTGATTATTTTGGAAATAAAGCTTTCTTAGCAACAAGCCCTCAATTTTATAAGCAAATAATGGTAGGAGTGTATGAAAGAGTATTTATGACCGGAAATGTCTTTAGAGCGGAAAAACACAGTACTACAAGGCATATAAATGAATATACTTCTTTAGATTTTGAAATGGGTTTCATTAAAGACCATATAGATATAATGAATATGGAAAATAAATTATTGCAATTTGTGGTAAAAGAATTGAAAGAAAAATGTCAAAAAGAATTTGAACTATTAAAATCTGAAATTCCAGAAGTGCCTGATGAAATTCCATTTATGAAATTAAAAGAAGCACAAGAAATAATTAAAAAAGAATTTGATGAAGATTGTGTTGGTGAACCAGATTTAGAACCTCAACACGAAAGATGGATTTGTGAATATGTTAAAAAAGAATTTAATTCAGATTTTGTTTTCATTACTCACTATCCTGTTGAAAAACGACCAATGTATACTTATGAGGATGAAAACGATAAAGGGTTTACAAAATCTTTTGACTTATTGTTCAGAGGAATTGAAATTACAACAGGTGGACAAAGGTTTCATAATTATGAAGATTTGATAAAAGGAATTGAGAAAAAAGGTTTAGATGCTAAAAGTTTTTCTTATTATCTTCAAGCCTTCAAATATGGAATGCCTAAACATGGAGGAATTGGAATGGGGCTAGAAAGATTAACGGCTAAACTATTAGGAATTAAAAATATTAAAGAAGCAACTTTGTTCCCTAGAGAAATAAATCGGATAGATACTCTTTTAAATAAATAATTTTTTATTAAAATTATTTATTTAAAAGAATTAAAAATTATTGATTACTTAAGAATTAAAAATAGTCCAGTTAACTGGACTATTTTGAGAATTAAGAAAAAGTTATGATTTAAAATATCGCCCAACGAAATAATTTCATTGGGCGGATTTTCACTAGATTGGAGATTAATGAAGGAGTATACCTTTCCCAGTTACCAGAATTTTTGAACGAAGTTCCCCTAATCTTTCTTCGGGGACATTTTTAACCCAAATAATATCTATAAGATCTGCTTTGGGATGAACTTTTTTGACGAGGTTTTTTAACTCTTCAACGTCTGTTTGATTTAAAACACCTATTTTGATATCCATTAGGTACTCCTTTTT
>CAZAKQ010000001.1:16325-37920 GCA_964486155.1 uncultured Candidatus Saccharibacteria bacterium | reverse complement strand
CCTTTTTCTAACTAACTAATTACCTAATCCGCCTCCGCCAGCTGGCGGATGGCGGACTAACAAGTTATCTCGTATCTTGAATAGTCAGTGAATATTTCAACCCACTCAACATAATCACTCCCAACACCAAGAAAATAAAACGAAAATCAACTAAGAATATTGTTAGAGAAGCTAAGGCTGGACCAATGATATAAGCTATGGGACGTGCCATTCTAAAAAAACTAATTATGTCAGCATCTTTTTCGTCAACTTTTTTAAAGAAATAAGATTCTGTCATTATTTCAATACTGCTAGCTCCAGTTCGGGTTAGAAATAATATTCCTGCCCAAGTCCACCAAGTTGCATCTGGAGAAATAAAAGATAGTATTGCGGTAGTAAGAGCTATTAAAATTAACCCAATATTTAAAATTTCTTTTTCTCCAAATTTTTTATCAGCCAAAGTTCCTAAGGAAATTTGGAATAATAAAAAGGGTAAAAGCATAATAGAAAAAATAGTTCCGATAATAGTCCAATCTAACCCGATATATTTATGTAAATAAATTGGAGTATAAATAACCATCCAAGAATAGAAGAATTGTAATAAAGTTCTTATTATAAAAATATGGTAAATATTTTTCTTTTGTTTCAACTTTGTAAAAGTCTTTAAAAAGGGAGTATCTATATAAACAGGATCTTTGAAATTTCTAAAAAATATAGATAGTAAAATTATAAAAGGAACCACTGATAAAGATGCTAACCCATAAATTTTCCAATAATCTCCATTGGTTAATATTAATCCCACAATAAAAGGGGAGGACACCCATGCTAAATTACTGATAGAAAGATAAAGTCCTCGAGTATTTCCTGTGCTTGAGTCTGATGATTGTTCTTCAAGAAGAATATCTGAATTTAAGTAAATAATAGAGTAAAAAGATAGATATATTACAAAAAATGGGATTACGATATAAGGATTTTGATTAAAAGCTAAAATTAATAGAGCAAGGATACTCATACCAGATAATCCTAAAGTCATCCAATAATTTCCAATTTTTCTTAATAATCTTGGGGCAAAAGTTAAACAAATTATAGCTAAAATAGAGGCGATAGTATAAAGAACTCCTACCATTCTTTCAGATAGAAATTGCTCCATAAAACTAGAATTGATATAACCAGGTAAAGAAGCACTAAATGTAAATAATAATCCTAGAATATATATAATATAACGTAATTTTTTCTTTTCCATAATTTAATTTTAATATTCATGACCTCTTTGTTTATTAAATGTGAATTTAATATCTTTAAATTTCTCTTTAGATAATTCTGTATTAGTTGTAATGCTATTTTCTAATTCAATTATTTCTGCATTATTTGTCTTTGTGTCATAAATAGCAAAAGTTGAAAGTCCAGTCTTATAGGCTCCAATTTCGCCAGGATTTAAAACCAAACAATTATTAATTCTTTCTTTATTTTTTAAATGATTATGTCCATAAAATACAGCATCATAATCACCAGATTTGGCCATTGATTTTGCTAAAAATGGAAAATGGGTTAAAAATATCTTTTTATTATCTATTTCTATAGAATCATAAGTTCCAAATCCAATTTCCATGTTGCTATTTTTTTCTAATGAAAATTTAGTAATCAAATATTTATCTCCATCATTATTTCCCCAAATAGAAAATACAGGTATAGGAGAAGCACATAATATTTTAGAAACCGCGGCACCGCAAAAATCACCTAAAAATAAAATCTTTTTTATATTTCCATAATTATTTATTTTTTCTAATGTTAGAACTAGATTGTGAGCATTGTCATGAACATCTGCTATTATTGCTATTTTCATATCATTTATTATATCAGAAACATAATACTTAATACATACTACATAATACTAAAATTAAAATGATCTAAATTTTTCAACCTGCCTGTCGGTAGGCAGGAAAAGAGGTCTTAAATTTTAGTAGTCCGACTACTTTAGTTTATTAATTCAAAATCTTCAGGCAAGTACATGTCATTGCTAATTCAGTAGTCGGACTACTAAAATTCCTTGAAAAATTTGATTATTTTAATTTTTAAACTCCCAGCACTACAGGAATTACAATAGGTCTTTTATTTGTTGTTTGAAATAAGTATCGTCCCACATTGTCTGTGATTTCTTTTTTGATTATATCAAAATCTACAGGCTTCATTTTTTTAGCTGTACCTTCTACAGTTGTTTTTGTAATTTGACGAGATTGTTTTAATAATTCTTTAGATTCTCTAAGATAAATAAATCCTCGAGAGATAATATCTGGAGATTTTCTTAATTTTCCAGAGCTTACATCTAAGGTAGCAATAACTACAAAAATTCCGTCTTGAGCAAGATTTTGTCTGTCTCGGATAACTACTTCTTGCATATCTCCAATAGAAAAACCGTCCACCATCATTAAATCTGAAGGTGCTTTCTCTTTTTGTACTTTTATTTTTTTATCTTTAGATATATCTACTAAGTTTCCATTATCGGCCACGATTATATTTTCAGCTGGAAATCCAATTGATTTAGCTATTTGAGCATGAACTTTTAACATAGAATGATGACCATATCCAGGCATAAAGAATTTTGGATTAACTTGAGTATTTATCCAAGCTAATTCTTGAGCATTTCCGTGCCCAGTGGAATGAACATCTGCTACTCGATAATGAATAATTTTTAAATCGTGACGGTATAAATTATCTTCTAATTTCCTCACGGATAATTCATTTCCAGGAATTATAGAAGATGATAAAACAACAGTATCTCTTTCGTTAAGAAAAATATTTTTATGTTGTTTCAATGACATTCTCATTAGAGCTGCAAATTCTTCTCCTTGTGATCCTGTAGCAAGAATAACTATTCTATCTGAAGGATAATTTGCTATATCTTTTGATAAGATTAAAGTGTCTTTTTTAGGAATGAATAATTTAGAAATTCTAGCTATTTCCATATTAGTTTTCATACTGCGTCCTTCTAAAATAATTTTCTTGCCATATTTTTCTGCTATTTCAACAATTTTAATCATTCTTTCAAATTGAGAAGCAAAGGTACCAATAATTAATCGTCCTTTAGTATTTTTTATTATTTGTTCAATACTATCGTAAACGATTTTTTCTGGCATTGAATATCCAGGCTTTTCAACATTAGTAGAATCAGCAATTAAAAGTAGATTGTCGTCTTTACTTAAATCCTTCCATGTTTCTAATTCTTTGTCTGAAGGAATGCCGTCTGCATGTTCTAATTTAATGTCCCCAGTAATTACTATATTTCCTTGAGGTGTTTCTATTGAAATTCCCAAAGCTCCTGGAATTGAATGAGTCACTGGAAAGAATTTTACTTTTAAATTTCCTATCCTGATTTTTTCTTTAGGTTCTACTATTTTATAATCAATTTTAGGTTTAGTGGGAAATTCTTCCATTCTTTTTTTAATCATTAATGAAGTTAAATATCCGGTATAAAGTGGGGGATTACCAATTCTTTCCATTACAAAAGGAATTCCTCCAATATGGTCTAAATGTCCATGAGTAATTATTATTCCTCTGATCTTTTCTTTTCTTTCTTCTAAATATCTTGTATTAGGTAAAATATAGTCTATCCCAGGAGTATTTTCTTCAGAAGTAAATTGAACTCCTGCATCAAAAACTAAAATTTCATTTTTGTACTCAACGGCAAACATATTTTTTCCTACTTCTTCAAATCCTCCTAGAGGGATGATTCTTATATTGTTTGCTTCAGGTAATTTAACAACTTTTTTGTTGTTTTGAGAGATAGGTTTTTTTGCTGGTTTTTTGAAAGCTTTTGCTTTACCTTTTTTATTAAAGGAAATTTTCTTTTTAGCCTTATCTGTATTCGTTTTTTGTTCTTTTTTAATCATAGTTTAGATTAGTTGAAAGTCTATAAAGTCCATGAAGTTAAAAGTTAAAAAATTACATAGTAATTTTTTAAATATTTGATATTTTATTTCTTACTTTCTATTTTAATAATTAATAATAAGTTAGTTGTTGAGAATTTTTGCGAAGCAAAAATTCGTTTGTTTTTATGTTTTAATGCCTGTCCGGTAGGCAGGTTTTAATGTTTACAGAAAGATTTTCCAAACTTTGTCAGTTTTAATATACCAATTATTTATATCTAAAAATCTTTCTGAGGGTATTGTTATTTGTTTAATAATATTATTTTTAAGTTTTTTGGAAGTTACATATATAAATTGTGGGGAATATAAAAATACAGCTGGATTATCTTTATAAATCTCTTTTTGAAAATTTGTATATTTTATTTTTTGGTTTTTTGTATCATTAGTTACTCTTATTTCTTCTAGAAGATTATCTACATCAATATTTGTATACATAGAAATATTTAATCCCGGATCATTTCTTTGAGAAGAGTGCCAAAAAGCAAATAAATCCATATTATAACCAATAACTTTTCCGAATAATATAGAGTCATATTGTCTAGGACGAATTATATTTTGATTTAAGTCTCCAATTTCATATATTTTTAATTGAACTTGAGCTCCTAGTTCTTCCCATTTTGATTTTAATAACTCGGCTATGGCTTTTAATTCAGGGGTATTAGCTGTAGAAATAGAAAAAGATAATAAAGTTGTGCTTTTTCTAGTTAATTTTTCTAAAATACCATCTTCATTAATTGACCATCCGTGTTTTTTTAAAATACTCTTAGCTGAGTCCATTCCTTTGTCTTTTTCTTCCAAATTAGGTGTATAAAAAATTGAGCTTGGAGGAACAGGGCTGTCTATATTAATTCCATAACCGAATAATATTTCATTAATAATTTGTTTTCGATTTACCGCTCGACTCAAGGCTATTCTAACTTCTTCATTAGTAAAAACAGGATTTTCATTTTGATTAAAAAATAAACCAAATATTCTAGGTAGGGGAGTTGATAATATTTCACTATCTTTCTTTAGTTTTAAATTTTGAATCTGATTAGGGCTAATAGAATTTATTCCTTCTACATTACCTTTATTAAAAGATTTAATAAGGTCTTCTTCGTTGGAATAAAACTTTATTGTTAAATTTGAAATATAAGGCTCTCCCTGTGCATAGTTATTAAAAGATTCCAATAAATAATTTTCTAATATTCCTGAAGAATTTCTTTTAATTTTTTTAATCATATAGGGTCCTGATCCAATAGGTTCAATATTAAATTGACTAAAAGCAAATTGTTCTGGGCTTATTCCTTCCCAAATATGTTTTGGTAAAATACCTAAGGTTAAGTTTTCTAAAAATGGGGAATAGGGCTGAGATAAAATAAATTGAATTTCTCTATCATTTAACCTTTTTATTTCTACTCCATCCCAATTAGCTCTTTGAGGACTTTTTATAATATGGTTTTGTGTAGCATTAATAGTAAATTCAACATCTTCAGTTGTTATTTTTTGTCCGTCATGGAATTCCAATTCTTTTTTTAATTTAACTGTATAAACAAATCCATCTTCTGATATATCGTAACTTTCAGCTAGATCATTACTTAGATCGCCTTGGGGAGTAGTTTTTAATAAACCAGAATAAATTAATATACTTAAGTCTTTATCTGCTTTAGAGGTAGCTAATACAGGATTAATAAATCTTGGAGATCCCACTACTCCTTCGACAAGACTACCACCTATTGTAGGTATTTCTACTAAAAATTTTTCGTTTATTTTTTTATATAAAAGAATAGAACTAATTAAAAATATTATAATTAAAGTATAGAAACAAACTTTTTCAGTAATAGTAAAAGTATTAATAGTGAAGGATATTTTTTTTATTTTTGGTTTTAAGATATAATCAAAAATATTTTTTAATTTTTTTAACATAGGTAAAATAGTTAAAAGTCTATAAAGTTCATAAAGTCAAAAGTCTTACAAAAAACTCTTGTTAAATAGTTTATTTTATATAAGTAGCGCCAAAAAAGCTGAAGCTACAAATAAAACTCCTAAAGTTATAGTTATATAAAAAAGTGTTTTTTCAAAGCCTCGTTTAGTATGTCCTCCTGAAAAGTCATCTCCACCACCAAAAGCTCCGCCTAATCCAGCATCTGATTGTTGCAACAAAACAGCTGCCATCACAAGGATAGATAATATAATTTGTATATAGGGTAATAAATTAGATAGATTTTCCATTTCTTTCGTATTTGCCTGCTGTTTGAGTAGGTCTTAATTACCTATAAATAATAACAAAAATTAAATATTTAGCAAGGGTTTTGTTATGGATAGTAGAAAAAAGTATTTTAAAATTCCATCGGTCGGTCTCAAACGAACAGATAGAATTTTAATTTTAACTAGAAACCATTATATTATTATATATAATAATATAATGGTTTTAACACAAAAATCTAACAACTCAACGACTTGAGTTGTTAGATTTTTGTTAGTTAAAAATACTGCACTAAAACCGCGACCGGGGTTTTAGTGCAGTATTTTTTTATTTAATTGGAGTATAAAAATAAATAGTGCAGTTAACTGCACTATTTACAAAATTAAAAATTAATTCATTGATAATTGATTGATTCACCAACTGGTGGATTGAGAATTGAAAATTAAACTTAAAGAATTACTTATTCTTTAAGTTTTGAAAGTTTGTGAGGATTATGGTTAGGACAAGATTTATCTGAACATCTTTCTGGAATAGTTTTCGTCCCTTCCATCATCAAAGCTCCGCAAGGTTGCTCATCTCGGTCATCTCGTTTATAATCACAAATTTTTCCAGTAGGTTTAGCTTTGATAGCATTCTTACATTTTGGATAATTAGAACAAGAATAAAAAATTCCAAAGCGTCCTCGTCTTTCCATTAATTCTCCATCTTTACAATCAGGACATTTTATTCCTGTCATTTTCTTTTTCTTTTCTTCTTCGTCTTCTTTAATAAATTTACATTTTGGATAATTAGAACAAGAAACAAATTTACCGAATTTTCCTTCTCGAATAACTAATTTACCATCTTTACAGTCAGGACATTTCTCTCCAGTTTCTTTTGGTCCTTCAATTTCTTTTCCTTCCAAAGTTAAGGCCCCTTCACAATCAGGGAATTTTTCACAAGAAATAAATTTTCCAGATTTTCCTAATTTATAAACCATTCCAGCTCCACATGTAGGACATTTATATTTTTTTTCGGCTGGACCAAGATTAGAAATTTTTTCAATGTCTTCTTTAGATTTAAGAGCCTTCAAAAATGGAGTATAAAAATCTCCTAAAGTTCTTTCATAAGTATCTTCTCCTTCTGCAATTTCATCCAATTCATTTTCCATCTTGGCTGTAAAATCATCACTAATATAAGTAGTAAAATGTTCTTCTAAGAAAGAACTAACAGCATCACCTGTATCAGTAGGATGTAGAGCTTTTCCAACTTTTTCAACATAATCGCGGGCATAAAGAGTTCGAGTAATTGTGGCATAGGTGCTGGGTCGTCCTAATCCTCTTTTTTCTAATTCTTTAATTAAAGAAGCTTCTGAATATCTAGTTGGAGGAGTAGTTTCTTTTGCTTCAGTATCAATTTTTAATAAATCTAAAATATCTCCTTCTTTAACTTCAGGTAATTCTACATCTTCTCCACGAGCAGCTGGATCTGCTTTTAACCATCCGTCAAATAATAGACGAGAACCATTAATTGAGAAATAAGGGAAAACAGTATCTTTTTTATCTCTTTCTCCAATAGAAGCAATTATTTTCGTTTTTAATAATTTAGCATCACTCATTTGAGATGCTAAAGTTCTGTTTCTAATTAAAGAATATAATTTTTGTTGTTCTTTTGTTTTTCCTGCAATAGCCAGACTTAAATTAGAAGGTCTTATAGCCTCATGAGCTTCTTGGGCATTTTTAGATTTTGATTTGAAGACTCGTGGTTGTAAATATTTTTTACCATATTCTTTTGAAATAACCACATGGGTTTGTTTTTGAGCATTTTTACTTAAAGTAATACTATCGGTTCTCATATATGTAATAAATCCAGCTTCATAAAGTCTTTGAGCATGCATCATAGTTTGGCTAGGAGAAAATCCAAGTCTTGAACTAGCAGTTTGTTGTAAAGTAGAAGTAATGAAAGGAGCTCTAGGTGATCTTTTAGAATTAGTTTCTTTCACTTCTAAAATTTTCCAAGCTTCTCCGCCAGCTGGAGGATTGGCAATTTTTAAAATTTTATCAACTTTCTTTTTATCTCGAGGTTCTTCTGAACAAATCAAAGAAAACATATTCCCAATTTTATTTTTTACATCAGCAGTAATTGTCCAATAATCTTCAGGGACAAAAGCCCTAATTAATCTTTCTCGTTCCATTAAAATTCTTAAGGCTGGGGATTGCACTCGTCCTGCTGAAAGTCCATATCTTAATTTTTTCCAAATCAATCCACTTAATCCATATCCAAAAAGTCTATCTAAAATTCTACGAGCCTCTTGAGCTTTTCTTAAGTTTTGATCAATAGGTCTTGGTTGTTTGATAGCATTTTGCACTGCTTCGGCAGTAATTTCATTAAAGACTACTCTTTGAGCTTTAGGCATTTTTAAAACTTCAGCAATATGCCAAGCAATAGCTTCTCCTTCACGGTCGGGATCCATTGCGAGTAGAACTTCATCTGCTTTGAGAGCCTCTCTTTTTAGAGTAGTAATAATTTTTTCTTTACCTTCGATTGTTTCGTAATTAGGTTTGAAATTATTTTTAATATCAACTGCATTTGCTTTTTTAGAGGCTGATTTAGGAATATCACGAATATGCCCCACAGAAGATTCTACAACATAGTTGGATCCTAGATATTTTGATATTGTTTTTGATTTTGCTGGTGACTCAACAATTAATAATTTATTCATAAGCCATAGTAATACAATATATAGATATAATTTGCAAGTTTTTGTGTTTATAAAAATAAAAAATTTTAATATTAACACTTTTAACTTTTAACTTTTAGCTTATTATTCTATAATAATAGTCAATGTATCTGAAATCGATAGAAATAATTGGATTTAAATCTTTTGCAAAAAAGGCTAATTTGGAATTTAATACTAACGTGTCAGCAATTGTAGGTCCAAATGGTTCTGGAAAATCAAACGTGGCTGAAGCTTTTAGATTTGTTTTGGGAGAACAATCTATTAAATCAATGAGAGGAAAAAGAGGAGAAGATTTAATTTTTAATGGATCTCAAACAGTTCCTAGAGGAAATAGAGCTAGTGTAAAAATAATTTTTGATAATTCTAAACGATTTTTAGATATAGATTTTGATGAAGTGATTATTGAAAGACATGTGCATCGTGACGGAACCAATCAATATTTTATAAATAGAAGCGCTGTTCGTTTAAAAGATATCTCTGAATTATTAGCTGGAGCGAATGTAGGATCTTCAGGACATCATATGATTTCTCAAGGAGAGGCAGATAGAATCTTGAATGTTAATCCAAAGGAAAGAAAAATAATGATAGAAGAAGCTTTAGGATTAAAAATTTATCAATATAAAAGAATAGCTAGCGAAAAGAAATTAGAAAAAGTTAGAAAAAATATTGAAGAAGTTCAGGCTTTGAGAAAAGAAAGTGTTCCGCATTTAAGATTTCTAAAAAGACAAATAAAGAAAATGGAAAAGACTTTGGAGATGAGGAAAGAATTAGGAGTTTTGTACAGAGAATATTTTAAAAGAGAAAAAACTTATATAAATTATTGGCAAGAAAAAATAAATCAAGATAAAAAACCTTTAATAGAAAAATTAAAAGGATTAGAAGAAAGAAGTTTAAAAACTAAACAGATTTTAAAAAGTGCCCAATCAGAAGATAAAAGACCGTTTGAATTAACTGATTTAAAAAATCAATTAAATAATTTACGAAGAGAAAAAGACCAAGTTACTTTTAAATTAGGAAAGATAGAAGGAGTGATTTCTGCTTTGGAAGCTAAACCTTCTGTAAACCAAGAAGATAAAGATAATCCTCAAGAAACTAATATCAGTTTAAGAAATATTAAAGAGTTAGAATCAAATATCAAATCTCAAATTGCTCTTGCTTCTAAA
Source organism: uncultured Candidatus Saccharibacteria bacterium (assembly GCA_964486155.1). GTDB lineage: Bacteria > Patescibacteriota > Minisyncoccia > Phycocordibacterales > UBA12079 > JAHITU01. Next base: position 27,951 of record CAZAKQ010000001.1, on the reverse strand, counting down.
TTGGAAGAAATAAATCAAGTTAAAGGAATTTTGAATAGAATAAGAGAAGCATTAACACAGTTTATGGTTAAATACTCAACACCTCAAGTCGTTGAGGTGTTGGATGATAATGTGTCTGAAAATAATGCTAAGATTCAAAAATTAAAAGAAGAAAAAACTGAAATAGAAAAAGAAATAAAAAAAGTAGAAAATGAAGAAGAGGTTGTTTTGGGAAAATACAATTCTCTAAAATCTGAAATAGAAAAAGATAAAAACTCAAATCAAGAAGCTGAATTAGCGGTTTTGGAAATTACTGCTCAGCAAACAGAATGTCAGGCAAAATTAAATTCTTTAGAAAATAAAGAAACCCAAATTTCTTTTGCTGATGAAAATTATAAAAAAGAAATGAATGAATCTTTTGTTTTGGCTGGGCGAGAAGCTGTGCAATTTAAAGATTTAGATTTGAAAGATGATTTAGGTGTTATTTTGGAAGATAAGCAAATTGTTGATGAAGACCGCCAATATCAAAATGATAGATTAAAGAAAATAGAAAGAATTAAAATTTTGGTTGAAGATTCAGGAGTTGGTTCTAGTGAGGATATTGTAAAAGAATATGAAGAAGCTTCAAAACGAGATGAGTTCTTGAATGGTGAAATAGAGGATTTAGAGAAGACAGCGGAATCTTTAGTAATTTTAATAGAAGAATTAAAAGAGAAATTAGAAGTTGAATTTAGAAAGGGGTTGGAAAAAATAAATACTCAATTTAAAGAATTTTTTATTTTGATGTTTGGAGGAGGGAAGGTAGCTTTGAATTTAGTAAAAGAAAAAATTAAAAGAAAGAAAAAAGATGATTTAAATATGAGCGAAGAAGATTTAGTCAATGAAGTTGAAAATGAAAATAAGCAAAATGGAGAATTTGGAATTGAAGTAGATGTTCTTTTACCAAACAAAAAAACAAAAGGATTACAAATGTTGTCAGGAGGAGAGAGATCTTTAACTTCAATTGCTTTATTGTTTGCGATGTCTCAAGTAACTCCACCACCTTTTATTATATTAGATGAAACAGATGCGGCTTTAGATGAAGCTAATTCTAGAAAATATGGAGATATGATTGAAAAACTTTCTACTCAATCTCAATTAATTTTAATTACTCATAATCGAGAAACTATGTCTCGAGCTAATATTCTTTATGGAGTAACTATGAGTTCCAACGGAATTTCCAAACTACTCTCTGTAAAATTCACCGAAGCTATAAAAGTAGCTAAATAAATTAATTATTTTTGAATAGGTGTGATATACTTAAATAAATAAAATAAAAACTTATTAATAATTTAAAAAATATTATGAATGATGTACCTTTAAGAAGTTCAGGTTTGTTTTTATTACTAGTTTTTTCTTTTAGTTTTTGTTTCTCAAATATAATTTTGGCAGCGGAGTCAGAAGACTATAATGTTGCTTCACATTTTCTAGATGGGTATCGTGCATATTCGTTTGTGAATATGGATGCGCATACAGGAGCTGCTATATATGATTATCCTCTTGCAACTCCACCAGGACGAAATGGAATTCAACCAGAATTAACTCTTTCATATAATTCTAATACTAAAGAAAACGCAAATGTATTTGGTTATGGTTGGGATATTTCAATACCGTCTATTACTCGAGTAAATAAAAACGGAATTAATAATCTATATTCCGAAGATAATTATTTATCGTCTCTTGATGGAGAATTGACTTTAATTAGTGATGTCAATGGAGTACAAACATACGGAGCTCGTTTTGAATCGGGTTCTTTTAATGAATATGTTTTTGAAAATGACTCATGGGAAATGACAACAAAAAATGGTGTTATACATAACTTTGGAACAGCAACAACTTCTCAGATATACAACATTGCAAGTTCAACACAAATTTATGGTTGGTTGGTAGATAATGTAAAAGATACTAATGATAATTATATGGAGTATGAATATTACCAAGACGATGGACAAATCTATCCTTCAAAAATAACTTATACTGGAAATGATATAACAGATGGGCCTTTTGAAGTAGAGTTCCTCCGTGAATCTCGTACAGATGCGATAACATCATATAAAACAGGATATGCTATTACTTCAAATTATAGAATAGATGAAATTCAAGTAAAAATTGATAGTAGTTGGGTTCGAAAATATGAGTTAAATTATATAACAGGGGATAATGGTGTTCGCTCAATGCTTGGAACTATAACAGAAACTGGAAAAGACGAAGAGAACAATACTATAATTTTGCCAGCAACTACTATGACTTATCAAAAGTCTAATATTAGTTTTACAGAAGATTCTAACTGGGAAACTAGTTTTATTGATTCTGAGTTGGGACCTGCTGCGGGAGTAAGAATTGCTGATATTAATGGTGATGGATTAGTTGATATTGTTAGAGGGCAGGCTATAGGATATGATTATACTTGTATAAGTAGCTGTGATTTAAATACTGGTTCTGGATGGAATACTAATGGAGGACCAGCACTTCCAGAAGATGCTTGTTTTTTGAAAGAATATACACCAAATGCTAATGATTTTGGCCTTCGGCTAGGAGATGTAGACGGTGATGGACTAATGGATCTTTTTCATGCTTATGACACAGATTATCCAAATAATACCGAAACAGAAAATAAACAATTTAAAAAGATATTTATTTCTTCAGGATCTGCATTTACTGAACATGCTTCTTCAACAGAAGATATAGCCGATGGTTTTTATTTTAGTAATTGGTATGGAGGTTCAGATCCAGTAAAAATGCTTTTTGATGTAAATAATGATGGTCTTGTTGATATTGTTCGTAGTTCTTATGCAGATTTAGCAGTAGATGGGATAGGAGGTGGTTGGACTAGAAATACTGATATGGGTCATAAAATACAGGCAACAGATCCTCGCCTTGGTGATTTTAATGGGGATGGATTAACAGATTCATTTGAATCTTATTATTACACCATTTCTAGTGTCTCTTACAGTAATAAAGAAATAAATATAAACACAGGAAATGATTTTGTTGGATCTTCAGCTTCTTCAACTATTCCAGCATATTTTTCTGACGAACATCAAGATATGGGTTATCGCCTTGTTGATTTTAATGGAGATGGTTTAACTGATATTGTTCACGCTTTTAACAATCAATCTAACCAATTAACTCAAACTGTATATATCAACACTGGTACAGGTTTTTCTTCTTATACTACAACTTTTCCGAGTGATGATGCATACTTTACTGCTTGGCAATCAGGTGGAAATAAAGATAGAGGTTGGCGATTATTTGATGTAAATGGTGATATGATGCCTGATTGGATTGGTACTTATTATGACAACACATCAGTTGATGATAGTAAGGCATATATCAATAATGGGAAAAAAGCAGACTTACTTTCTACTGTTACTACATCGTAAGGAACTAGAACAACTTTCTCTTATGCAGGTTCTCATTCATATAAAGATGGTAGTGGTGATCTTTTTAATACAGATGCTCCTTTTCCAGTAATTACAGTTCAATCTATTGCAAAATTTGATGGTGTTGCTACTTCTACTGAATCTTTTGTTTATGAAGGAGCAGATTATTATTTCAATGATTTTACAGATAAGAAATTTGCAGGATTTAATATTATTACAAAAACAGATCCAGATGGAAATGAATTAAAAACATATTATCATCAAGGTAACACAACTGATTCAACTAATGGAGAATATAGTGATGATGTTTCTAAAATAGGAAGAAAATATTTAGAAGAAATTTATGATGATTCTGATAATTTGTATACAAAAATTATAAATAAGTGGGAGAAATATAATTTAGGTGCAGATAGAGATTTTGTTAAATTAACTCAACAAATTAATCTTGATTATGATGGAGATGCAGATCATAAAGATAAGGCAGAAGCTTATACTTACGATAATACTAATGGTAATTTAACTCAGAAAATAGAATGGGGAGAGGTAACAGGTTCAGTTAATGGAACTTTCACTGATACAGGTAGTGATAAAATAACAACTGATATTAGTTATGCTTCAAGTACAAGTACTAGTGATGTGATAGCAAAGCCTTCTCAGGAAACAGTTATTGATCAAAATAGTAATAAAGTTAAGGAAATAAAATATTATTATGATGATTTAACTCATGGAAATATTGATGAGGGAAATGAAACTAAAAAAGAAGTATGGAAAAGTGATACTTCATATATAACAACAGAGAAAACATATAATACTTATGGTTTGGTTACTCAAGATACAGATGGGAGAGATAAAGAAACAACATACGTTTATGATGAGGAAAATTTATATGTAGCGACTTCAACTAATCCTCTAAATCAGAGTACGGATTATTATTACGATTATACTTCTGGCAAAATAAAAAAGATTATTGATCCTAATGGTTTTATACAAGAAACAATTTATGATGGAGTTGATCGTGTGAAAACAGAAAAGATATCTGATTTAGATACTCCTTCATCTTTAATTACTAAAACTGCTTTTGTTTATACTGATATTGTTGGTTCTCGAAAGGTCCAGGAAACTAATTATTTGGATAGTACTATATCCATTGATAAATATGTTTATCTTGATGGATTAGATAGAATTATTCAAGAAAGGGCTGAAATGGAAGATATAAATAATTTCTCTGTAAAAGATTTTCAATATGATAATAGAGGATTATTATACAAAGAATCTTTACCATATCAAAGTACAGGAACATCTAAAACCACAATGACAACAGATTCAAATCTTTTGACTACTTATACCTATGATTCACTAAAACGACCTAAAACAATTATTAATGCTCAAGGAACAGAAACTTATTCTTACGATCAATGGGAAACTATAATTACAGACAGAGAAAGTAACACAAAAGATTTTACTAAAGATGCTTTTGATAATTTAATAACAGTTGATGAACATAATGGAGTAAGCACTTATACAACAGAATATGAATATGACGAGAACAAAAAACTTACAAAGATTACAGATGCTTTAAGTAATGTTAGGAATTTCACTTATGATGGAGCAGGACGAAGATTAACTGCACAGGATTTACATGATTCAGCAGACGAAACTTATGGTTCTTGGAGTTATTCTTATGATGATACAAACAATCTGACTTCTAAAACAGATCCTAAAAGTCAAACTGTAAATTATACTTTTGACGATAATAGTCGCATCTTGACTGAAGATTATATAGGGCAAGGAGGAACAGAAATTTTATATGAATACGATTGGTGTACTAATGGAATAGGAAGACTCTGTTCAGCTACAACAACTGATGTTATGACTAAATATGAATATAATCTTTGGGGCTATATTGCTAAAGAAATTCGAGAAATAGGAATTAATATTTTTGAAACAGAATTTGAGTATGACAGACAAGGGAATAAAACAGAAATAATTTATCCAGATAGTTCTAAAGTTACCTATACTTACAACATAGCCGGATTGTTGGAAGAAGTTTCATATAGTGAGGTAGGAACAAGTACTCAAGATTCAATTGTTAATGGTATTGATTATCATTCTTCTAAACAAAAAGATTTTATTCAATTTGGAAATGGAGTAGAATCTTCTTATGAATACGCAACTTCTACTGGTTATCATTTACAAAAAATTGAAACTAATACTGATGTAGATTCTTCAATTATGAATTCTAATACCTACAGTCTTGACTTAGAAAGAAATTCAAGTCAATATCTTTCAATTACAGATGCTAATCAAACAGGGTTAGATATTATAGGTGATTTTACTTTTGAAGCTTGGGTAAAGATTGAAACAGCACCTAGTGGATCTACTTATCCATTAATAACAAAAGATGACCAAAGTTCAAATAGAAGTTATCAATTTGGTTATAGAGATAGATCAAGTAATTTGGAATTCTACACTTATATTGAAGATGCAGGAAATAATTGGGATGGATCAAATTATGTAAATGTTGATTTAGGAGAAGGTACTTGGAAGCATGTTGCTGTAACTTATGATGCTTCTGCAAAAGAGGTTAAATTTTATTTAAATGGTTCTCAACAAGGTTCAACTCAAACGTCTTTAAATAATTCTGTTTATAATGGAACAGCACCGTTTAGAATAGGAACTCTTGTAGCTTCTACACATTTTTTTGATGGTCTTATAGATGAAATTAGAGTTTGGAATACTGTTAGAACTTCAACAGAAATATCTAACAACTATCAGAATGAATTAAATGGGGATGAAACTGGTTTACAAGGATACTGGAAATTAAATAATGGTTATACAGATGAAACTACAAATGAAAATGATATAACAGAAAATAACAGCCCTGTATTTGATGAAAGTGTTCCTTTTACAGGTTCAACTGGTTTTAATGAAAATTTAAAAAGTTTATTTTTTGCTAAAGTAAATAATTCATTAAGTAAAATAGGATTCTTTGTTTTAGAAAATATTTTAGGAACAAAAGTGGCTTATGCTGAAGAAACTAGTAAAATTAAAAAAGGTTGGAATTATAATTCAGAACCTATTGAATTTAATGAAAAAGGAGAGGTATTAAAATTTAAAACAGAATTTCATTCAAAATGGATAAATTATAAAACTTTTTATGGATGGCAAGAAATAAATACAGATTTTGTTCCAATAGCTGTATCGACTTCTACCGTAAAAGGATTTGAAATGATTAATTCTCCGTTTGAAGTTTTTGTTCCTGAACGTTCAGTTGGTGTAGCTGTTATGCATAATAATAATAGATGGAATGTTTTTGAAAACAAAACTATAAATGAAAAATCGATAGATATGTCGATTCAAGCTATTGATGTTTATGATGTTGTAGGAAGAATTGAAAGAGGAAATTTAATGACTCCAACAGGGTTGCAAAAAAATGTTAATTATGTTGTTTATGAAGGGGCATATCCAGAAGGAGATTTAATTTATTATGTTGATTTTGGTAGAATACCACGTCTTGAGAAATTAGTAAGAATTAACTCAAATCCATCAAAATTAAATTATTCATTTAATATTTCGTATTCAGATGAAGTTGAATTTAATCAAGAAAAAGATAAGAAGAAAAAGTGGAAAAAAGAAGGGATATTAAAGGTTTCTAAAAATAAATTTTTAAAAATTAATAAAAAAGAGTCTAAGATGAGAGGATTTGGTTTTTATGAATTTTTATTATGGGATAGTAATTTAGAGTATACAAATGTAGATAGAAAAGAAACCAAAAAAAGAAATATTGAACCTATTCAGGTAAATATAGAACTCAAAGATAATAATTCTTATATTCTTACTAAAATATTACCCAAAAAGTTTTTTGAAGAATCTCCTATATATCCTGTATATACAGATACTACAACAACTTTTTATCCAGATGCTGATACCGAAAGTACATCAGTTGATGGTTTTTGTAGATATGATGGGACTTCATGGGATACAGTACATGATGCTACATCTGCAAATCAAGGTTGTAACGATAGTGCGACATATATTGATTCACAGTCTAGAAATACTAGCACAGGAGATAAAGTTAGTATTAGAAGAGGTTTAATTTTATTTGATACTTCTTCTATTCCTGATAATGATACTATAGATGAAGTTACCGTGTCTTTATATAATACACTTATAGAAGATGAAGATAATGATGGAGATGATTTTGTGGCTATAGTTTCTTCAAGTCCGGAATATAATACTTCTTTTTCTAGTGGAGATTATGATCAAGTTGGTGATTCTATTAACGGTCCTACTGAAATGCATGATAGTAGTGATAGAATTGATTTAGGTGATATGAGTACTTCAAGTTATAATGATTGGTCTTTAAATTCAACTGGTATTTCAGAAATTTCAAAGATAGGTATAAGTAAATATGGTTTTAGAGAAGGTCACGATATTATAGATGTTATACCAGCTTCAGAAAAAATAAATTTAGCTAGATTCTCTTCGGCAGATTATTCTGGAACATCACAAGACCCAAAATTGACGGTAGTTCATTTAGTAGGAAATTCAGCTCCATTGGAACCAACTAGTTTAAAAACTGAAAGTTTGACAAATCCAACAGAAGTAATAGATAATACTCCAGAATTTTCAGCGATATACAATGATCCAGACTCTGGAGATATAGCTACAGATTATCAAATTCAAGTTGCTACAAGTACGGATTTTTCATCAATTTATTGGGATAGTACTAAGACAACATTAGCAAGTTCTACTCCAGAAGGAACCAGAATTGCTGATATTTCTTATGGAGGTTCTGCTTTAGCATCTAGTACTTTATATTATTGGCGAATTAAATTATGGGATGATTCTGTTACTGAAGGATCTTGGAGTACAGCAACTTCTACATTTGTATTAACGTCAGCAGCTACAAGTACTAAAGCTCAATATTTTACTTATGAACATGATAATATGGGTAACATCACTCAAATAGTAGATGTTTCAGACACAGATACAGAAAAAACAATCATTTTCGACTATGACGACCTTTATCGTTTAACTTCAGCTTCAACTACACAATCTAATAGTAATCCATTCTCACGAACATATACCTACAACGCAATAGGAAACATAACAAACAAATCTGATCAAGGAGCTTACACTTATGGAGAAACAGGTTATGCTAACCCTCAAGCAGTCACAGATATTAATGGAACAACTTATACTTATGATAATAATGGAAATGTAACAGGAATAGGATCTGATTCTTATTTTTGGAATTGGAGAGATAGATTAATATCATCTAATGTAGATTCAAATATAGATTATTATGCTTATGATCATGAAAATATAAGAATAATCAAAGGAAACGGTACAGCTACAACAACTTACCCTAATATGTATTACAATATAAGTAATGCAACCACTACAAAACATATCTTTAATCCAATGACAGGTGAGTTGCTGGCGACTGTTGAAGGAAATAGAGTAGTAATTTTTAAACTAACTCAAAATCAATAATTTGTTTGTCTAGGTTGGTTTTGATTAATCTCACTTTTATTTTGTCTCCAAGGGTATATTTAGAACCGTTTTTTTGTCCTACTAGAGAATAGTGTTTGGTGTCTAATTGATAATAATCATCTTGTAGAGAACGAACACTAATCATTCCTTCAGCGCCGTTTTCTATTTGAACATAAACCCCCCATTTAGTAATACCAGAAATGATTCCTTCAAATTCTTGACCTATTTTATCTGACATTAATTCTACGAATTTATATTTTGTAGAAGCTCTTTCTGCGTTTACAGCAGCAATTTCTTGTTGAGTAGATTTTGAAGTTAGTTCTTTGTATTTTTTGACTGAACGAGGAGAAAGATTTTTCCCAGCTAAATAATTTTTCATTAAACGATGCACCATCATATCTGGATAACGACGAATAGGGGATGTAAAGTGAGTATAGTGTTTAAAACCTAAACTAAAATGACCAATATTATTTACAGAATAAATTGCCTTTGCCATAGATCTAAGCATAGCAGTAGAAATCAAATCTTCTTCAGGCAATCCTTCTATTTTTTCTAAGACATCATTTAATTCTCTAGAAGAAATTTTATTGTCTTTTATTTTTAAATTAAAACCAATAGTTTTCAAAAAATCAGATAACTCATGAATTTGATCAGCTTTAGGAATATCATGAATACGATAAACAAAAGGAAGATCAGTGTTTAATTCTTCTTCTCTGTTTGTGATATAACCAGCTACTTCTCTGTTAGCTAAAAGCATAAAATCTTCAATTAATTCATTAGTTTCCATTATTTCTTTTTCTACTACATCAATTGCTTTCCCTTTTTCATCTAAAATAAATTTATGTTCATTTGAACTGAAAGACATTGAACCTTGTTGGATTCTTTTTTCTCGTAATATTAGGGCTAAATCATTTAGAGTTTTTAGTTCCTCATAAAATTCTCCTTCTTTTTTATCTAAAGTTTCTTGAGCGTTTTTGTAAGTAAATCTTTTGTCTGAATGAATAATGGTTTCTCCAAACCAACTTTCTTTAACTTTCGCATTTTTACTCATTATAAAAACAGCTGAGTAAGTTAATTTATCTTCATTAGGATTTAAAGAACATAAATCATTTGAAAGTACTTCAGGAAGCATGGGGATTGTACGATCAACTAAATATACAGAAGTACATCTTTCAGTAGCTTCTTTGTCTATTTTAGAGTCAATTCCAACATAGTGAGTAACATCAGCAATATGAATTCCAACTTCAAAATCTCCATTATCTAATTTTTTGAAAGATAAGGCATCATCAAAATCTTTAGCATCGTCTGGATCAATGGTAAAAGTGATTCTATCTCGAAAATCTTTTCGTTTTGGAATTTCTTGTTCAAAATCTTTTTGAGCTTGTTTAGATATTTTTTCAGCTTCAGTTTCTACTCCATCAGGAAAGCCAGGCTCAAAACCTTTTTCGTATAAAATAGATTGCATTTCAGTTTCATTGTCTCCTTTATGTCCTATAATTTTTATAATTTTCCCAGTAGGATCTTTTTTAGGGTTATCCCATATATTCATTTCAACTAAAATCTTTACATCTTGACTTGGACGTGCTACATCCAAATCAGAAAAATCTGTTATTACTAAGTGGGGATAAAATTTTGGATCGTCAGCAATTAAAAAATATCCTTGGTTGTCTTTTCCTAGAGTTCCTACAAATCTTTTTTTAGATCGTTCTATTATTTCAACAACTTTAATTTTTTGCTTCTTTTTTGAGCCTGAAATTTCGACTCTTACAATGTCTCCATTTAAAGCAGTATTTAAATTAAAATCAGAGATTTCAATATCTCCTTTTTCTGTTTTTAAAAATCCTCTTTTTTTTCCAGTTACAATAATATTTCCTTCAAAAATTTCTATTTGTTTAGATTTTTTGTTCTTTGATTTATTTCTTGTATGCCGATGAGGCGTATTATGTTTTTTACTCATGTTTCATAGTATAGAGTCAAAAGTCCATAAAGTCCATAAAGTTAATAATAGAAATAACTTAAAATTTGAACACCTCAACCGGTTGAGGTGTTCAATATATTGATAAATATATCTATTCCGGAATTCTGCAGAATTTTGGAATAGATATGATATAAATAAAAAACAAATAAAAAAAGTAAAGAGTTTTAGTTTTTTTGAAATTGGTTCATTGATAATTGATTGAGCCGCCAGTTGGCGGATTGTGAATTGAAAATTGGGTTGAATTTAATTCAAATTTAGCCCTGTGGATAACTTTAGTTGCGGAGTGGGATGTAGTGTTATAAAATATAGGACAAGTGGTAAAAAGTGGAAAAAACAACATGTTAATCGGAGAATACACACATACATTAGATTTAAAGAAAAGGGTTTCGTTACCTGCTAAATTTAGAGTGGTGGTTGGAAAGAAAATTGTATTAGCCAAAGGATTAGACCATTGTATTTCCGTTTATACTCCAAAAGAATGGGAAAGAGTAATGCAGGAATTACCTCAATCAGTTCAAGCAGATCAAAGAAATTTTAAGAGATTTATGACTAGCGGAGCTTCTGAAGCAGGATTAGATTCATTAGGAAGAATTTTAATCCCAGATTTTTTAAAATCTTATGCAAAGTTGAAAACTAAAGTTATTTTAGCTGGAGTAGGGGATCATATTGAAATTTGGGATGAAAAATCTTGGAAAATTTATCGAGATAAAATTGAAAGTTCAGCTGAAGTATTAGCAGAAAAATTAGG
>CAZAKQ010000001.1:6950-16225 GCA_964486155.1 uncultured Candidatus Saccharibacteria bacterium | reverse complement strand
TCAAGTTAACTGAAAATAATGAATAAAAAAGATAAATCGGAATTAAAGAAAGTGATGGAAACAACAATCCATAAGCCAGTTCTTTTAAATGAAGTAATAGAGGGATTAAATATTCATGAAAATGATGTCGTTTTGGATGGAACTGTCGGTGGAGGAGGATATTTAAAAAAAATTTGTTCTTTGGTGGGGGAGTCAGGATTAGTTATTGGTTTAGATCAAGATCAATCAGCTTTAGATAAAATCAAAAAAAATACAGAATGTAAATTATTTTTGCTAAACCAAAATTTTAGAAATTTAGATTTAGCTTTGAAATCTTTAGAAATTAAAAAAGTGGATAAAATAGTTTTTGATTTAGGAATAAGTTCAGATCAATTAGATAATTCAGGAAGAGGTTTTTCTTTTCAAAAAGACGAACCTTTAATAATGTCATTAAAAAAAGATTTGGAAGAAAGTGATTTAACGGCTTTTGAAATAGTAAATACTTGGGATGAAAAAAATTTAGCAGATATCATTTTTGGATACGGAGAAGAAAAATTTTCTAGAAAAATAGCTAAAGAAATTTGTAAAGCCAGAAAAGAAAAAAAGATAGAAACTACTTTTGAATTAGTAGAGATAATTAAAAAAGCAGTTCCAAAATGGTATTTATTTAGAAAAACTCATTTTGCTACTAAAACCTTCCAAGCTTTAAGAATCACTGTAAATGATGAAATTGAATCTTTAAAAGAAGGTTTGAATAAAGCTTTTGATGCATTAAATCTAAATGGAAGATTAGCAGTGGTATCTTTTCATAGTTTAGAAGATAGAGTTATCAAACGATTTTTTAAAGATTTAAAAAATAAAAAAGAAGGAATTTTAATAAATAAAAAACCTATCACTCCTAGTGACAAAGAATTAAAAGAAAATCCTCGTTCTAGAAGTGCAAAACTTAGAATAATATCAAAATCAAAGATTTTGAATTAAAAATTGTAAATTGTAGATTTTAAATAAATGAAGAAAAATCGCAAAGCGATTTCTTCCCTATAACCTAAAAGCTATCAGCTATAAGCTAAACTATTATGAAAACAGCAATTTTAAAATTAAATAATATAAATAAAAAGAAAATCTTTATTTCTTTGGTTTTTTCTATTGCTTTTCTATTTTCTTTTTATATTTATTTAATTATCCAAACAACTGTAAATATTACTACTTATCAATATATTCAGCAAGAAATAATAAATCTTGATTCTTCTATTGGTGATTTAGAATTTAAATATATGTCATTGAAAAAAAATATTAATTTAGATATGGCTAAGATATTAGGTTATGCAGAAGCTTCCAAAGTTAATTTTGTAGATAAAAGTATCATAAATAACAAACTTTCTTTAGGTTCTAATATTTAAGATATGAGAAAATCTAATTTTTTATTCAGAATAAAATTTTTATGCGCGGGTTTTTTTCTTTTTTTCTTTGTTTTAATTAGTCAATTATATATTGTTCAGATAGTAAAAGGAGAAGATTACAAACAAAAAGCTGATAATCAATATGTAAAACCTCAATATATTTTTAATAGGGGGAATATTTATTTTGAAGATAAAGATGGAAAAAGAATTTCTGCAGGAATGACTCGTTCAGGTTTTAAATTAACCATTAATCCTTCACTGATAGAAGATCCCGAAAGTGTTTATTTAAAATTGTCAGAAATTATTGAATTAGATGAAGAAGACTTTTTGTATAGAGCTAGAAAAAAAGGAGATACCTATGAGGTTATCAAAAAAGAAATCGTTGACAAAGAAATAGAAAAAAAAATCAAAGCTTTAAAATTAAAAGGAGTTATTTTGGAGTTAGATAAATGGCGTTTTTATCCAGGAAATAAATTAGCTTCTCATGTAATAGGTTTTGTTGGTTATAATAAAGATTCTCTAGAAGGAATTTATGGAGTAGAGAATTATTATAATTATCTTTTAAAAAGAGAATCTAAAAACCTTTTTGTGAATTTTTTTGCAGAGATATTTTTAAATTTAAATTCAGTTATAGTAGGAGAAGAATCAAATAAAGAGGGAGATATCATATTAACTATTGAACCTACAGTTCAAGAGTATTTAGAAACAACATTAGGAAAAATAAAAGATAAATGGAAAACTGAATTAGCTGGAGGAATAATAATTAATCCTAATAATGGTCAAATTTACGCCCTTGGGTTTTCTCCGTCTTTTGACCCTAATAATTTTTCTAAAGTAGAAAAAGGAGTACGTTTTGGTAATCCTGCTGTAGAAAGTGTTTATGAGATGGGCTCAATTATTAAGGCTTTGACTATGGCTATTGGTTTAGACACAGGAGTTATTACCGCTGAAAGTACATATAATGATACTGGTTTTAAAACTTTAGATAGAAAAACTTTTTCAAATTATGACGGAAAGGCCAGGGGAATAGTTTCTATGCAAGAAGTATTAAATCAATCTTTAAATGTAGGGGCTGCTTTTATAGAAAATAAGATAGGAAATGAAAAATTTGCTCAATATTTATTGGATTTAGGTTTTGGAGAGGAAACGGGTATTGATTTACCAAATGAAACATATGGTTTAGTTTCTAACTTAAAAAGTACTCGTGATATAGAATATGCTACAGCTTCATTTGGACAAGGGATAGCTATTACTCCAATAGAAACAGTGAAAGCTTTGTCGGCCTTAGCTAATGGAGGAGTTTTAATAACCCCTCATTTAGTAAAAGAAATAAAATATGGAATGATGTCGTCAGATAAGATTTTTTATGATACAAATATTAGAGTACTAAAAGAAGAAACTAGTAAGGAAATAAGTCGTATGTTGGCAGTAGTTGTGGACGAAGCTTTGTTAGGCGGAACTGTTAAATCAGATGATTATTATATTGCTGCTAAAACAGGAACAGCTCAAATGGCGGAAGAAAACGGAAAAGGATATTATGAAGATAAATATTTGCACAGTTTTTTTGGATATTTCCCTGCTACTAGACCTGAGTTTTTAACTTTTTTATATATCATAGATCCTAAGGAAGTTAAGTATGCATCACATTCTTTAACTGAGCCTTTTATGAATATTTTTAAATTTTTGGTTAATTATTATGAAGTGATGCCCGACAAAGTTGGAGTCGAAAGTCTGTAAAGCCTATAAAGTCGAAAGTAACGAATTTTTGCTCCGCAAAAATTTGTCTCAGCGAGATACTTTTTAGAGAATTTTTTGAGAAGACATTTTCAAAAAATTCTCTAAAAAGTATCGTAGCAGACCGGGGTTTTAAAATAAAAGATTTCGTTGTTATAAATTTCTGCGACTTTATGCGTTAATTCCGCATTTAGTCCGCGAATTTTATTTGACGAAAGAGAATAAAATTTCATGAAAAATATATTCAAAAAAATAATAGTTTTTATTCTTCAGCTTGAAGCTAAATTAGTATTACGAAAATATAAACCAAAAATTGTAGCTATAACAGGAAGTGTAGGAAAGACTACTACTAAAGATGCTGTTTATACTGTTTTAAATTCAGCTTATTTTGTAAGGAAATCAGAAAAATCATTTAATAGTGAAATAGGAGTTCCTCTAACTATTTTAGGGTGTGATAATGCTTGGAATAATCCTATTCTCTGGTTTAAGAATATTTTTATAGGTTTGGGAGTAATATTATTAAAAAATCATTATCCAAAATGGTTAGTTTTAGAAGTAGGAGCAGATACTCCCGGAGATATTGAAAGGTCAGCTAAATTATTAAAGCCTGATATTGTTGTAATGACTCGTTTTGCTAAAGTTCCTGTACATGTAGAATTTTTTAAATCTCCTCAAGATTTAATGGATGAAAAAAAGAAATTAGCTAAATATATGAAAGCAGATGGAATTTTAGTGTTTAATTATGACGATGAAGATATGGCTTCTATAAAAATTCCTACTAAAGCTCAAAAAATTTCTTTTGGATATAAAGAAGGGGCAAGTATCCGTGGAATGAATGATGAAATTTTGTATAAAGAAAGAATTCCTGTTGGACAGATATTCAGAGTAGAGTATGCAGGAGCTAGTGCTCCTATGAAATTAAAAGGAGTTGTAGGTAAATCTCATACTTTTTCTGCATTGGCTGCTATAGCAGTGGGAGCTTCGCAGAATCTAAATGTAGCGCAAATTTCGAGCGCTTTAGCTAAAAGATATAAAACCCAACCAGGGAGAATGAGAATTTTGAAAGGTATAAAAAAGACAATATTAATAGATGACTCTTATAATGCTTCTCCTGTTGCTGTTCAAAAAGCAGTTGAGACTTTAGGTTTATTAGAAACAAGAGAAGGAGCGAAGAAAATACTAGCTATTGGAGATATGTTGGAATTAGGAAAGTACTCTACTGAAGAACATAAAAAAATAGGAGAGTTGTTAGTAGGAAAATGTGATATTTTAGTGACTGTAGGTTTACGATCTAAACATATAGCTCAAGAAGCCAATAAAAAAGGAATGAAGAGTAAAAATATTTATGTATTTGAAAAATCAGATGAAGCAGGGCGATTTTTACAAAATAAGATTCAAGAGAATGATATTATTCTAATTAAAGGTTCGCAATCTATTAGAATGGAAAAAATTACAGAGGAGATAATGGCTGAACCAGAAAAAAAGAAAGAGTTGTTAGTGAGACAGAATGATGAGTGGATCAAACGGTAAAATTCTTAACCTGCCTCACCGGCAGGCAGGCAAGAATTTTACCGAATTTTAAATTATAAATTTTAGATTTTAAATTAATTAACGGCGAGGCTAGAGTCTCGCTCTATTTAAATCATTGATTAAATATAAAAAATGTTAGATTAAATTAATTACTCCAGTTAACCGCAGTAATTGATTAAAAAGATAAATAAACAAACGCCTCAACGGTCCGCCAGCTGGCGGAGAGGTGTTCAAATGGCTTAATATATAAATAATAAATAGCCTAACCCGCTGAGCTATTTAATTTTTAATCCTAACTTTTCTTAAAATTTTGAGAATTGAACCTTTGACTTTTATTTAGTTTTATTTTACTATGGTAATAGTATATAGAATATAAAACTTTGACTTTATAAAATAGGAGAAATATAAATGAAGGATGAATGTTTTTTTAAAAAAAATAGTTTATTTTTTGCTTTAGTAGGAATATTTGCATTGTTAATAAATTTCTGGCCATTTGCTTTGGCTTATGTATTAACAGGAGTAATAACTACTTGGGTTGTAAGTTTTTTTATAAAACCTCCAGATATCTTTCTTGTTCTTGCTATCTTATATCTTATATGTACTTTGATTTTAAGTAGAGTATTAAAAAGATTTTATCCAAGAAGAATAAGATGAATTATATCTATAACCCGTAATTGAGAATTCACGTTTTTAATTAACGGGTTTTCTCTTTTTAATTCTTAATCTGAATTTTTCCTAAAGTTTCAATAATTATCCCTTTAATTTCCATTGAGGACAAAAGAATATTGATTTGGCTAGCAGGTATTTCTAGCTCACGAATTAATTCATCTCGTGATTTGGGTTCTTTTATATTTTCTATTATTAGTTTTTCTTCTTTAGAACAATCATTGAAACGCATTTCTAATTGAGGAGCGGTGTCTTGTAAATCAAAACCTAGAACTTGCAATAAATCTTCAGAACAAGTAATGGGAGTGGCCCCTTGATTTAATAATTTATTAGACCCTTTTCCATAAAATGAAAAAATAGAAGTAGGAACTGCACAAATTTCTCTATTATATTCCAAAGCTAAACGAGCTGTAATTAGAGTACCTGATTTTTCAGTAGCTTCTATGATTAAAGTAGCTTTAGCTAACCCAGCCATAATTCTGTTTCTTTGAGGAAAAGTCCAAGGAGCTGCTTTTTGTTCGGGTTCGTATTCAGATAATAAAGTTCCACCAGCACTTAATATTTTTTTAGCTAAAGGGAGATTTGATTTTGGATATAAAACCTTTTCATCTAAACCTGATCCAGGAATTGCTAGAGTTTTTAATCCATTATCTAAAGCTGAGTTGTGAGCGATAGCATCTATTCCTAAAGCTAATCCAGAAACAATGGTAATATCATAGCCTTTTAACCCAGCAATTAATTTTTGACAGACTTCTTTACCATATTGAGAATATTTACGAGAACCAACTACTGTCAAAAAAATGGAATTCCAATCTGGTTTTTGACCGCGATAATTTAGTTGCTTAGGAGGGTCAGACATTTCTAAAATATTTTCATGCCAATCTTCTTTTTTTAATTCTTTAGCTTCTTTCATTTAACATATTTTAACACAAAATAATTTGTTGTTAATTTTTAATTTTTTGAACAATAATTAGTCCAGTTAACTGGACTAATTAGATGATTAGATTGTTTTTTAAGAGCTAGAGATTTTTAAGTATTACTTTTTAATTTTTAACATTTCTGTTAGAATTAAGATGATGAGGACGAAGTCAGACCTTTTAACTAAGATAAATATAATCTTTAGTTATTGAATATTGTTTGATCATTACCAAGGTTAGACTTCTAAATAAAAAACAAAAATAATGTTAATAAATTTTTATTATAAAAAAATAAACTCAGCTTCAAAAAGCCCTAAACCTTTATGTAAAAAGGTTTAGGGCTAATTCCAGATTCAGATTTAATAATTAAAATTTAGGATTTAAGATTTAGAGAGGAAAATTTGTGAAGCAAATTTTCTCTAACAACCTAATGACCTAATATCCTAACTACCTAATAAAATGTTAGATATAAAATTTATAAGAGAAAATAAAGAAGCTATACAAGCTGGTGCTAAGAAAAAGCATATGGACTTTGATGTAGAAAGATTGTTGAAAGTTGATGAAGAAAGAAAAGGAGTTTTATTAACAGTAGAAAGATTAAGAACAGAACAAAATGTTTTATCAGACAGAGTTGCTAAGACACAAGAATTTCCAGAAAAAGAAAGACTAATAGAAGAATCTCAAAAATTAAAAACAGAATTACAAAAATCAGAAGAAGAATTAAAGGATATAATGAAAAGATGGAAATTGTTAATGTTACAAGTTCCTAATATTCCTGATATGTCTGTGCCAGAAGGGGCTTCTGATGAAGATAATCAAGAAGTTAAAGTTTGGGGAGAGAAAACAGTTTTTGATTTTGAAGCTAAAGATCATATAGAAATCATGAATAATTTAGAAATGGTAGATTTTGAAAGAGGAACTAAAATTCATGGATTCAGAGGATATTATTTATTAGGAGATGGAGCTCGATTATCTTGGGCGATTTGGAATTATGCTAATGATTTTTTTGAAAAAAAAGGTTTTGTTCCAATGCTTCCACCTGCTATTGTTAGAAAAGAAAATCTATATGGAACAGGACATTTACCTAATGAAGCTGATGATATTTATCAAACTCAAGATGAAGATTATTTAATTGGAACGGCAGAAATTCCTGTAACAGGATATCATTCAGGAGAAATTTTAAAGAAAAAAGATTTACCTAAAAAATATTTAGGATTCTCTCCTTGTTTTAGAAGAGAGGCAGGAAGTCATGGTAAAGATACTAAAGGTTTAATTAGAGTAAATGAATTTTTTAAGGTAGAGCAAGTAATTTTATGTGAGGCTGATCACCAAGAATCAGTAAAATGGCACGAATGGATAAATCGAAATACAGAAGAATTTATTGAATCTTTAGGTATTCCTTATCATACAGTTGTAAATTGTGGTGGAGATTTAGGACAAGGACAAGTTAAAAAATATGATGTAGAACTTTGGGTTCCAGGAGAACAAAAATATAGGGAAATTTCATCAGCATCATATTTTCATGATTTTCAAGCTAGAAGATTTAATATTCGTTATAAAAACGGAGAAGAAAAAGCTCGTTATGTACATACTTTAAACTGTACAGCTATTCCTACTCCTAGAATTTTAGTTTCTTTAGTAGAAAACTTTCAACAAGTTGATGGTTCGGTTAAAATTCCAGAAGTTCTTCAAAAATATATGGGAGGTAGAGAAGTCATTAAAATATTAAAGCACGAGAACACTAGAACTCCAGAGAATGAAAACATTAAAACAGAAGAACTAAAAGAACAAATTGAAATTCAAAATGAAAAAATAGAGGAAATTCCAGATGAAGACTCAACAGAACCTAACATAGATGAAGAAAAACCTTTAGAAAATTAGGATTATAAAAATAAACAGGCAAGGCTTCGCCTTGCCTGTTGTTTTTATGTTCTAGTGTTTTAATGATCTAATGTTATAATAAATTTATGTTAAGAAAATTTAGATCAGAAAGAGTCGCTAAAAGACATAAACGAATTTTTTGGACAAAATTTGTGTTATTTTGGATTTTTTTGATTATTTTAGTTTTGTTTTTGTCTTATGTTTCAAAACAAGAGAAATTAAATATTTCAAATATTAATATAACAGGAAACAAAATAGTTAAAAGTGAATATATTTTAGAAATAATTAATAAAAATATTGATGGAAATTATTTTTGGTTATTTTCTAAATCAAATATTTTAATTTATCCAAAATCTAAAATCAAAGAAGAACTAATGAACAATTTTTTAAGAATAGAAGATTTGATAATTTCTTTTAAAAATTTGCAATCTATAGAAATAAATATAAAAGAAAGAAAACCTTTTGCACTTTATTGTGAAAATATAGTGGTTGGACTACTGCAAAATGACGGAAATAACAGTCAATTAGCCACATCCACAGATTTAGAGATGATATCCTCAGACGAAGTAAAGAACTTAACCCACGGAGAATTAAATGATGAAATTTGTTATTTTATGGATAATGAAGGATATATTTATGCAGAAGCTATGAGTTTTTCTAAGGATGTCTATTTTAAATATCAACAAGAAATAACTAAAGAAAATCACTTGGGGGTAGCACCCCCAAGTCTTGGGCGAGTTTATTTATTTGAGGCTGGAGAAAATCAATTTGAAAAAGTAAATTTATTTATTCGATTTTTGAAAGATATAAATATAGATGTTTATAAATTGGTAGTTAAAGAAAATGGAGATTATGAATTAATTTTTGCTAATGATTCTTTGTTAATTTTTGACCAAAAACAAGATTTTGAAGTACTATTAGAAAATCTCCAAGCTGTGTTAATAGACCTTGGAGATTTAGAAGGGAAAGAGTTTGAATATATAGATTTGAGATTTGATAATAAGGTGTTATATAAATTCAAAGAAAAAGAACCTTAAATTTAGCATATTTCTTCCTTAACCCTGTCTGCTGGCAGGCAGGTTTAGAAAAGAAAAATAATTTAGTAGTCCGACTACTGAAACTGCACTAACACGAATTTATCTAAAGATTTTAAATTAATAGACTAAAG
>CAZAKQ010000001.1:0-6850 GCA_964486155.1 uncultured Candidatus Saccharibacteria bacterium | reverse complement strand
TGCACTAACACGAATTTATCTAAAGATTTTAAATTAATAGACTAAAGTAGTCGGACTACTAAATTATTTGTTCAAATATTTTTTCTTTGTTTCGTTGAACTATATCTAAATTTGGAATTTTTTAAATTATTATGAATAAAGGATTTTGGGAAAAATTAAAGAAGCCATTTTTCGCATTAGCACCTATGCTTGATGTTACTGATTCTGCTTTTCGGGAAATAGTGTCTAAATATGGGAAACCAGATATTTTGTGGACAGAATTTGTGTCTTGTGATGGAATGTGTTCAGAAGGAAAAGAAAAATTAATGCATCTTCTGCATTATACAGAGCAACAAAGACCTATTGTAGCTCAATTATTTGGTTCTAAACCTGAAAATTTTGAAAAGACGGCTCGAATAGTGGCGAAATTAGGCTTTGATGGAATAGATATTAATATGGGTTGTCCTCAAAAAAATATTTTAAAACAAGGGGCTGGAGCTAAATTAATTACAACTCCTGATTTGGCTCGTAAAATAATAAGAGCTACAAAACGAGGAGCAGGAAATTTACCCGTGTCTGTTAAAACTAGAATTGGATATAAGAAAAATGTAATTGATAAATGGTTACCTGTTTTAATAGAAGAAAAACCAGTAGCAATTACAATTCACGGCAGGACTCAAAAAGAAATGTCTAAAGTTCCTGCTGATTGGGATATTATAAAAAAAGGTGTTGAAATGGCAAAAGGAACTGGGATTTTAATTTTAGGGAATGGAGATGTTAAATCTGTTGAAGAGGGAATTGAACGAGCTAAAGAGTCAGGAGTAGATGGAATAATGATTGGTCGTGGAATTTTCGGCAACCCCCAATTATTTAATAATCACTTGGACGTCGCACGTCCAAGTGTTAAGGATAGGTTGGAGGTTTTGGTGGAGCATATTGAATTGTTTGAAAAATTATATGCAAAAGCGGGGGAAAAGGATGGAAATTGGAAATTTGAAACTTCTAGATCTGATAGGCGAGTAAAACCTTTTAATTTAATGAAAAAACATATAGGAGCTTATGTTAGGGGATTTGATGAGGCTAAAGAATTAAGAATGCAATTAATGAAAACAGAAACTGAACAAGAAGCGATAGATATTCTCAAAAAATATTTAAAATAAATTATATGAAATTACTACACTAAACTCACGACCGCGGTTTTAGTGCAGTAGTTTTAACTAACAAAAATCTAACAACTCAACGACTTGAGTTGTTAGATTTTTGTATTAAAACAATTATATTATTATATATAATAATATAATTCATATTCTATCATTCTATAGAATGATAGAATATGAATCTATAATAAAAAAGTTTTTTTGTTATGTATTTTGGAGATTTTGTGTTATATTTTTAATATAAAATATTATTAATAATAAGAAAAAACAAAATGAATAAATTAACAAAAAACATTGTAATTCTAGTAATACTAGTACTAGTAATTTGGGGAGGAGTTAAGTATTTTGGAGAAAAAGAACCTGAAATTACTGAGCCTATTAAGATTGGGGTGATCGTACCATTATCAGGACCAGCTGCTATATTTGGTGAAAATGCACAAAAAGCCATTTTATTAGCACAAGAAGAATTAGGAAAATCTAAATACAAATATGAAGTTCTGTTTGAAGATGGTCAATTTGATATAGTTAAGTCGGTTGCTTCTGCTAATAAATTAATAAATGTTGATAAGGTTGATATTTTAATAACATCTGGTAGTGGAGTGGGAAATGCCATCTCTCCGATTACTTTAGACAATAATGTTATTCATTTTTGTGTTGCTTCTGAAAAAAATATCGCTGAAGGAAAATCTAATTTTATTCATTGGACTCCACCAAGTGAAGTTAATAAAGTTTTTATTGAAAAACTTCAAAAAGAAAATATCCAAAAATTAGGTTATTTTGGAAGCCAAGATCAAGCAATGACAGCAATAATAGATGATTTAAAAATTCAGTTAAAAGATACTGATATTGAAATTTTTAACCCTCAAATAGTTGATTTAAGTAACAAGGATTTTAAAAGTTCAATAACTAAAGTCAAACAAGATGATGTGGATGCTTATCTTATATTAGTAGGAACTCCTGCTTTAGAAATATTGGTTAAGCAAATGAAGGAATTAGGAATTAAAAAACCTTTAGTGGCGATTCAAGTTTTTGAAAGTTCAAGGCAACCAGAATTATTTGAAGGTTATTGGTATGCAAATGGAGCTCAAACAACCAATGAATTTAATGATAAGTTTTTCGCTAAAACCGGTGTAAATCCTACAATGGGAACGGCTAATTCTTATGATATATTTAATTTAATTGTTTTAGCAACCGAAAAAATTAAATCAAAAACAAAACCCGAAGTAAACCAGATTATTGAAGAATTAAACAAGATTAAAAATTTTGATGGTGCTTTAGGTAATTTAGAAATTGTTGAACCAGGAATAGTTTGGTCTAAAGGAGTGATTAAAAAAATAGAAAATGGTAAACATATTGTTGTTTCTGAATAAGAAAAAAATTTAAACATTATTAATTATTAATTATTAAATAATAAAAATAACATGAACAAAAACATACAAATAATTTTAGGAATAATCGTTTTAGTCTTGATAGGATGGTTTTTTGTTAATCAAAATACTGAACCGGAAATCAATGATCCTGTGAAAATTGGGGTAATAGTTCCATTAACAGGTAATTTAGCAGCTATGGGTAAAGATGTTCAAGATGGAATGATGTTGGCTGTTGAAGATATAAACTCAAAGAATGATAGACAAGTAGAAGTAATTTATGAAGATTCTAAAGGAGATCCGGCTGAAGGAGTTTCTATTATTAATAAAATGATAGATATAGATAATATTAATTATGTTTATTGTTTTGGAACTCCTGTAATTAATGCTATTCAACCAATAACAGAAGAAAAAGAAGTAGTATTAGTGGCTGTTTCTTTAGATTCTGATATTGTTAAAGATAAAAAATATACCTTAAGATTATATTATAATGCAATTCAATTTTTGGATGATGCTATTGAATTTATAAATAAAAAAGATTATTCAGGAGTTGCTACTCTATATCAAAAAATAGATACTTTAGATAATCAAGTTAAGTATCTTGAAGATAAAGGAATAAGTTTTATAAAAAAAGAAACATTCCAAATGGGAGATCAAGATTTCAGAACTACTCTTTTGAAAATTAAAGAATCTAATCCAGAAGCAATGATTGTTATGGGTTATGGATTTCATTATCCTTCTATATTTAAACAAATGGAAGAACTAGGAATGAAAGATATAGAAGTTATTGGAAATATCGCTTTTATTCAAACTCCTAAAGAATCTATCTCATTGTATGATAATGCAATTTTCTCCATACCTTCATTTAGAATTAAACCCACAGAAAAATCTAATGAGTTTATAGAAACATATAAAAATTCTTTTGAGAAGAATCCCAATAATGAGTCAGCTTATGCTTACGATACAATTAAACTAATTTATGAAGGAGTTTTGAATTCTGATGGATCTGCTTTGGGGGTATCAGATTATATTAAAGGAATTGAAAAATATGAAGGAGCTGTAGGAGAAATTAATATGTTATCAAATGGAGACTCAATGAGTAGTATAGATTTTGCTGTTTATGATGAAAATGGAGAAACCGTATTATATGAGTTTTAAAAAATAATTAATAAATAAGAAATAAAAACATGAACAAAAACATACAAATAATTTTAGGAATAATCGTTTTGGTCTTAGTAGGATGGTTTTTTGTGAATCAAGGAGAGCCAAAAATTGATGAGCCAATTAAGGTTGGATTTATTGTTCCTCTAACAGGATTTGCAGCTGAATATGGAGAAAAAATCGAAAAGATTTCTAGTTTAGCTTTAAGTGAATATCAGAAAGAAAATGAAAAAGCTTCAAAAATAGAATTTATTTTTGAAGATGATAAAGGAGATTCAAAAGAAGCTGTAACTGTAGCTCAAAAAATGATTCAAATAGACCAAGTAGATGCTCTTGTAGTATTGTTGGCTAATAGTATCGCTGGTGTAGAACCCATTGCTAATCAATATGAAATACCGCTGTTAGGAGTTGGGACAGTTTCATCAGAAGTTCCTGAAGAAAGTGATTATTTATTTGTAGGATTAGCCAGTCCTTATTCAAGAGGTGTTGCTTCTGCCGATTATTTAATAGATAAATTAGGTGATCCTATCATTAGTACTATTTCAAATTTACAAAATGATTTAGGTATAACATGGCTAAAAGGTTTTAAAGATCGTTATCAAGAAAGAGACAAACTAGAAAAAATTGTACTAATGGAAACAAGTTCAGGTTTTGATAATAAAGATTTTAAAACTACTTTATTGAAAGCAGACGAAAAACAAGTTGAATTTATAGTAACAACAACAGTATTTAATGATACACCTTTTTTATTGAAACAAGCTAGAGAAATGGGATTAGAATTTAAGTATTTTGGAACTGGTGATTTGGAGAATCAATTCTTTATTGATAATGCAGGAAATGATGCTGAAGGAGTAATTTTTAATTCAGTAATTTTTGATGTCAATAATCTTAATTCTGTTGGTAAAAAAGTTCAAGAATTGATTAAAACAAATTTTGATTTAGATTTAGGGCTTCTAGAAAGTGCTTTCTGGGATTCATCTATGACTATTATTAAAGCTAGTGTGGGGAAAGGAGATCTAGTTGATTCTTTAAATAATTTAAAGATAGAAGGTATTTTAGGACCTATTGAATTTGATGAAGTTGGAAATATGAAAACAAGAGGAAATAGTTTTAAGACTATTAAAGATGGTAAATTTGAATTATTAGAAATAATTAAATAATGTTACAAGTTAAAAACTTAAAGAAATATTTTGGAGGAGTTAAGGCAGTAAATGGCTGTTCTTTTGAGGTGCAAGATAACACTATTACAGCTTTGATTGGTCCGAATGGAGCAGGAAAGTCTACGGTTTTTAATTTAATTTCAGGAACAATAAAAATAGATAAAGGAAAAATTTATTTTGGAAAAGAAAATATTACAGATCATTCAATCGAAGATATTTCTAATTCAGGAATTTCAAGATTATTTCAACAAGCTCGGTTATTTGAAAACTTGAGTGTCAAAGATAATTTGTATTTAGCTTTAGATAATAAAGATCAGAAATTCTGGAAAAATCTTTTTAGAAAACATAAATCAGATGAAGAAAAAGATAAAAAGATCAAAAAAGCTCTTGAAGATATAGAGATGACAAAAAAAGGGAATTATTTATGTAGAGATTTAAGTTATGGTCAAAAAAGATTAGTAGAATTAATGCGAACAGTTTTAAACCCTCATACTTTTATAATGTTAGATGAACCAGTTGCTGGAGTAAATCCTAAATTAAGAAATAAAATAAAGAAAATTCTTTTGAATTTGAAAGAAAAAGGAGAAACGATTTTATTAATTGAACATGATATGAATTTTACCCTGGATGTTTCAGATTGGATTATTGTGATGGAGAATGGTAAGGTTTTATTTGAAGGAACTCCAGATGAAGTTAGAAATAATGAAGAAGTTTTAAGAGCTTATTTTGGAAAATAATCTACAAATATAAAAAATGAAAGATTTTGATAATTGGAACAAAAATAAAAAAGAGATGGAAAAACTCTACAATTATTTACCTTTTTATAAAGAAAGACAGATTCGTTGGTGTCGTTTAGGTTTAAATGTTGGGTATGAGCAAGATGGGACTAATAAAGAATTTTCTCGTCCAGTTTTAATTGTGAAAGGGTTTAGTCGACATGTTTGTTTAATAATTCCTTTAACAACATCTTCTAAAAAGAATCCATATCATGTTTCTTTAGGTAATATCGATGGAAAAAATGCTTATGTTGTAATTTCTCAAGTGCGGTTAATAGATACTCGTCGATTAGATGAGCTAATAGAAACATTAAATAAAGAAAAGTATCAAAAAATAAGAAAAGCCATTAAAGATTTACTTTAATGACTTCTCTAGTTTTATCTCCCGCCTAAGGCGGGCCGACCCGAAGGTATTTGTACTTATATAATAACAAGTGTAAAAAAAAAGTCAACAAAAAATGTTAAAAATTCAGAAATTAAAAGCAGGATATAATGGAATGGAAATCTTAAAAGATGTGGATTTTAAAATTAAAGAAGGAGAAATTGTTTCTATTATTGGTCCAAATGGAGCAGGGAAGTCTACTCTTTTGAAGTCTATTTTTAATTTAACTAATATTTATTCAGGCGAGATCATTTTTCAAGATGAAAATATAACTAATTTATCAACATACAAACTAATTTCTAAAGGGATCTCTTTCGTACCTCAAGGAAGACAGGTTTTTTCTGATTTAACTGTACGAGAAAATTTGGAAATGGGAGCTTTTACAATTAAAAATAAAAAATTAGTAAAAGAAAAAATTGAAAAAATATTTGAACAATTTCCATTTTTGAAAGAAAAACAAAATGATTATGCTTTTTCTTTAAGTGGAGGACAACAACAAATTTTAGCTATTGGAAGAGCTTTAATTCAAGATCCAAAATTACTTTTATTAGATGAACCTTCTTTAGGTTTATCTCCTAAAATAATGAAAGAAATTTTTAAACATATTCAAAAGATAAATGAATCAGGAGTTTCAGTGATTATGGTTGAACAAAATGCTAAACAAGCGGCTAAAATTTCAGATAGAATTTATGTTTTGGAAAATGGAAGAATAGCGTTAGAAGGCGGAAAAGAAATATTAGAAGATGAAAAAATAAGAAAGATATATTTTGGAGAAGAAATTTAAATTTATTTTTTCTCAAAAAGTATATAACAAAATTACTACACTAAACTCACGACCGCGGTTTTAGTGCAGTAGTTTTAACTAACA